>NZ_MVOK01000005.1:0-299060 GCF_002018915.1 Pseudomonas sp. MF6396 | reverse complement strand
GCCCTCGTTGCCGAGCTTTTCCTTGAGCGCGTCGAAGGCCAGGCGCAGGGCGCCGTCACCGGCCGGTTCGACGGTGTCGAGGATCAGCTGATAGTCGCCGCGCCCCGCAGGTGGAGCTGACCCTGATACCCACCGCCGTGCAGGGCCGCGAAGCCATCAACCAGATCGTGCGGGCCCTGCAACGCGCCGATGCGCAAGGCTTCGACGCGCTGATCCTGGCCCGTGGCGGCGGCTCGCTGGAAGACCTCTGGTGCTTCAACGAAGAAGCCGTGGCCCGTGCCATCGCTGCCTGCGTCACGCCCATCGTCAGCGCCGTGGGGCATGAAACCGACGTGTCGATCAGCGACTTCGTCGCCGACGTGCGCGCCCCCACCCCTTCGGCCGCCGCCGAACTGCTGGCCCCCGACAGCAGCGACCTGGGCCGACGCCTGGAAAGCCTGCAACGCCGCCTGCTGCTGCGCATCCAGAACCGCCTGGCCCATGACCGGCTGCGCCTGGACAGCCTGGCGCGGCGTCTGCGCCACCCCGGCGAACGCCTGCGCCAGCAGGCCCAGCGCCTCGACGACCTGGACATGCGCCTGCGCCGCGCCTTCGAGCAGCGCCTGAACCAGCGCCGCGAACGCCTGGCACGCCTGGATACCCGCTTGGCCGCGCAGCACCCCGGGCGTGCCCTGGCGCTGCTCAAGCAACGCCTGGACAACCTCGCCGAGCGCCTGCCGCGAGCCATGCGCCAGACCCTCGCCACCCGCCGCCAGCACCTGCAGGTGCAGGTGCAGACACTGCAGGTGGTCAGCCCGCTGGCCACCCTCAGCCGTGGCTACAGCATCCTGCTCGACGAGCGCGGCCAGGCCATCCGCAGCGCCGCGCAGACCCGCAACGGCCAGCGCCTGACCGCCCGCCTGGGCGAAGGCGAGCTGCAGGTGCGGGTCGAAGACAACCACCTGACCCCGGTCACGCTCTCTCTACTGGACTGACTCATGCCCCGACTGTTTGCCCCGCTGCTCGCCCTCTGCCTGGCCTTCGCCGGCACCGCCCAGGCCAGCTACATCACCCGCCAGTTGAACAAGCCGGTGCCCGGCGGCGTCGCGGTGGTCGACCTCGGCCCCGCCGCCCAGGCCCCTCAGGCACGCTTCGACGGCAAGCCGGTGCTGGTGGTACGCGAGCAGGACACCTGGCTGGCCATTGTCGGCCTGCCGCTGACCCAGAAGCCCGGCACCGCCAGCCTGACCCAGGGCGAGCGCACCCTGAGCTTCACGGTCGCCAGCAAGAAGTACCCCGAGCAGCGCATCACCCTGAAGAACCAGCGCCAGGTCAACCCCAACCCGGCCGACCTCAAGCGCATCGACGCCGAGCTGGCCGAGCAGATCAAGGCCTACCGCAGCTTCAGCCCCAACCTGCCGAGCAACCTGCTCCTCGACAAGCCGGTCAACGGCCCGCTGTCGAGCAAGTTCGGCGTGCGCCGCTTCTTCAACGGCGAGGAACGCAACCCGCATGCCGGCCTGGACTTCGCCGTGCCCGCCGGCACCCCGATCAAGACCCCGGCCAACGGCAAGGTGATCCTGATCGGCAACTACTTCTTCAACGGCAACACCGTGTTCGTCGACCACGGCCAGGGCTTCATCAGCATGTTCTGCCATATGTCGAAGATCGACGTGAAACCCGGCCAGCAACTGAGCCGTGGCGCCATCGTCGGACGGGTGGGCTCCACCGGCCGCGCCACCGGGCCGCACATGCACTGGAACGTCAGCCTGAACGACGCACGGGTCGATCCGGCGATCTTCATCGGGGCCTTCCAGCCCTGATCAGCGTCTTGCGCCAATCAAAAAGACCGCGCAACTGGCGCGGTCTTTTTGATTGTTCGGCGCTATAAAATCACGACATTCTTCAGTTTTTAAGCATTCCTCTCAATTTTTTTGCAGTGCTTGCCATCGTTCACCCCACTGGTTAGGGTTGAACCCATGAAAACCACGCACACCCTCATCCTGCTTCGCCAACATCGCAGCCTTTGCCTGGTCAGTGCCCGACTACCAAGCTGAATCGCGTCGCCTCGCCCATTCATCACTTGTACGTTCGGCGGGCCCCTTTCAAGGCCGCACAATAAGGATTGCTTTCATGACCATGCTCAAAGACCCTTCGAAAAAATACCGTGCCTTCGCTCAGGTAAACCTGCCTGACCGCACCTGGCCCTCGAAGACCATCACGGCCGCGCCGATCTGGTGCAGCTCGGACCTTCGCGACGGCAACCAGTCGCTGATCGAGCCGATGGATGCGGTCAAGAAGCTGCGCTTCTGGAAGACCCTGGTCAGCGTGGGCGTGAAAGAAATCGAGGCCTCCTTCCCATCGGCCTCGCAAACCGACTTCGACTTCGTGCGCACCCTGATCGAAGACGGCCACATCCCGGACGACACCACCATCCAGGTGCTGACCCAGGCCCGTGAAGACCTGATCGCACGTACCTTCGAATCGCTGCGCGGGGCCAAGAAGGCCATCGTGCACCTGTACAACGCCACCTGCCCGGCATTCCGCCGCATTGTCTTCAACCAGGACAAGCAGGGCGTCAAGGACATCGCGGTGAACGCGGCCAAGCTGTTCGTCAAGTACGCCGCCCAGCAGCCGGAAACCCACTGGACGTTCCAGTACTCGCCAGAGACCTTCAGCGCTACCGAACTGGAGTTCGCCAAGGAAGTCTGCGACGCGGTGATCGAGGTGTGGAACCCGACCCCCGAACACAAGGTGATCCTCAACCTGCCAGCCACCGTGGAAGTTTCCACCCCGAACATCTATGCCGACCAGATCGAGTGGTTCGGGCGCAACGTGTCGCGCCGTGACAGCGTGATCATCAGCCTGCACACCCACAACGACCGTGGCACCGGCGTGGCTGCCACCGAGCTGGGCCTGATGGCCGGCGCCGACCGTGTCGAAGGCTGCCTGTTCGGCAACGGCGAGCGTACCGGCAACGTCGACCTGGTGACCCTGGCCCTGAACCTCTACACCCAGGGCGTGGACCCTGAGCTGGACTTTTCCGACATCGACGGCGTGCGCAAGGTGGTCGAAGAGTGCAACCAGATCCCGGTACACCCGCGTCATCCGTATGTGGGCGACCTGGTGCACACCGCGTTCTCCGGCTCGCACCAGGATGCGATCCGCAAGGGCTTCACCCAGCAGAAAGAAGACACCCTGTGGGAAGTACCGTACCTGCCGATCGACCCGGCCGACATCGGCCGCAGCTACGAGGCGGTGATCCGCGTCAACAGCCAGTCGGGCAAGGGTGGCATCACCTACCTGCTCGAACAGGAATACGGCATCAGCCTGCCGCGCCGCATGCAGATCGAGTTCAGCCAGGTGGTACAGGGCGAGACCGACCGCCTGGGCCTGGAAATGACCGCCCAGCAGATCTACAAGCTGTTGCAGAGCGAGTACCTGCAAGCCAACGCCCCGTATGCGCTGGTCAGCCATCGCCTGCAGGAAGAGAACGGCCACAGCGCCGTGGAAGTGGAAGTGGCCGGTGAAGGCGAAACCACCCTGCACTGGCGCGGCAAGGGCAACGGCGCCCTCGAGGCCCTGGTGGCCGGCCTGCCGGTAGCCGTGGAAATCATGGACTACAACGAGCACGCCATCGGTGCCGGCACCCACGCCAAGGCGGCGGCCTACATCGAACTGCGCGTGGCTGGCGGTCGTCCGGTGCACGGCGTGGGTATCGATGAAAACATCACCACCGCCAGCTTCAAGGCGCTGTTCAGCGCACTGAACCGCTCGCTGAGCCAGCAGGCTGCTAAGGCGGCGTAAACGCCAACTGACCCGCTGCTGCATGCAATGCCCGCCTCTGATACGGAGGCGGGCATTTTTTTTGGTTGTGCGAAAGCCTGCGGGGCGCTGGCGTGCTCGGTATACTGCCGGCCTCATTATTTTTGCCACACCTGTAAGGACACTCAATGAGCCACTACCTGGAACGGGCACTCACCAGCCTGCGCACCATCGGCATCAACTTCATCCAGCCCGTTCAGGATGCCCCGGTTCTGGTACTGCTGGACCGCGTGGCCCACTACGACACCACCAAGGTCACCTCCATCGCCACCGTGCTGCAGCAGGCCACCAGCTTCAACAGCATGGTGCGCGAGCAGATCGAAGGCATGGACATCTCCACGCGCTTCATGGACATCACGCAGAGCTTCACCTCCATCCGCGAGGACGCCGCCGCCATGGCCGGCTGGATGGAGGACGGGCGCCTGGACGCGATGGAAAAGATCAAGCTGACCTGGATGAACGTGCGTCGCGGCTCCATCCCCAGCCGCTTTGCCGATATCCGCGAAAACTACCTGAAGGTGTGCAAGTCGGCCAACGACCAGATCGCCCGCGAGAGCGTGATCCTGGAGTCGTACATGGACTTTCGCATGGCCATGAAAGCCGCCGAGGTGGAAGCCCAGCAGGTGCTGGCCGTCGCTGGCGAGGCCCTGCAGCAGCGCACCCTGGCCCTGAACGAGGCCAACGCCCGGGTCGCCGACGCCGAAAGCGCCGAGCCCGCCGCACGCGCCGCGCTGGAACTGGGCCGCGATGAAGCCGTGCGCGCCCTGCAGGACGAAGACAAGCGCTACCAGATCATCAAGGACATCGCCGATGACCTGAAGGTCGGCTACAACACCGCCGAAATGGTCTTTGCACGCATCAATCAGGTGCACGTGATCAAGGAGCGTCAATACCAGCGCATGGTGTCGTTCTTTTCCACCAACGAAGTGGTACTCACCGGGCTTGCCGTGTCGTTCACCGCCAACAGCGGCCTGGCCGAAGCCACCCACACCCTCAATGCCACCACCGACGGCATCAGCCAGGGCCTGGAGTCGCTGGGCAGCACCGGCAACCAGCAGCTCGAAGCCGCGGTCAAGGCCAGCTACGGCTCGACCATCAAGGTCGACTCGGTGCGCGCCCTGGCTGACGCCACGCTGTCGTTCCAGACCGACATGAAGCAGATGGCCGACACCTACCGCGCAGAGTCGAGCAACGCCGCCCGGGATATCGCCGAAGCTGTCGAAGAGGCCAAGCGCAAGTTCGCCGCCCTGCTGACCAAGGCCGCCTGATGAGCAGTGTTCCTCTGTCCGAACAGCTGGGCGCGATGGCGGTGGTCGACCAGCTGCGCCATCAGCAGATGCAGGTGCAGGAGCACCTGAACCTGCCGCAGCGCCGCGCTGAAGTCGCCGAGCGTATCCGCACCTACTACCAGGCCCAGGGCATCGCCTATGACGATGCGCTGATCGAACAGGGTGTGCGGGCGTTCTTCGCCCGGCGCCTGGCCTTCGAGGCGCCCGAACAGACCGCACTGCAGCGCCTGACCACGCGCCTGCTGCTCAACCGCAGGAAGCTCATGCGCATCCTGCAACTGATCGTCGTCGCGCTGCTGGCCGTACAGTGCACCCGGGTGGTGAACGACACCGCCAAGACCTCCAAGGTGCAGGACAACGTCCGTACGGCCGAGTATCGCAGCAGCGATCTGAGCGCCGACCTTGCGCAGCACCAGTCGCGCCTCGATGCGTTGCAGCAAGCCGTCGCGCAACAGCCCGAGCCCGCGGCCACGCGCCTGCTGGGGCCGCTTGCCGAGCGGCTGACGCAGGTTCAGACACTGCTGACGCACCGACCGTGGCCGCAACTGATCGACAGCGACAACCGCGACAGCGTGCAGCAGGACCTCGATACCTACGAACGCAACACCCAGTCGGCGCGCGCGCAACTGAGGCAGGCCGACAAGGGCCTGAACGACGTCCAGGCCATTATCGATGCCCGCAGCCGCCTGCAGGCCGTACTGCACAACCCGGCGTTCACCGCAGGCGCCAAGCGTTTCGGGGTGATGGCGCAGCAGGCCCGGGTGGCCGACCAGGCCATCGGCAACGCCGACACCCAGGGCATCGAGGTGGTCGACCGTGAAGTCGGTGAGCTCGAAAGCCAGCTCGATCGCATTCAGCAAGTCCAGCCGCTGATCCGGCGCCTGGACGAAATCGAGCAGCAGTTGCCCGCCCTGCGCCTGCCGCCGAACGACCTGCGGGTGGTGCGTGCCCAGGCCGCCCAGGTCGACAAGGCCATCGACGCCCTGCAGGCACGCCAGGCCAGCGACCACCTGTCGACGCTTGACAGCCTGCTGGTGTTCGCCCGTCAGGCACTGGAGCTGCGGGTGGTGGACCGCTACGGCGTCAAGTCGGGGGTCGAGCGCTGCTATGACCAGGCGCTGTGCAACCAGGGCGGTGACTCCCTGCAGGGCAAGAGCTGGTACCTGGTGGTCGAGGCCGTGGACGCCGCCGGCAACCCGATCAGCGTGCCGGTCACCAGTTCGGAAACCGGCGAATCGCGCTGGGCGTCCTACTTTGGTGTGCGGGTCAGCCAGGCCGAGTACCTCAAGGTCAAGGAAGACAAACTCAGCGACGGCCACATCGACGACCTCGCCATGGGCAGCAAGCCTGCCAACATGCTGAGCCTGAAATTCAACCAACGTGTCGCCAAACCCGACATGATCCTGGACTGGTGATGACATGAGACCCAGCAAGCTCATCGGTATCGTCGCCGACAATGCACGCAGTTTCGAGCACGTGCTGCGCGACGCAGAACAACAACTGGCCAGTGCCACCGAGCGCCAGATGGCGCTCGAACAGGACATCCTGACCCGCCTGCGCAGCATCGCGACCCTGCAACTGGAGCACGCCCCGTCGCTGCAGGACGAGGTGGTTCAGGCCCTGCACGAACGCCAGCTGGCCCAGGGGCAGTTGCGCCAGCAACTGCTGGAGGTCGAGCAGCAGATCGCCCAGTCGCTGGAGGCGACCGCGCAAGTACAGGAGCGCCTCGACGACCTCGACCGCCAGGCCCGCGACCAACTGGCCCAGGACCCGACCTACACGGCGCAGATGCACCAGCTGGAACAGGCCATCGCCGCCAACCTCGAAACCGTCACCGGGTATGCCGACATTCGCCAGGAGTGTGCCGACAAGCTGCCGATGTTCGGCCGCAACCCGATCTACCACTTCCTGCGTGATCGCGATTTCGGCACCGAACAGTATCGGTTGGGCCGCATCAGCCGCTGGCTCGATGGCTGGCTGGCCAGGCAGGTCGACTACAGCGGCAACCGCAGCAACGAGCTGAACCTGCTCAACATGCAGCAGCGCAACGAGGCACTGCAGCTCGAACGCGACGCGCACATTGCCGCGCTGGAGCAAAGCACCGGCCAGCAACTGGCCGACGCCCAGCAGCAGGCAGGCATGGAGCCGCTGCGCGAAGCGCACAAGGCGTTGTACAAGCAGACCGTGGCCAGCAAGCAGCAGGCCAACGACATTCACGCGCAACTGACCGCATTCACCCACAACCAGGACCCGCACTACCTGCGTGCCCGCCAGTGGCTCACCGACCAGTTGCAGGCCAAGAGCATCGAGCAACTGCTCGAGCAGGTGAAGAAGACCCCCGATACCGCAGACGACCAGATCGCCTTGCAGCTGCAGCGGCTGTACCCGCAGGTCGACGGCGTGGAACGGGCACTGGCCGAGGCGCGCCAGACCCATGGCCTGGCCCAGCAGTCCTATGACCGGGCCAAGGAGCTGGAGCGCGCGCTGCGCACCGACTTCTTCCGTGACGACGGCTATCAGTACAAGGCAACGCTGGGCATCGAACGTCTGCTGTCGGACTACATGACCCGCGATGTCACCCTGGGCTATCTGGTCGGGACCATCCGCGAACACCGCGAACTGGTGCCGCGCGTCGCCGTCGAGCGCAGCTCGTACAGCAGTAGCAGCTCGGGATCGAGCTGGAGCAGCTCCAGTTCCAGCAGTTCGAGCAGCAGCTCCAGCAGCAGTGGCGGCTTCTCCAGCTCCGACAGCAGCGGGGGCGGCGGCTTCAGGACCTCGGACAGCTTCTGATGGCATGCCCGCTGGCCTGCCGACGCAGGCCAGCGCGGCGCATCACCCGCGCGGGTAGCGCTCGTTCACGCTGAAATCGAAGCGCCAGCAGCCCGCGTTTTTCCGGGAACTGTAGTGCTCGAACAACACCTTTTTCTGCAGTTCGTCCCAGCCGAGCGGGTCCACCGAGGCCTCCTCCAGCACCGTGACCAGCGTGTCGGTGGCAACCGACGACAGGTAGATCAGGTCTTCGCGCATCACCTGCGCGTTGGCATCGAGAATCGGCAGCACCTTGTTGTGCTCGAAGTAGTAATCGATCTCCGACGCGCCCATCACACAGTGCGCATACAGGATGTGCACCTGATAGGCATAGAACACCCCGGGGCCGACCAGCTTGCGGGTGTGCTTCTGGGTGGTGGAGTCGTTCCAGCTTTGCGCAGCCTGGAACGATACCCGGACCTCTGAACTCACCCCCACGCCCTTGAATTCCAGCTGCACGCCACCAGACACTTCGGTGGTACGGCTGAAGCTTCGGGTAAAGCCATGGGTGACCTCGAAGGTGCGTTCATCCTCGCCGTTGCTCGGCACCTGAACGGTGCCGACATGCTCCACGTAAGCGGCAACCGGCACCGAATACATGTCCCACCACCGCTTGCCGTCGTACATCTGGCCGAACTCGGTGGCATCCTTTATCCAGCAGGCCTGGCGTACCTTGTCACCGCCAAAGAGGTACTTGTCGATGTGGTAGCTCCCGCGCTGTGCGGGGGAGTCGGCGCCAAACACGTTGTCTTCACTCATGACGGTTCCCTCAGTACTTGTAGTGAATCTTCTGGCTTGCGGAAAAATCGAACGACCAGGCGCCGGCATTGCATTCAACCTCGTAACCTTCGGTCAGCACCTTGCGCTGCAGGGCATCCCAGGCAATCGGAGGGGTGGCCGCGGCATCGGCCACCGCCACATACACGGCCGTGCTGATGGCCGACAGGAAGTACAGGTCGGTACGCCCCTGCGTGGCCAGCGTCTTGCTGGTGCGAAACGCCTTGCTCAGCTGTCCGGCCGAGGTCGCGCAATGGGCATACACCAGGTTCATCTGATAGATGGCGAACACCCCGCTGCCGGGCAGCAGCAGCGTCAGGCGGTTGTCGTTCGGCGCCCCCCAGGCGATGTCGTCGACAAAGCCGGTGTGCAGGCTGGAGAGGATATTGACCCGCTCGATGGCCGACGACACCGAATAGGGCGCGTCCACTTCACGGATGAACTGCTTGCTGTGGCCCTGGGCAAAGGTGATGGCATGGCGCTGGTTGCTCAGGCCGTTGAGCCGCAGGGTATCCACCGCTGACAGGTAGGCGAACACCGGTCGGGTGTAGGTGGCCCAGGCACTGGAGCCAATGCGGATATCGCCGTAGACGGTCTTGCCGTTGACCCAGCAGCCGGGTGCCAGGCGCTTGCCGCCGATCAGGTGGCGCTCGAGCGAATAGGACCCGGTCTTGACCGCGTAGCCGCTGAGTCGCGGATTTGTAGCGTGTTCGATTTCGTCGTCCAAGGTATGCACTCCCTGCAGAAAACCCATGAGTTTTCGATACTAGGGAGGCCGCGACAGGCTCGGCAGCGGGACGTGCTTCCTGGATGGGCAGCGGCCTTGCCGGTCAATGGCGCCGGCAAAAAAAAAGGTGCGCCGACCAAGCGCACCTCAAAGCCGTACAGCACACAACGAATTCTCTAGTCCAGCAACGCCAGCGCCTGGGCACTGCACGCCTGCACGCGTGCCCACTCGCCGTTCTTGATCCAGCTGCTGTCGAGCATCCAGGTTCCGCCCACGCACATCACATTGGCCAGGGCCATGTACTGCTTGACGTTGCCCGGGTTGACCCCGCCGGTGGGGCAGAAACGCACCTCGCCGAACGGCCCGCCGAATGCCTTGATCGCCGCCGCCCCGCCGCTGATCTCGGCCGGGAACAGCTTGAAGCGCCGATAGCCCAGCGCGTAGCCCATCATGATCTCCGAGGCGCTGCTGATGCCCGGCAACAGTGGCAACGGGCTCTCGACCCCCGCCTCCAGGATGTCCTGGGTGCACCCCGGCGTGACCACGAACTGCGCACCGGCCTGTTCCACCGCCGCCAGCATGCTGCGGTCGAGCACCGTACCGGCTCCGACGCACAGCTCCGGGCGCTGTTCGCGCAGCAGGCGGATGGCGGTCAGGCCGTGTTCGGAACGCAGCGTCACCTCGAGCGTCTTCAGCCCCCCGGCCGCCAGCGCATCGGCCAGCGGCAGGATGTCCTGCTCGCGGGCGATGGTGATCACCGGCAGAATGCGCGCCTGGCCGCAGATGCGGTCGATCAGGGCAATCTTGTCGGCCATGGAAATGCCCGGCTGTGAAGGTTCAAGGGTTGTCATAACGGCGTGTCCTTGGTTCATGGGCACCAGTAGATTTCCAGGGGGTCTTGAAGAAAGGCGCGAATCGGCATCTGCGCCGGGTCGTCACCGCCCAGCGCGGCGCGCAGGGTAGCGAGTTTGCCCGGCCCTTGCACCGACAACAGTGTCGCACCTGCACCGGCCAGCACACGCCGGGTCAGGGTCAGGCGCTGATGCGGCACGCTCGGCGCCAGCATCGGCAGTACCCGGCGCTGGCTCTGGGCCTGCAGGCCCTCGGCCAGGTTGGGGCTGCCCGGAAACAGCGAGGCGGTGTGACCGTCATCGCCCATGCCCAGCACCAGCACATCGATCGGCGGCAGCTGGGCAAGCGCCTGGTCCGCCTGCTCGGCAGCGGCTTCGAGGCTCGCGGCGGGACGGTACAGGCCGACGAACCGCGCCTTGGCGGCCTCGCCCTGCAACAGGTGCTGCGCCACCAGGCCGGCATTGCTGTCGGCATGTTCCACCGGCACCCAGCGCTCGTCCGCCAGGCTGACCACCACCCTGGACCAGTCCAGCGGCTGCCTGGCCAGGCGCTGGAAGAACGCCACCGGGCTGCGCCCGCCCGACACCACCAGGGTGGCCTGGCCGTTTTCGTCCATCGCCGTGCGCAACCGCTGCGCCACATCCACAGCCAGGCCCTCGGCCAGGCGCGCCGCATCGGCAAACTCATGTGCCGTCACGCTCGCCGGCAGTTGCAGTTCAGATATCGCCATACCATGCCCTCCCATCGCGGGTAATCAGTGCTATCGAGCTCATCGGCCCCCAGGTGCCCGCCGCATACGGCTTGGGCGCATCACCGGCGTGTTTCCAGCCGGCGATCAACTGGTCGCACCATTTCCACGCATATTCGATTTCATCCTTGCGTACAAACAGGTTCTGGTTGCCGCGCATCACTTCCAGCAGCAGGCGCTCGTAGGCATCCGGAATGCGTGCGCTGTGCCAGGTATCGGAAAAATTCAGCTGCAACGGGCCGCTGCGCAGTTGCATGCCCTTGTCCAGGCCCTGCTCCTTGGTCATTACCCGCAACGAAATGCCTTCGTCCGGCTGCAGGCGGATGATCAGCTTGTTGCCGATCTGCAAACGTTGTTCCGCCGCGAAGATGTAGTGCTGCGGCTCCTTGAAATGGATGACGATCTGCGACAGTTTCTGCGGCATGCGCTTGCCGGTGCGCAGGTAGAACGGCACCCCGGCCCAGCGCCAGTTGCGGATATCGGCCCGCAGCGCGACGAAGGTTTCGGTGTCGCTCTGGGTATTGGAGTTGTCTTCCTCGAGGTAGCCGGGCACAGCCCGCCCCTCGCTGTAGCCCGCTATGTACTGGCCACGCACCACCTGGGTGCTCAGGCCCTCGCCGCTGATCGGTGCCAGTGCCTTGAGCACCTTGACCTTCTCGTCGCGAATGCTGTCGGCCGAGAGGTCGCTGGGCGGGTCCATGGCGATCAGGCACAGCAACTGCAGCAGGTGGTTCTGGATCATGTCGCGCAGTTGCCCGGCCTTGTCGAAGTAGCCCCAGCGGCCCTCGATGCCGACCTTCTCGGCCACGGTGATTTCCACGTGGGAGATGGAGTTCTGGTTCCACTGGGTTTCGAACAGGCTGTTGGCAAAGCGCAGGGCAATGAGGTTCTGCACCGTCTCCTTGCCCAGGTAATGGTCGATGCGATACACGCGGTTTTCGGGGAAGTACTGCGCCACCGCGTCATTGACCCTGCGCGACGACTCCAGGTCATGGCCGATGGGCTTTTCCAGCACCACGCGGGTGCGCTCGCTCAGGCCGACCTTGTCGAGGTTCTCGCAGATGCCGCCGTACACCGCCGCGGCGGTGGCGAAATAGGCGATCAGTGGCGCGTCGGGTTGTACCTGTTCGAGCAGCGCCGGGTAGTCCTGAGCCTGAAGAAAATCCACATGCAGGTAGCTCAGGCGCGCCATGAAGCGCTGCAGGGCCAGGGCCTCGATATCGCTGCCCACGTGCTTGTGCAGGTGCGCCTCGATCGTCGCCAGGTGCTCCTGCGGGCTGCCGGCTTCGCGGGCCAGTGCCAGCACGCGGGTCTGCTCATTCAGCAGGCCCGCGCGATCGAGCTGGTAAAGCGCCGGGAACAGCTTGCGCAACGCCAGGTCGCCCAGGGCGCCGAACAGGGCAAAGGTGCAGGGTTCAACGGTGATCGAAGCCATGATGTTGGTTCTTTTATCAAGTTGACGTAGAAATACCGGTTTCAATCGCAGTTTTCAAGGACTAATGTAGTAAAACTAACAACATATTGTCGTGTATACAGAATCAAGTGGTGCGCCAACCGTGCCATCAGTACGATAGGCCACCGCGTAAAAAGCCGTCTGCCCGTGGCAGCCGGCGGCCTCCCCGACCCAAGGACATACCCCCATGGACCGCGTGCGAAACCTCCTGGAGCAGATCCAGGGCCGCCTCGACGAGCTGAACAAGGCTGAGCGCAAAGTCGCCGAAGTCATCCTGGCCAACCCGCAGCAAGCCACGCGCTTCAGCATCGCGGCGCTGGCCCAGGCAGCCAAGGTCAGCGAACCCACCGTCAACCGCTTCTGCCGTTCGTTCGGCGTCAGCGGCTACCCCGAGCTCAAGCTGCAACTGGCGCAGAGCCTGGCCAGCGGCGCCGCCTATGTCAGCCGTGCGGTAGAAGCCGACGACGACCCTGCATCCTATACCCAGAAGATCTTCGGCAGCGCCATCGCCTCGCTCGACAGTGCCTGCCAGCAGCTCGACCCGCAACTGGTCAGCCGCGCCGTCGACATGCTGATCCAGGCGCGCCAGATCCACTTCTTCGGCCTGGGCGCCTCGGCCCCGGTGGCACTGGACGCACAGCACAAGTTCTTCCGCTTCAACCTCGCCGTGTCGGCGCATGCCGACGTGCTGATGCAGCGCATGCTGGCCTCGGTGGCCCATACCGGCGAGCTGTTCGTGATCATCTCCTACACCGGGCGCACCCGCGAACTGGTCGAAGTGGCGCGCCTGGCGCGGGAAAACGGCGCCTCGGTGCTCGGCCTCACCGCTGCCGACTCGCCACTGGCCAAGGCCAGCAGCCTGAGCCTGAATATCCCGCTGCCTGAAGACACCGACATCTACATGCCGATGACCTCGCGCATCATCCAGCTGACCGTGCTCGACGTGCTGGCCACCGGCATGACCCTGCGCCGTGGCGTGGACTTCCAGCCTCACCTGCGCAAGATCAAGGAAAGCCTCAACGCCAGCCGCTACCCGATCGACGACGAACTCAATTGAGCGAATGCGCCTGCAACTGCAGGTGCGCCCGCTCCCCCGGCGCCAGGCTGAGGCTGTCGCTGCTGCCACTGGCGGCCTCGACGCAGATGAAGCCCTGGGTCTCGCTGCCGCTCACGCCCATCAGCGGCCGGCTGCCCGGATGCCACACCACGGTGTCGTCGCTGTCGCCGGTATCGATGCACAGCTGACGCTGCCAGGCCGGGTCGTTGACCTGCAGGGTCGCAGCATTCTGGAACACCCGCTGACAGCCGCCCTGCACTTTCAAGGCGCCCTTCTGCTGGCATGCCTGACGCCTCAGATGATCGTACCCCCTCGCATTCTCTAGCCCAGATAGCGCTATCTCGGAAACGTCACTAATACGCCAGTAGGCCAGCAGAGCATGACTCAACTGGCACGGCAGGCTGTCCTGGTGCTCGGTGCTCAGTTGCAACTGCATGCGCTGGCCCAGCGTGGCCACCAGGTCGACCTGCCAGTCGCACAGTTGCAGGCGCCACGTGAGGGTCACACCCTCGTCGCTTTCGCTGCTGTCGATCAGTTTCCAGTCGAGCAGGCGCGCCCAGCCGTGGGCCGGCCACATGTCTTCACTGGGGTGACGGCCGTACCAGGGCCAGCACACCGGCACACCGCCACGAATGGCGCCGACCTGCGGCCACTGCGCCGCGCACCACAGCCACGGGCGTTCGCCACGGGGCTGGAAGTGCAGCAGTTGCGCGCCCTGGCGACTGAACACCGCCTGGCACTGGGGGTGATCGATGATCAGCACGTCGCGCTGCTGGTAACGCTCCCACTCGAAGGTCGGTCGCGGCCGCTGCGAGGTGAAGAAGCGTTGAAGCGGGTGCTCGGACATGTTTCGGGACTCTTGTTGTTAGGGGGGCCTGTTCGCCGGCAACGCCGGCTCCTACAGAAGTCGACCTTGCCGGCAAAACGCCGAATTGGCGTAAATTTACAACATATCCCCTCAGAACGACGACTGAATCTTCAGCCCGGCGACGACCGCGTTGTCCACCTCGCTCACCCCGCCCGGGTGACGGATGTACTGAAGGTTGGGGCGCACGGTCAGCCAGTTGGTCACGTGCACGCCGTAGTACAGCTCGGCGTTGTACTCGGTACGCTGGATCGGCACGAAGCCCATGTCGTTGTAGTCATCGATACCGCTGACCCCATTGAGCTGCTGCGCACGCTTCTTCACGTCATCGTTGACATGAATGCGCGCCACGCCGAAGCCGATGTCGTCCTTGGGCCGCGAATCGAAGGCGCCCTTGTACACCATGCCCACCTGCTGGTAGTTGTCGACCACGTTGGTGGCCTTGTCGTGCACGGTAAAGTTGGCGAACAGGCTCAGGCCGCGATTGGCATCGCCGTTGTGCGCAGTAACCTGCTGCTGCGCCACCACCCACCAGCCATGCTTGCTCGAATGCGACTTGGGGTCTGCGCCAGTCAGGCCCTGGGGTTGGCCATTGACGTCCTCGTAGATGTCATCGGCCTTGGCAGTGCTGTAGTAGTAACCCAGGCGGTACTCGCCGGGCAGGCCGTTGACCCTGGGGGCCCACACCAGCTCCACCGGCAGGATCATGCCCTTGGTGCCGCTGCCGCTGAGCTTGAAGCCATTGCCCGTCTCAAGGTTCGAAGGGTTCTGCTCGAACACCCCGACCTGGGCGAAGAACTCCGGCGTGAGGTTGTATTTGGCGCGCAACGCCCACTGGCTGACCGGCCAGTTGTACCAGATGCTGCCCACCCAGTTGCCCACCTGCGAGCCGCAGAAAGCCAGGTTCTGGAAATCGCAGGGGAAGCTGTTGAACTCCTCGCCCGGGCCGAAGCGCCCCGCCTTGAGGTCGAGCTTGCCGTCGAAGTAGGTCTGCTTGACCCACATCTGGGTCAGGCGCCAGGTCTGCCCGCGGCCCCACACCTCCTGCACCGAGCTGAACTGCCCGGCCCGAGGGTCGCTGATGCGGTCGTTGGACAGGTTGCGCCCGCTGCGCTCGGTGATCGCCAGCTTGAGCTCGGCGTCGTGCCAACCCAGGATCTTCTCCAGGTCCATCTTCACGCCCAGGGCGAACTGGTCGCTGTAGCGCGCCGTCTTGTCGTTGTTGTAGCCACCCTTCAGGTTGCCGGCAACCTCGCCCACGTAATCCAGCGAAAAATCGTAGCCCTTGTCCAGCAACTCGGTGCGTGTGCCGCCCCAGTCGCCGCTCATCCACTTCGACTCCGGGTCGAAGGCGCCGGCAGCGTGCGCCCCGCAACTGACCCCGAAGGCCGCCAGCAGGGTCATGCAGCCCCGCGGCAAAACACGTTTGAAATGATCCATCCCCTGTGTCCTCGTCTTATTGTTTTCGATGGTGTCCATGCTTTACAACGAATTCAGCGGCCCCTGAATTGGGCAATGTTGTCGGTGCCGACCGTATCGAGCGGTGCACGCCCGCGCCCCAGCCGTTCGCCCGTTTCTGCATCGAACAGCAGCACCCGCGCAGGATCGAACTGCAAGCTCAGGCTTTCACCGACCTGCGGCGCGAACTCCGGTGCCAGTCGGCAGCACACCTTGGTCTGGTTGAGGGTCACGAACACCAGGGTGTCCGGCCCGGTCGGCTCGGTGACCTGCACCTGGGCGCGAATGCTCGGCAGGCCATTGCCTTCGACCGCCGCCAGGCTGATCTGCTCCGGGCGAATGCCCAGGATCACCTCGCGCGCCTCCAGCCCCGCCTCGCCGATGCCCAGCGGCAGCTCGCAGCGCCCCTGGCCGCTGTCGAGCAGGGCCAGCAGGCGACCCTCCTGGCGTTGCAGGCGCAAGGGTATGAAGTTCATCGGCGGCGAGCCGATGAAGCTCGCCACGAACAGGTTGGCCGGGTCGTTGTAGATCTGCTGCGGGGTGCCGAACTGCTGGATCAGCCCATCCTTCATCACCGCCACCTTGTCGCCCAGGGTCATGGCCTCGATCTGGTCGTGGGTCACGTACACCGTGGTGGTCTTCAGGCGCTGGTGCATCAGCTTGATCTCGGTGCGCATCTCCACCCGCAGCTTGGCGTCGAGGTTGGACAGCGGTTCGTCGAACAGGTAGATCCTGGGCCGACGCGCCAGCGCCCGGCCCATGGCCACGCGCTGCTGCTGCCCACCGGACAGCTGGCCGGGCTTGCGCCCCAGCAGGTGCTCGATCTGCAGCAGCTTGGCCACCCGCGCCACCTCCTCGTCGATGGCCGCCGGGGTCATCTTGCGAATCTTCAGGCCGAAGGCGATGTTGTCGCGCACGTTCATGGTCGGGTACAGCGCATACGACTGGAACACCATGGCGATGTCGCGATCCTTGGGGCTCATGCCACTGATGTCGGCGTCGTCCACCAGAATCGCCCCGCCGCTGATCTGCTCCAGCCCCGCGATGCAGTTCATGAGGGTGGATTTGCCGCAGCCCGAAGGGCCCACCAGGATCAGGAACTCGCCCGAGCCGATCTTCAGCTCGATGTTCTTCAGCGTGTCCGGCAGGCCGCTGCCGTAGGTCTTGTTGACGTTGCGCAATTCAAGCGTTGCCATGTTCTACCCCTTGACCGCGCCGGCGGTGAGCCCACGCAGGAAATACTTGCCAGCCAGCACATAGACCAACAGGGTCGGTAACCCGGCGATCATCGCCGCCGCCATGTCGACGTTGTATTCCTTGGCCCCGGTGCTGGTGTTGACCAGGTTGTTGAGGGCCACGGTGATCGGTTGCGCGTCGCCACTGGCGAACACCACGCCGAACAGAAAGTCGTTCCAGATCTGGGTGAACTGCCAGATCAGGCACACCATGATGATCGGGATCGACATGGGCAGCAGGATGCGCCCGAAGATGGTGAAGAACCCCGCGCCATCCAGCCGCGCCGCCTGCACCAGGGCCTGGGGCACGCTGGTGTAGTAGTTGCGGAAAAACAGCGTGGTGAAGGCCAGGCCGTACACGATGTGCACCAGCACCAGGCCGGTGGTGGTACTGGCCAGGCCCAGCTTGCCGAGGGTGAACGAGGCCGGCAGCAGCACCGTCTGGAACGGCAGGAAGCAGCCGAACAGCAGCAGCCCGAAGAACAGCTGCGAGCCGCGAAAGCGCCACATCGACAGCACGTAGCCGTTGAGCGCTCCCACCAGGGTGGAGATCAGCACCGCCGGCACGGTGATCTTCATCGAGTTCCAGAAATAACCGCCCACCGCGTCCCAGGCCTTGACCCAGCCGATGCCGGTGATCACCTCGGGCCAGCTCAGCAGGTTGCCGGTGCGGATGTCGTCGGGGCTCTTGAAGCTGGTCAGCAGCATCACGATCAGCGGCACCAGGTACACCAGGCAGGCCGCGATCAGGGTGGCGTAGACCGCCAGGCGGCTCAGGCTCGGTCGACGAGCAGCAAGTGAATTACTCATGGCGCTTGCTCCTGAGTTCCGAATACAGGTACGGCACCAGGATCGCCAGGATCGCACCCAGCATCAGGATCGCGCTGGCCGAGCCCATGCCCATCTGGCCGCGGCTGAAGGTGAACGAATACATGAACATCGCCGGCAGGTCCGAAGCGTAGCCCGGGCCACCGGCGGTCATTGCCGCCACCAGGTCGAAGCTCTTGATCGCGATGTGCGCCAGGATCATCAATGCACTGAAGAACACCGGGCGCAGGCTGGGCAGCACGATGCGCAGGTAGATGGTCGGCAGGCTCGCGCCATCGACCTGGGCGGCGCGGATGATCGACGGGTCGACCCCGCGCAGCCCGGCCAGAAACAGCGCCATGACGAACCCCGAGGCCTGCCACACGGCAGCAATCACCAGGCAGTACACCACGCGATCGGGGTCGACCAGCCAGTCCAGGCGAAAGCCTTCCCAGCCCCAGTCGCGCAGCATCTTGTCCAGGCCAAGGCCGGGGTTGAGCAGCCATTTCCAGGCGGTGCCGGTGACGATCATCGACAGCGCCATGGGGTACAGGTAGACGGTGCGGATAAAGCCTTCGCGGCGGATACGCTGGTCGAGCAGCACCGCCAGCAGCACGCCGACCACCAGGCTGATGCCGATGAACATGCCGCCGAACAACAGCAGGTTCTTGCTGGCGACCCACCAGCGGTCGTTGTCCATCAGGCGGGCGTACTGGGCCAGGCCCACCCACTTGTAGCTGGGCATGAAGCTTGAATTGGTGAACGACAGGACGAAGGTCCACAGGATATAGCCGTAGAAGCCCACCAGCACGATCAGCATGCTCGGCGCCAGTACCAGTCGGGGCAGCCAGCGTTGCAATGCATCGAGGGGTGAGGCCTGGTTGAGGACGGCGATAGTGCTCATCGGAAGGTTCTCGGTTGGAAAGGCGGCGCGTTGCGCCGCATCGCGGGTCAAGCCCGCTCCCACAAAGTCATCGCAGTACCTGTGGGAGCGGGCTTGACCCGAGATGAGGCCCGAAAGATTCAGCGGATCATTTAGCCGACTTGATCGCCGAATCCAGCTGCTTGACCGCCTTGGCCGGGTCGGCCTTCGGGTCGTTGAGGAAGTTGGTCACCACATCGAAGATGGCGCCCTGCACCGCCAGGCTGGTGGCCATGTTGTGCGCCATGCTCGGTTGCAGGCCATCGCCCTGCTCGGCCGCCTTGAAGTCCGCGGCGGACTTTTGCGTGCAGGCATCGAACGGGCCCATGTCCATGTCCTGGCGTACCGGCAGCGACCCCTTGTTCTGGTTGAACACGGTCTGGAACGCCGGCTCCAGCGCCACCTTGGCCAGGTCGTTCTGGGCCTTGATGTCGTTCTCGTCCTTGAGCCTGAACATCACCAGCGAGTCGATGTTGTAGGCAAAGCTGCCCTGGGTACCGGGGAACGCTACGCACTCGTAGTCCTTGCCGGCGATCTTGCCCGCAGCGGTCCATTCGCTCTTGGCCCAGTCGCCCATGATCTGCATGCCGGCCTTGCCGTTGATGACCTCGGCGGCCGCAACGTTCCAGTCACGCCCGGCACGGTTGGGGTCCATGTAGGTGCCCAGGCGCTGCAAGGTGCTGAACGCCTCGATCATCTGCGCACCGGTCAGGGTCTTTTCATCCAGTTCGACAAAGGCGGCGTGGTAGCCCTTGGGCCCGAGAATGCTCAGCACCACGTCCTCGAACACGGTACTGTCCTGCCACGGCTGGCCGCCGTGGGCCAGGGGCACGAAGCCGGCAGCCTTGAGCTTGTCGGCGGCGGCGAACAGTTCGTCCAGGGTGGTGGGCACCTTGGCCCCGGCCTTGGCGAACACCTGCGGGTTGATCCACAGCCAGTTGACCCGGTGGATGTTCACCGGCACGGCCACGTAATGACCGTCGTACTTCATGATGTCGGCAACCTTTCTGGGCAGCAGCGCGTCCCAGTCGTTGGCCTTGGCCACATCGTCCAGGTTGGTCAGCAGGCCCAGCGCGCCCCAGTCCTGGATGTCCGGGCCCTTGACCTGGGCAGCGGCTGGCGGGTTGCCGGCCACCGCGCGGCTCTTGAGCACGGTCATGGCGGCCGCGCCGCCGCCCCCGGCCACGGCGTTGTCCTTCCACACAAAGCCGTCCTGTTCGATCTGCTTGCGCAGCGTGTCCACGGCCGCCTTCTCGCCACCGGACGTCCACCAGTGGGTCACCTCGACCGTGCCGGGTTCGGCAGCCAGGGCGCTCAATGGCAACAGGGAAGCAAGGGAAACAACGGCGGCGAGGCGATTGATCGCATTCATCAAGGGAAACCTTTCTTGTTGTTATGCCGGTGCAAGTCATGCTGCTTGCGCGTGAATCGAAGTCTAGCCACCCCCTGGGGCGGCAGAAGTAACGAAGGGATGCGCGAATGTCACCGACCTGTGACATTCACCCGCTGGCCCGCACTGCGCGGCAGGCTCAGGGTGACCCGCAGGCCGCCTTCGCGCAGGTTGCGCAGGCTCACCTCGCCGCCGTGGCTGTGGGCGATGTTGCGCGCGATGCCCAGCCCCAGCCCGTAGCCCTGCTGCTGGCCGGCCAGGCGCACATGTGGCTCGAACACCTGTTCCTGGCGCTGCTCCGGAACGCCGGGGCCCTCGTCGTCCACCTGCAGCACGAAACCGGTGGCACTGTCGATGATGCGCAGGTGCGCACGCTCGCCGTACTTGAGCGCGTTGTCGATCAGGTTGCCGATGCAGCGCTTGAGCGCCAGCGGCTTGCCCGGATACGCCGCCAGCGCCCTGCCCTGCACGGTGACGCGCGCACTGGCCAGGTAGGGCTCCACCAGGCAGTCGAGCACCTGGTTGAGGTCGATGGGTTCGATGTTCTCGTGGATGTCGGTGTCCTTCACGCACTGCAGGGCGCCCTTGACCAGCAGCTCCAGCTCGTCCAGGTCACGGCCGAACTTGTGTTGCAGCTGTTCATCCTCCAGCAGCTCGACGCGCAGGCGCAGGCGCGTGATGGGCGTGCGCAGGTCGTGGGAGATCGCGCTGAACAGTTGGCTGCGCTCGGTCAGGTAGCGGCTGATGCGTTCGCGCATGGCATTGAAGGCGCGCCCCACCTCCACCACTTCGCTGCCGCCGCCCTCCACCTCCGGCGGCGCGTCGGCGCCCAGCGACAGCTCCCGCGCCGCGCGTGCCAGGCGCTTGAGCGGACGGGTCTGCCAATGCACCAGCAGGCCGATGAACAGCAGCAGAAAGAAACTGGTCAGTGCGATGAACCCCACCTGCTGGCGCGGCAGGCCCTCGGCCTCGAGACTGGTGTAGGGCTCGGGCAGCAGCGAGGCGATGTACAGCCACTCGCCCTCGCCCAGGCGGATCTGGGTCACCAGCACCGGCGGGTTGACCGGCTCCAGGGTCAGCGAGTAGTGCGCCCAGGAGCGCGGCAGTTCATCGAGCTTGAGCCCGCTGTTGAACAGACGCAGTTGCTCGGGGCCGACGAACTCCACCGAGATTTCCATCTGCTCGCCCAGGCGCTCGTGCAGTACCTGCTCGAACGCCTCGATCACCGCCTGCTTGCGCGGGGTCACCGGCAGCACCTGCATGTCCAGCGGCCGGTCGTTGAGCGACACCACGAAGCGCGTGCCCCCCATGCTGCGCAGCTGGTCCAGCACCAGCGGCCGGTAGGCCAGCGGCAGCGAACGAAAGTAACTGACGCTGGCGGTCATCGAATGCGCCAGGCTGCGCGCGCTGGCCAGCAGCCCTTCGAGCTGGCTGGCGCGCAACTGCGACACCCAGATCACGCTGGACAACCCCTGGGCCGCCGTCACCACCAGCAGGGTCAGCAGCAGCATGCGCCCCAGCAGCGAGCGTGGCAGCGGCAGGCGCCAGCGCCGCTCAGTGCGCGGGCGCAACACTGGCCGCCAGCAGGTAGCCGCTGCCGCGCACGGTGCGGATCAGTCGCGGAGGTTTTTCGGTATCGCGCAGGCGCTGGCGCAGGCGGCTGACCGCCATGTCGACGATACGGTCCAGCGGCATCGGCTCGCGACCACGGGTGGCATTGCCGATGGTGTCGCGGTCGAGGATCTGTTGCGGGTGGTCGAGGAACAGCTTGAGCAGGGCGAAATCGGCGCCAGACAGGATCACCTCTTCGCCGTCGCGGTGGAACAGGCGGTGGCTGACCGTATCCAGGCGCCACTCGTCGAAGGTCAGCACGTCACCGCCGGGGCGTTCATGCATGAAGCCGGCGCGGCGCAGCAGGGCCTTGATGCGGGCTTGCAGCTCGCGGGGGCTGAAGGGTTTGCCCAGGTAATCGTCGGCGCCCAGTTCCAGGCCGATGACGCGATCGGTTTCGTCGGAACTGGCGGTGAGCATGATGATCGGCACACGGGCCTGACGCGGGTGCTGTCGCACCCAGCGGCACAGGCTGAAACCGTCTTCGTCGGGCAGCATCACATCGAGGATCACCAGGTCGGCGCCGTGTGTGTCCAGGGCCTGGCGAAAACCCTGGCCATCGGCCTGGGCCTGCACCTGGAAGCCGCATTTGCTCAGGTAGGCCTGCAGCAGTTCACGGATGTCCTGGTCGTCATCGACCAGCAGAATCGACTTGGTCACGGTTGTTGTCCTTGTCAGTGCATTCCTTGGCGGCCCCATTGCGGGTCAAGCCCGCTCCCACAGGTACGGCATCGAACCTGGCGGGAGCGGGCTTGACCCGCGACAGGGCCCGGCCAGTCACTCCAACTCAGGCGTGCTGGGCCAGTGCCTGCTGCAACGCCACTCCCGCCCCTTCCAACCCGGAATACTCCGCCGTCACCAGCCACACCGGCACCCCTTCAAGGTAGGCGCTCATGCAGCCCTTGTCGGCAAAACTCGCGGCAAAGCCGCTGCGCAGGAACAGCTCGGCAAAGCGCGGAATCACTCCGCCCACGATGAACACCCCGCCACGCCCGCCCAGGGTCAGCACATTGTTGCCGGCCACCCGCCCCAGAAAACGGCAGAACTGCTCGATCACCTCCAGCGCCACCGGGTCGTCGTGCAACGCCGCGTCGGTGATCTGGGCCGGCGTGCCCAGCGTGGGGGCATGCCCGTCCAGTGCACAGATGGCGTGGTACAGGCGCAGCAGCCCGCCGCCACTGAGCACGGTTTCGGCGCTGACGTGGCCGGTGTCCAGCGCGATCGCCTGGCGAATCGCCGCCTCGCGCGCACTGCCCACCGGCAGGTCGACATGCCCGCCCTCACCCGGCAGCGCCAGCCAGCGCTGCTCGCCCAGGCCAAGCAAGGTCCCGACACCCAGGCCGGTACCCGGCCCGATCACCACCGCCGGACGGGTAGTGTCCGGGGTGCCGGCGCACACATTGCGCACTTCATCCGGCTGCAGGCGGGTCATGCCCAGCGCCATGGCGGTGAAGTCGTTGATCAGCAGCAGGTGCTCGACCTGCAGGTTGGCGCAGAATGCCTTGCGGCCCAGACGCCAATGGCTGTTGGTGAAACGAAACTCATCGCCGCTGACCGGCCCGGCCACCGCCAGGCACACCGCCGCCACCTCGCCCTTGGCCAGGCCCTGCGCGGCCAGGTACACGCCGATGGCCTGCTCGGGGCTGGTGTAGTCAGCCGTGGGGAACACCTGCACCGCGTGCAGCGCGTTGTCGCGCCACAACGCGAAGCGGGCATTGGTGCCGCCTATGTCACCGACCAGTGCGACCTTCATTTGAAGTTCTCCAGGGCCGAGGTGAAGGCGCTGGCGCCCTGCTCGGCCGAGCTCAGCGCCACGCGCAGGAAGCCGAACAGCTCGCGCCCGCAGCCCAGGTCATTGCCCAGCGGCGCTGCCGGCAGCTCGCGAGCGGCCAGTTCGGCCGGCTCGACGCGCACCTGCAAGGTGCCGGCCACGCCGTCCACGCGCACGATGTCGCCATCGCGCACCCGCGCCAGCGGGCCGCCATCGAACGCTTCCGGGCACACATGAATGGCCGCCGGAATCTTGCCCGAAGCTCCCGACATGCGCCCGTCGGTCACCAACGCGACCTTGAAGCCGCGGTCCTGCAGCACACCCAGGAACGGGGTCATCTTGTGCAGTTCGGGCATGCCGTTGCAGCGCGGGCCCTGGAAGCGCACCACGGCGACGAAATCGCGCTCCAGCTCGCCGGCCTTGAACGCATCGGCCAGTTCCTGCTGATCGTGGAACACCCGCGCCGGGGCTTCGACCACCTGGTGCTCGGCCGCCACCGCAGACACCTTCATCACCCCACGGCCAAGGTTGCCTTGCATCACCCGCAGGCCGCCCTCGGCGGAGAACGGTTTGGCCACCGGACGCAGGATGCTTTCGTCAAGGCTGGCCTCGGGGCCTTCGCGCCACACCAGCCTGCCGTTGTCCAGGAACGGCTCCTGGGTATAACGGCGCAGGCCGGGGCCGGCCACGGTGTTCACGTCCTCGTGCAGCAACCCGGCATCGAGCAGCTCGCGGATCAGGAAGGCCATGCCGCCCGCCGCCTGGAAGTGGTTGATGTCGGCCTTGCCGTTGGGGTACACGTGCGACAGCGTTGGCACCACCTCGGACAGGTCGGCCATGTCCTGCCAGGTCAGCTGGATGCCGGCCGCCTGGGCAATCGCCGGCATGTGCAGGGTATGGTTGGTGGAGCCGCCGGTGGCGTGCAGCGCAACGATGGAGTTGACCAGCGACTTCTCGTCGACGATCTCGCCTAGCGGCATGAAGTTGCCACTGGCCCTGGTCAGGCGCGTGACCTGCTGCGCGGCCTCGACGGTGAGCGCATCGCGCAGCGGCGTGTACGGGTTGACGAACGAGGCACCGGGCAGGTGCAGGCCCATCACTTCCATCAGCAACTGGTTGGTATTGGCCGTGCCGTAGAAGGTGCAGGTGCCGGGGCTGTGGTAGGACTTCATTTCCGACTCCAGCAGCTCTTCGCGACTGGCCTTGCCCTCGGCGTAGCGCTGGCGCACGTCGGCCTTTTCCTTGTTGGAGATACCCGAGGGCATCGGCCCGCCCGGCACGAACAGCTGGGGTAGATGGCCAAAGCGCAGCGCCCCCATCAACAGGCCCGGCACGATCTTGTCGCAGATACCCAGCAGCAGCGCCGCGTCGAACATGTTGTGCGACAGCGCAATCGCGGTGGACATGGCGATCACTTCACGGCTGGCGATGCCCAGCTCCATGCCCGGTTCACCCTGGGTGACGCCGTCGCACATGGCCGGCACCCCGCCGGCAAACTGGCCCACCGAGCCGATTTCGCGCAGCGCCTGCTTGATCTGCTGGGGGAAGTGCTCGTAGGGCTGGTGCGCCGAGAGCATGTCGTTGTAGGCCGAGACGATGGCGACGTTGGCCGCGTTCATCATGCGCAGGCTGTGCTTGTCGTCGCTGCCGCAGCCGGCCACGCCATGGGCGAAGTTGGCGCATTGCAGCTTGGCGCGCATCGGGCCGTCGCTGGCCGCCCCGCGAATCAACTGAAGGTAGCGCTCGCGGGTAGGACGGCTACGGGCGATCAGCCGTTCGGTGACCTCAAGAATGCGCGGATGCATGTACTGGACTCCAGGCTAAGGGGCAGCAACCTCTGCGGCGGTTTCCCTTACAAACGATTGCGACCTAGGCTCAAGGCAGGGGCGCGAATGTCGGTGGGTAACGGCTTGGCCGGTCACTCGTTGTAGATTGAACAAAATACTGCCAGCAAAAAGGCTTGTTTTCTATTTTTTTACGAATAATCTTGTAATTCCAACAACAAAATCAGATTCAGGCTCTTTCCGGGGCTCAGACAGTCTGCCAGAGGTAGCTCCATGACATTACGTATCGCAATCAATGGTTTTGGCCGCATCGGCCGCAACATTCTTCGCGCACTGTATACCCAAGGCTACCGTCAGGACCTGCAGGTCGTCGCCATCAACGACCTGGGCGACAGCTCGATCAATGCGCACCTGCTCAAGTACGACAGCGTGCACGGGGCATTCGATGCACAGGTTCACAGCGATGGCGAGAGCATCACGGTCAACGGCGACCGAATTGCCGTCAGCGCGATTCGCAACCCCGCCGAGCTGCCGTGGCAGGCGCTGGGTGTGGACGTGGTGTTCGAATGCACGGGCCTGTTCACCGAGCGCACCCGGGCCGCGGCCCATCTTACTGCCGGGGCACGCAAAGTCATCATCTCGGCCCCCGGCAAGGGCGTGGACGCAACGGTGGTGTACGGGGTCAACCACGACATCCTGCGCCCCTCGCACCAGATCATCTCCAGTGCTTCGTGCACCACCAACTGCCTGGCGCCGGTGGCGCAGGTACTGCACCGCGAACTGGGCATCGAACAGGGCCTGATGACCACCATCCATGCCTACACCAACGACCAGAGCCTGACCGACGTGTACCACAGCGACCCGTACCGGGCGCGGGCGGCCACCCAGTCGATGATCCCGAGCAAGACCGGCGCAGCCGAGGCCGTGGGCCTGGTGTTGCCGGAACTGGCCGGCAAGCTGACCGGCATGGCCGTGCGGGTGCCGGTGATCAACGTGTCGCTGGTGGACCTGACCCTGAACGTGACACGCGAGGCCAGCGTGGAAGAGGTCAATGCGCTGATGAAAGAGGCCAGCCAGCACTCGAAGATCCTCGGTTACAACACCCTGCCGCTGGTGTCGTGCGACTTCAACCACAACCCGCTTTCGTCGATCTTCGACGCCAATCACACCAAGGTGGCCGGCAAGATGCTCAAGGTGATGGCCTGGTACGACAACGAATGGGGCTTTTCCAACCGCATGCTGGACAACTGCCTGGCGCTATGGGAGGCGCGATAGTCTCAAGCCGCAAGCTTCAGGCGGCAGGCAAGCCGGGGGGTAAGCCTGCTTTTCCTCCTGCCGCCTGGCGCTGAAAGCTTGCCGCTGCTTTTCCCCCTTGACCAACAGCATTGATGATAAGCATTATCATTCGCTGAAATCCCGGTCAGGTATCGCTGTGAGTCAGTCCCACTTCAACGCCGTCTTCCTCGCCCAGCGGGTCACCCTGCTACGCACCCTGCAGCGCATGGTCGACAACCCCAGCACCGCCGAAGACCTGCTTCAGGAAACCTACCTGCGCGTCACCCGCGCCCTGGGCGAACGCCCCATCGAGCACCTCGAACCCTTCGTGTTCCAGACCGCCCGCAACCTCGCCCTGGACCACCTGCGCGCCCGCCGCGTGCAAGCCCGCACCCTGCTCGACGATGTGCCCGAGGCGGTGCTGCACAACGTGGCCGCCAGCCACGGCAGCGCCGAGGACGCCACCCACGCGGAGCAGTTGCTGCGCCGCCTGAGCACCTCGCTGGGCGAGCTCAGCGCCCGCCAGCAGCGCATCTTCATCCTCAGCCGATTGCACGGCGCCAGCTATCTGGAAATCGCCGAACAACTGAAGGTGTCCGCCAGCACGGTTCAGAAGGAACTGAAACTGATCATGGCCATCTGTGTAGGCGTAGCCGATCGTCTCAATCGCGATTGAGCCTGCTTGCCTCACATGCCGATACACTTGATCATTACCTGATACACAAGCATGCCAAGGACCCTCCGTGACCGACAGTGCCCCTGACCGCCCTGCGCCGCCAGACCCGGCTGCCTGCGACAGCGCCATGGACCAGGCGCTGGACTGGCTGATACGCCTGCAATGCGCCACGCCCGAAGACACCCGGGCCTTCGAGGCCTGGCTCGAGGCCGACCCGGCCAATGCCCCGGCCTACGTGCAGGCCGAAGCCCTGTGGCACGGCGACAGCGTGCGCGCCGCCGCGCTGCAGCTGCAGCAACGTCAGCGCCCCTCACGCCTGGCCCGCCTGCGCCCGCACTGGAAGCCGCTGGCCACCGCCGCGGTGCTGCTGGTGGGTGTGTTCACGGTCGGCAACCTGCCCATGCGCCTGCAGGCCGATCACCTGACCGTGGTCGGCGAGCGCCAGCGCCTGGAACTGCAGGACGGCTCCAAGGTACTGCTCAATACCAATTCGGCGTTCTCCAGCAACATCAACGACCGCCAGCGCATCGCCCGGCTGTACCAGGGCGAAGCTTACTTCCAGGTCCCCGGCGGGCAGCAGCCCTTCGAGCTGCGCGCCGGGCCGTTGCGCGCCAGCGTGCGCGACACCGATTTCGCCGTGCGCTACCTCGACGGCCAGGCACAGGTGCGGGTGCAGCGCGGCGACGTCGACCTGCTGGGCAACAGCGACCAGCGCATCCGCCTGTCGGCCGGCGACAGCATCAGCCTCGGCCCCAACGGTTTCAGCCAGCGCGAGCGCCTGGACGGGCAAAAGGACCTGGCCTGGATCGAGGGCCGGCTGGTGTTCGAGAACTGCCCCCTGAGCCAGGTGCTGGCCGAGTTGGGGCGCTACTACCCGGGCTGGATCATCAACACCAGCGAGCGCCTGCAGAACGTCGCCGTCACCGGCAACTACCGCCTCGACCAACCCCTCGAAGCGGTGCGCTCGCTGGCCCACATCACCTCCGCACGCCTGCAGGAGTACCCGGCGCTGGTGATTCTGAACTGAATCGGAATCTTTTTTTACGCGATGCCCCGTGGTCACACGTCTCGTTATAGCCAATGCAACTGATTCTTATTTTTGAATCGGCCGCACCTATAACATTCGCGCGACAGGGAGCGCTTTCGATGTCCAGAGGTTTCACTCGCCGGTCTACCGTCTCCACCCGCACAGCGGGCCTGCAACGTTGCACGCTGTCGCTGCTGACCCTGGCCATGCTGGCCGGCGGCGTCTGCAGCCTGCCGGCGCTGGCCGCCGAGCCCGCCCAGGCAGCCAACCCGCGCATGGGTGACTACCGCTTCGCCATTGCCCAGCAGCCGCTGGTGTCGGCGCTCAACGCGTTTACCGCCGTCACCGGCTGGCAGGTGGGGTTGTCCGCCGAGCTGGCCGAAGGTGTCGCCTCGCCAGGCGTGCGCGGCTCGATGCCGCCCGAGCAGGCCCTGCGCCAGATGCTCGCCGGCACCCAGCTGAACTACCGCAAGCTCAGTGCCGGCAATGTGGTGATCGAGCGCGCCGCCTCCAACGCCATCACCCTGCAGCAGGTGACCGTCAGCGCCACCCGTACCGCGCAGGACGTGAACCAGGTGCCAAGCACGGTGAGCGTGCAGACCCGCGAGCAGCTGGACCGCAGCAACGTCAACACCATCAAGGACCTGGTGCGCTACGAGCCAGGTGTCTCGGTCAGCGGCGTCGGCCAGCGCAGCGGCCTCAACGGCTACAACATCCGCGGCATCGATGGCGAGCGCGTACTGACCCAGATCGATGGCGTGTCGATCCCCGACAGCTACTTCTACGGCCCCTACGCCCAGACCCAGCGCAACTACGTCGACCCCGAGATCGTCAAGCGCGTGGAGATCCTGCGCGGCCCGGCCTCGGTGCTGTACGGCAGCAACGCCATCGGCGGCGCGGTCAGCTACTTCACCCTCGACCCGGACGACATCATCAAGCCGGGCAAGGACGTGGGTGCACGCCTCAAGGCCGGCTACAGCTCGGCCGACGAGAGCTGGCTGACCTCGGCCACCGTGGCCGGGCGCGAGGGCGATTTCGACGGCCTGCTGCACCTGAGCCAGCGCAACGGCCACGAGACCGAGTCCTACGGCAGCCACAGCGGCGATGGCCTGGCGCGCACCGAGGCCAACCCGCAGGATGCGCGCACCACAAACGTGCTGGCCAAGCTGGGCTGGAACTACGCCGACGACGCGCGGCTGGGCCTGACCTACGAGCGCTACAAGGATGATCGCGATACCAACCAACTGAGCGCAGTGGGTGGGCCGTTCATTCCCGGCTTTGGTGCCTCCAACTCCTACCGCGTACGTACCGGCAACGACACCGTCACCCGCGAGCGATTTGCCATCAACCACGAATTTGCCCTGGGCAGCCTACTGGCCGACAACATGAAGTGGAGCCTGAACTACCAGATCGGCAAGACCGACCAGCGCACCGAAGAGGTGTATGCGGCCAGAGGGCGCGAGGTGTTCCGTGATCGCCAGACCCTCTACCAGGACCGTCAGTGGGTACTCGACGCCCAGCTCGACAAAGCCTTCAGCCTTGGCGATACCGAACACCTGCTGACCTACGGCACCACGCTCAAGCAGCAGAAGGTCACCGGTTCGCGCAGCGGCACGGCAACCTCTCTGAATGTGGGCGGTACCTGCCGCGCCGTTGGCGATGCCAGCCCTGGGGACGCCCAGGTCAAGGTCAGCGACTTCCCGGACCCGACCATCAACACATACAGCCTGTTCGCCCAGGACGAGATCCGCTGGAACGACTGGACTTTCCTGCCGGGTGCACGCTATGACTACACCCGCCTCAAGCCCGACATGACCGACGAGTACCTCGGTGCACTGGGCAGCGCCAACAGCGTCAATGACGCCGAGAAGAAATGGCACCGCGTCTCGCCCAAGCTGGGTGTGACCTACGCCTTCAACGACAACTACACCTGGTACGGGCAATACGCTGAAGGCTTCCGCACGCCGACGGCCAAGTCGCTGTATGGTCGCTTCGTGAACCTGGCAGGCGGGTATACCGTGGAGCCGAACCCGAACCTGGAGCCGGAAAAGAGCAAAAGCTACGAAACCGGCCTGCGCGGCAACTTCGATGCGGGGCACTTCGATGTGGCGGTGTTCTATAACAAGTACCGCGACTTCATCAACGAAGACGCCGTGCAGTCGTCCGACCTGGGCAACACCTTCGCCGCCAACAACATCAAGCACGCGACCATCAAGGGCGTCGAGTTCAAGGGCCGCCTGAGCCTGGCGCCTTTTGGCGCGCCAGAGGGCCTGTATGCTCAGACCTCCCTGGCCTATGCCAATGGCCGCAACGACGACACCGGCCAACCGCTCAACAGCGTCAACCCGCTGACCGGGGTGTTCGGCCTGGGCTACGAACAACGCGACTACGGCACCCTGCTCAGTTGGACCGTGGTCAAGCGCAAGAACCGCGTCGATGACACCAACTTCTTCGCCCCCGACGGCAGCAGCGGCCGCTTCCGCACCCCGGGCTACGGCACGCTGGATCTGAGCGGGTTCTACAAGGTTACAGACGACATCACCATCAATGCCGGGGTGTACAACCTTGCCGACAAGAAGTACTGGCAATGGGATGACGTGCGCAGCTACGCCACCGTGGGCAAGGATGGCCTGGGTGAAGCGGCGGTTACCCAGCCGGCCAATCTGGACCGCCTGACCGCACCGGGGCGCAACTTCGCCATCAACCTGGTGTGGGATATCTAGACGCTACGCCGGCAAGGCCGGCTCCCACAGGGAGCTGGCCTGCCGGCGAATGGCGCGCAACCTTTTTTACTATTTCCACGCCCCTCATTCGTCTAGTTACTAACGTCTAGTCACCCGCTCACCATTTCCCAAGGATGCCCCATGACCGCAACCGCCGAACGCCCTGCCCTGCGCTCGCAGCGCCTCAACCAGCTCACCCATGCGCCGCACAGCGAGCTCGATGCGCTGGTCAAGTCCCATGCCCCCTTCGACACCCGCGAAAGCTTCGCCCGTTTCGTGGTCGCCCAGTACCTGTTCCAGTCCGAACTCCAGGCGCTGTACAACGACCCGCAACTGATCGCCATCGTGCCCGACCTGGCCGAGCGCTGCCGCGCCGAACAGGCCCGCCTCGACCTCGCCGACCTCGACACCGCAGTACCGGCCGCCTTCCCCGGCGCCGTGCATAACCCAAGCCTGGGCGCCGCCATGGGCTGGATATTCGTCTCCGAAGGCTCCAAACTCGGCGCCGCGTTCCTGATCAAGCGCGCCGTCGGCCTGGGCCTGTCGGACAGCTTCGGTGCCCGTCACCTGGGCGAGCCGGCCGGTGGTCGCGCCGAGGGCTGGAAGCAGTTCACCCGCATCCTCGACGGTCTGGAGCTCAGCGCCGAAGAAGAAGCGGCCGCTGAACAAGGCGCCGTGGCTGCGTTCGAACGTTTTACCGAGTTGCTCAAACACGCCTACGCCACCGCGCCCAAGGCCGAGCTGGCCTGATGCGTGCCGGGCCGGCCAGCCGCGCTGGCAGCCGGCCCTCACCTGTGCAGTCAATGGACCCCATGACCCGCCCATCCACCTCCAAGCTGTCCCGCGTGCTGTTCGGCCTGCTTGCCTATGTAAGCCTGGGCATCGGCCTGGTGGCCATCGTGATCCCCGGCCTGCCGACCACCGAGTTCATCCTGCTCGCGGCCTGGGCTGCCACGCGCAGCTCGCCGCGCCTGAGCGCCTGGTTGGAAAACCACCGGTTGTTCGGGCCGATCCTGCACAACTGGCGCAACGGCAAGGTGATTCAGCGCCGGGCCAAGGTCAGCGCCACGCTCAGCATGCTGCTGTGCGCCGGCCTGATGCTGGTGTTCATCGGCCTGCGCTGGCCGGTAGGGCTCGCCATCGGCGGCATGGCCCTGGGCAACCTGTGGATCTGGTCGCGCCCCGAGCGCGTGCCTGCCGCCCCGCATTTGACCAATCAGCCCTGATGGTCTGCAATGGCCCACCAACGGGAGGGCCAACCATGAGTCATGTTCTCAACAGCATCGTCAGCGCCCTGGGGTTAGCCCAGGATGCGCTTGAGCACCTGCACCTGCACACTGCAGGAGCCCTGCCATCGACCTTCGAAGTCACCGAACTGGCCAGTGCCAGCATTGCCGCCACGGGCCTGGCCATCGCCGACCTGCTCGCCGGCCAGACCGGCACGCGCCCCGGGGTGCAGGTGGACCGACGTCTGAGCTCCCTGTGGTTCGCCACCAGCATTCGCCCCCAGGGCTGGAGCCTGCCGCCGCTGTGGGACGCCGTGGCAGGCGATTACCCGACCCGCGATGGCTGGATCCGCCTGCACACCAATGCCGCGCATCACCGCGCCGCTGCCGAACGGGTGCTGGGAGCGGTACACGACCGCGATCAGATGGCCCGGCGGGTTGTCGAGTGGGAGGCAGAGGCGCTGGAAACTGCCGTGGTGGCTGCGGGCGGATGTGCCGCGCAGATGCGCAGCTGGCAGCAATGGTCGGCGCACCCGCAGGGCATGGCGGTCAATGCCGAGCCGCTGATCGATCGCAAGGCTGGGCCGGCTGGCGTACTCAAGGGCTGGACCGGCACCGCGGCGCAGCCGCTCAAGGGCGTACGCGTGCTGGACCTGACGCGCATTCTTGCCGGGCCCGTTGCCAGCCGCCTGCTGGCGGGGTTCGGTGCCGACGTGTTGCGCATCGATCCGCCGGGCTGGGAGGAGCCCTCGGTGGTGGCCGAGGTGACCTTGGGCAAGCGCTGCGCGCGCCTGGACCTGCATGCTGCAGAGGACCGCGCGGTGTTCGAAGGCCTGCTGGCAGGTGCCGATATCCTCCTGCACGGCTACCGCGCCGACGCGCTGGAGCGCCTCGGCTATGGCGCCGAACAACGGCGCAGGCTCAACCCCGGGCTGATCGATGTCAGCCTCAATGCCTATGGCTGGAGCGGCCCGTGGCAGCATCGTCGCGGTTTCGACAGCCTGGTGCAGATGAGCAGCGGGATCGCTCGCGAGGGCATGCGCTGGCGTCAGGGCGAGCGGCCGGTGCCGTTGCCGGTGCAGGCCCTGGACCATGCCACCGGCTACCTGATGGCGGCTGCCGCGATCCGTGCACTGGATGAGCGGCTGCGCAGCGGCTGTGGCGGCTCGGCGCGTCTGTCGCTGGCGCGCACGGCCAAGCTGCTGGTGGACCAGGGCACGGTGATCGAGGACTTGCCGTTGGCCGGCGAAACCGAGGCAGACCTGGCCCCGGCCGTGGAGCAGACGCCGTGGGGGCCGGCCAGGCGCCTGCAGGCGCCGTTGCAGGTGCAAGGCGCGCCGCTGGTATGGGCGCGGCGGGCTTGCGAGCTGGGGTCGGCCGAGCCTCGCTGGTGACCGCCAGAGGCTCTTCGCCGGCAAGGCCGGCTCCTACAGAAGGTCGCACCAACCTGTAGGAGCCGGCCTTGCCGGCGAACACCTCGACACCGCTCTAAAGCGTCAACCACCCCGCATACAACGCATACGCCGCCACCCCCGCCCCCACCAGCACCGCCGCGAAAATCAGCTTCTCCCACCCGGTGAACAGCGGCTGCCCCTGCTCGTGCTTGGCGCGGTAGAACAGGATCACCCCCGGCGCGTACAGCAGCGCCGACAGCAGCAGGTACTTCAGCCCCCCGGCGTAAAGCAGCCAGATCGCATACACCAGCGCCACCCCGGCCACCAGCAGGTCCTTGCGCCGCGCCCCGGGGTGGCGCTCATAGGTTTCCCCGCGCAGTGCCAGCAGAAACGCATAGGCCGCCGACCACAGGTACGGCACCAGGATCATCGATGACGCCAGGTAGATCAGGCTGGTGTAGGTGCCCGCAGAGAACAGCGTGATCAGCAGGAACAGCTGGATCATGCAGTTGGTCATCCACAGCGCATTGACCGGCACATGGTTGGCATTCTCACGGGTCAGAAACCGCGGCATGGTCTTGTCGCGGGCGGTGGCGAACAGGATCTCGGCACACAGCAACGCCCACGACAGCAGCGCCCCCAGCAGCGACACCGCCAGCCCCAGGCTGATCAGCAGCCCGCCCCAGGGCCCGACGATATGCTCCATCACCGAGGCCAGTGACGGGTTCTGCAAGCCGGCAAGCTCCGGCTGGGTCATCACCCCCAGCGACAGCACGTTGACCAGCACCAGCAGCGCCAGCACCCCGAGAAAGCCGATCACCGTGGCCTTGCCCACGTCCGAACGCCTTTCGGCACGGGCCGAATACACGCTGGCGCCCTCGATGCCGATGAACACGAACACGGTCACCAGCATCATGTTGCGCACCTGGTCCAGCACCCCGCCGAACTTGGGGTTGCTCAGCCCCCAGATGTCGCGGGTGAAGATATCGGCACGAAACGCCACCGCCGCGATCACGATGAACATCACCAGCGGCACCACCTTGGCCACGGTGGTCACCAGGTTGATGAACGCCGCCTCCTTGATGCCGCGCAGTACCAGAAAGTGCACCGCCCACAGCAATAGCGAAGCGCAGGCGATGGCGATCGGCGTGTTGCCCTCCCCGAACACCGGAAAGTAGAAGCCCAGGGTGCTGAACAGCAGCACGAAGTAGCCCACGTTGCCCAGCCAGGCGCTGATCCAGTAGCCCCAGGCCGACGAAAAGCCCATGTACTCGCCAAACCCGGCCTTGGCATAGGCATATACACCCGAATCGAGCTCGGGCTTGCGGTTGGCCAGGGTCTGGAACACGAACGCCAGCGCCAGCATGCCCACGGCGGTGATGCCCCAGCCGATCAGCACGGCGCCGACATCGGCCCGGGCGGCCATGTTCTGCGGCAGCGAGAAGATACCGCCACCGATCATCGAGCCCACCACCAGCGCGACGAGCGCACCCAAGCGCAGTTTCTGTCCTGGTTCGGACATGCAGTTCCCCTTTTCGTCCCGCGTTGTCATGGTGCTGTTACACACTAGGCCTAAATATAAGCACAGCCCTGACGTTTATAGTGGATTGTCTTCAAAACTATAACCTTCATAACTAGTACGTCTATGCCGAGGCGAACTAAACAGTGAGTTTTGCGTACCCCATCTACTTCATCAAGCAAACAAGATCTTTTCTCGTCAAAAATTTGCTAAACCCGTAAAAGCGACTAGCTTCAAATCTCGCAGCCATTCAGAGCGAATGCTCTAGAAAAAGGCTGGAGGTGCCATTGCACAAGGCTTGCGGGGTGTCGGCGAGGCGCCGGCTGCAGCGCTTCAAGTCCTTCAACAACAATGGAATGTATCAATGAACTGACCTGAATCAGCTCTCGTCACGCTTGCTGGATTTATTCTGGCATCTCTCTTCTCCTGGAATGGAGTTATCCAATGTCAGACACTCCCGGAAAACTACGACTGGGTGCGTTAGTCGCACTTGTAGTGGGTTCCATGATCGGCGGCGGCATCTTCTCGCTGCCGCAGAACATGGCCGCCAGCGCCGATGTCGGCGCCGTGCTGATCGGCTGGGGCATCACCGCCATCGGCATGCTGACCCTGGCCTTCGTGTTCCAGACCCTGGCCAATCGCAAACCTGACCTGGACGGCGGCGTATACGCCTACGCCAAGGCCGGTTTTGGCGACTACATGGGCTTTTCGTCCGCCTGGGGCTACTGGATCAGTGCCTGGCTGGGCAACGTGGGCTACTTCGTACTGCTGTTCAGCACCCTGGGCTACTTCTTCCCGATCTTCGGCGAAGGCAACACCCCGGCGGCGATCATCGGTGCCTCGATCCTGCTGTGGGCAGTGCACTTTCTGGTGCTGCGCGGCATCAAGGAAGCGGCGTTCATCAACCTGGTCACCACCGTGGCCAAGGTCGTGCCACTGGCGCTGTTCATCCTGATTGCCCTGTTCGCGTTCAAGCTGGACATCTTCACCGCCGACATCTGGGGCACGATGAACCCGGACCTGGGCAGCGTGATGAACCAGGTGCGCAACATGATGCTGGTCACCGTGTGGGTGTTCATCGGCATCGAGGGCGCCAGCATCTTCTCGGCCCGCGCCGAAAAACGCTCCGACGTGGGCAAGGCCACCGTGATCGGCTTCATCACCGTGCTGCTGTTCCTGGTACTGGTGAACGTGCTGTCGCTGGGCATCATGACCCAACCGGAACTGGCCAAGCTGCAGAACCCGTCGATGGCCGCCGTGCTCGAGCACGTGGTCGGTCACTGGGGCGCGGTGCTGATCAGCGTCGGCCTGATCGTCTCGCTGCTGGGGGCCCTGCTCTCGTGGGTACTGCTGTGCGCCGAGATCATGTTCGCCGCAGCCAAGGACCACACGATGCCGGAGTTCCTGCGCCGCGAGAACGCCAACCACGTGCCGGCCAACGCCCTGTGGCTGACCAACGCCATGGTGCAGATCTTCCTGGTCATCACGCTGTTCTCGGCCAGTACCTACCTGTCGCTGATCTACCTCGCCACCTCGATGATCCTGGTGCCCTACCTGTGGTCGGCGGCCTATGCGTTCCTGCTGGCACTGCGCAGCGAAACCTATGAACAGGCCCTGGCCGAACGCAAGAAAGACCTGATCATCGGCGGTATCGCACTGCTCTATGCCATCTGGCTGCTGTACGCCGGTGGCGTCAAGTACCTGCTGCTCTCGGCCCTGCTGTATGCCCCTGGCGTGGTGCTGTTCGCCAAGGCCAAGCGCGAGGTGGGCCAACCGATCTTTACCAACGTGGAGAAGCTGATCTTCGCCGCCGTAGTCATTGGCGCCCTGGTGGCGGCCTATGGCCTGTACGACGGCTTCCTGACTCTGTAACCCCCCGTATTCGCAACTTGGAGGAAATGAACCATGTCCACGGAAAAAGCTAAGTACGGCGTACATTCCGAAGCCGGCAAACTGCGCAAAGTGATGGTTTGCTCCCCAGGCCTGGCTCACCAGCGCCTGACGCCGAACAACTGCGACGAACTGCTGTTCGACGACGTACTCTGGGTCGCCCAGGCCAAGCGCGACCACTTCGACTTCGTGACCAAGATGCGCGAGCGCGGCATCGAAGTGCTGGAAATGCACAACCTGCTGACCGACATCGTCGCCATGCCCGAAGCACTGGACTGGATTCTGGAGCGCAAGGTCACCGCCGACTCGGTGGGCCTGGGCCTGATCAACGAAGTGAAATCCTGGCTGCGCAGCCTGGAGCCGCGACACATCGCCGAGTACCTGATCGGCGGCGTCTCGGCCGATGACCTGCCCGACAGCTTCGGTGGCAAGACCATCCAGATGTTCCGCGACTTCCTGGGCCACTCCAGCTTCATCCTGCCGCCGCTGCCCAACACCCAGTTCACCCGCGACACCACCTGCTGGATCTACGGCGGCGTGACGCTGAACCCGATGTACTGGCCGGCGCGTCGCCAGGAGACCCTGCTGACCACCGCCATCTACAAGTTCCACCCGCAGTTCACCAACGCCGATTTCGAGATCTGGTACGGCGACCCGGACAAGGACCACGGCAACTCCACCCTCGAAGGCGGCGACGTGATGCCTATCGGCAACGGCGTGGTACTGATCGGCATGGGCGAACGCACGTCGCGTCAGGCCATCGGCCAACTGGCGCTGAACCTGTTCAAGAACAAGGCCGTGGAACGCGTGATCGTGGCCGGGCTGCCGAAGTCCCGCGCTGCGATGCACCTGGACACCGTGTTCAGCTTCTGCGACCGCGACCTGGTCACGATCTTCCCCGAAGTGGTGAACCAGATCGTCGCCTTCACCCTGCAACCCGACGAAAGCAAGCAGGGCGGCATCGACATCCGCCGCGAAGAAGCCAGCTTCCTCGATGTGGTGGCCAAGGCCCTCAAGCTGCCCAAGCTGCGCGTGGTTGAAACCGGTGGCAACAGCTTCGCCGCCGAACGCGAGCAGTGGGACGACGGCAACAACGTGGTGGCCGTGGAGCCGGGCGTGGTCATCGGCTACGACCGCAACACCTACACCAACACCCTGCTGCGCAAGGCCGGTGTCGAGGTCATCACCATCAGTGCCGGCGAACTGGGCCGCGGACGTGGGGGCGGCCACTGCATGACCTGCCCGATCGTGCGCGACCCAATCGACTACTAAAACGACCATCGTCCGGCCGCGCCCACAAGGCGCCGGCCGGGCCGATCAGCCCTTTGCGTTCTAAAAGAACAGGAGCAACATCATGGCGTTCAACATCCACAACCGCAGCCTGCTGAGCCTGGAACACCACACCCCGCGCGAGCTGCGCTACCTGCTGGACCTGTCCCGTGACCTCAAGCGTGCCAAGTACACCGGCACCGAGCAGCAGCACCTCAAGGGCAACAACATTGCGCTGATTTTCGAGAAGACCTCGACCCGCACCCGTTGCGCCTTCGAAGTGGCCGCCTATGACCAGGGCGCCAACGTCACCTACATCGACCCCAACTCCTCGCAGATCGGCCACAAGGAGAGCATGAAGGACACCGCCCGCGTGCTCGGGCGCATGTACGATGCCATCGAGTACCGTGGCTTCAAGCAGGAAGTGGTCGAGGAACTGGCCAAGTTCGCCGGCGTACCGGTGTTCAACGGCCTCACCGACGAATACCACCCCACCCAGATGATCGCCGACGTGCTGACCATGCGCGAGCATGCCGACAAGCCGATCCACGACATCAGCTACGCCTACCTGGGCGATGCGCGCAACAACATGGGCAACTCGCTGCTGCTGGTCGGCTCCAAGCTGGGCATGGACGTGCGTATCTGTGCGCCCAAGGCCCTGTGGCCGCATGACGACCTGGTGGCACGCTGCAAACAGTACGCAGAGGAAAGCGGTGCCCGCATCACCCTCACCGAAGACCCGAAAGCTGCGGTCAAGGGCGTGGACTTCATCCACACCGACGTGTGGGTATCGATGGGCGAGCCGGTCGAAGCCTGGGGCGAACGCATCAAGCAACTGCTGCCATACCAGGTCAACGCCGAGCTGATGAAGGCCACCGGCAACCCACGCACCAAGTTCATGCACTGCCTGCCGGCGTTCCACAACTCCGACACCAAGGTCGGCAAGCAGATCGCCGAGCAGTACCCGCACCTGGCCAACGGCATCGAAGTGACCGATGACGTGTTCGAGTCGCCGGCCTGCATCGCCTTCGAGCAGGCGGAAAACCGCATGCACACGATCAAGGCGATCCTGGTGTCGACCCTGGCCGACCTGTAACCCCGCCGGGAGCCGGCGCTGCCGGCTCCTGCACCCTAGAAAGGACATCATCATGCGTATCGTTGTTGCATTAGGCGGCAACGCCCTGCTGCGCCGCGGCGAGCCCCTTACCGCCGACAATCAGCGCGCCAACATCCGTATCGCCGCCGAACAGATCGCCAAGATCCACCCCGGCAACGAACTGGTCATCGCCCACGGCAACGGCCCGCAGGTCGGCCTGCTGTCGCTGCAGGCGCAATCCTACAAACCCGACGAAGCCTACCCGCTGGACGTGCTCGGTGCCGAAACCGAAGGCATGATCGGCTACATCATCGAACAGGAGCTGGGCAACCTGCTGGATTTCGAGGTGCCCTTCGCCACCCTGCTGACCCAGGTGGAAGTGGACGCAAACGACCCTGCCTTCAAGGACCCGACCAAGTTCATCGGCCCGGTCTACGGCAAGGAAGAAGCCGAGCGCCTGGCCAAGGAAAAAGGCTGGGTGGTCAAGGCCGACGGCGACAAGTTCCGCCGCGTGGTGGCCAGCCCCAAACCCAAGCGCATCTTCGAGATCCGCCCGATCAAGTGGCTGCTGGAAAAGAGCAGTATCGTGATCTGTGCCGGGGGTGGCGGCATCCCCACCATGTATGGTGAGAACGGCAAGCTGCAGGGCATCGAGGCGGTGATCGACAAGGACCTGTGCTCGTCGCTGCTGGCCGAACAGCTGGACGCCGACCTGCTGGTGATTGCCACGGACGTGAACGCGGCGTATGTCGACTTCAACAAGCCGACCCAGAAAGCCATCGCCCAGGCCCACCCGGACGAACTGGAGCGCCTGGGCTTTGCCGCAGGCTCCATGGGGCCGAAGGTGCAGGCCGCTTGCGACTTTGCCCGGCACACCGGCAAAGTAGCGGTTATCGGCTCGCTGGCCGATATCGAAGACATCGTCAAGGGCACTGCCGGCACTCGGGTGAGTACGTCCAAGCCGGGTATCGACTACCGTTGATGCAGTTGGGCGGATCTGCAGGTCCGCCCGTTTCAACCTTCCAGAGGAGCCGCCATGGCCATATTCGAACCCGGTCATCTGCACATCGAGCGCCATGCGCTGAACAAGGCCGATTACAGCTACAACCTGTGCATCGACTACAAGGTTGAGCAGGATCCCAAGGAAGGCAAAGGCATGAGTTTTCGCATGCATGGCACCATCGAGGACAAGCCGATGGACGAAACCTTCTTCATGCCCAAGGACCAGGCCTTCGACTTCGCGCGGCAGGCCTCGATCATCGCGCAGAAGTACGGCATGCCCAAAACCGCCAGCATCAGCTCGCTGCACAAGATCTACGACATGATGTTCGAGGATGTGCGCGCACAGCTCGATGTGAAATCGGGCGACCCGGTCAAGCCCGAGCACCTGGGCTAGCTCACCACGACCTCATCGAGGGTCAAGCCCGCTCCCACAAAAATCACCTGCGCCTGTGGGAGCGGGCTTGACCCGCGATTCGACCGCACCACGCCCGCCAAGGCATACTTGCCATCCCGGCAAGCCAGAACATCCCCCCATGCGTATCCACGTCAGCTTCATCGACCGCGTCGGCATCACCCAGGAAGTGCTGGCCCTGCTCGGTGCCCGCCACCTCAACCTGGACGCCGTGGAGATGGTGCCGCCCAACGTCTACATCGACGCCCCGACCCTGAGCCCCGACGTGCTCGAAGAGCTGCATGACGCGCTGTTCAACGTGCACGGCGTGCAAAGCGTGAAAGTGGTCGACATCCTCCCCGGACAGCGCCGCCACCTGCAGCTCGATGCCCTGCTCGCCGCCATGAGCGACCCGGTCCTGGCCCTGGACAGCGCCGGCCATGTGCTGCTGGCCAACCCCGCATTGATCGCCCTGTGCGGCCAGGACCCGGAGGGCCGCTCGGTGGGTGAGCTGTTCGGCGACCCGCAACTGCTCGATGCGCTGATCGAACAGGGTTTCCACCTGCCCCTGCGCGAAGTCACCCTCAACGGCCAGACCCTGCTGCTCGACGCCACCCCGATCACCAACGCCGGCGCCCTGCTGACGCTGTACCAGGCCAACCGCATCGGCGAACGCCTGTCGGCCCTGCACCACGACCATGCCGAAGGCTTCGACGCGCTGCTCGGCGACTCGCCGCCCATCCGTACCCTCAAGGCCCGCGCCCTGCGTGTGGCGGCGCTGGATGCGCCGCTGCTGATCCACGGCGAGACCGGCACCGGCAAGGAACTTGTAGCCCGTGCCTGCCACGCCATCAGCAGCCGCCACAGCGCACCCTTCCTGGCACTGAACTGTGCGGCGCTGCCGGAGAACCTGGCCGAGAGCGAGCTGTTCGGCTACGCCCCCGGTGCCTTCACCGGCGCGCAACGCGGCGGCAAGCCGGGGCTGATGGAGCTGGCCAACCAGGGCACGGTGTTTCTCGATGAAATCGGCGAGATGTCGCCTTACCTTCAGGCCAAGCTGCTGCGGTTTCTGAGCGATGGCAGCTTTCGCCGCGTGGGCGGTGATCGCGAGGTCAAGGTCAACGTGCGCATCCTCAGCGCCACCCACCGCGACCTGGAAAAGATGGTTGCCGAAGGCAGTTTTCGCGAAGACCTGTTCTACCGCCTGAACGTGCTCAACCTGGAAGTGCCGCCGCTGCGCGAGCGTGGCCAGGACATCCTGATGCTGGCCCGTGCCTTCATGCGCCAGGCCTGCACGCAGATCCAGCGTCCGCTGTGCCGGCTGGCGCCGGGCACCTACCCGGCGTTGCTGGGCAACCGCTGGCCGGGCAACGTGCGCCAGTTGCAGAACGTGATCTTTCGCGCTGCGGCCATCTGCGAGAGCAGCCTGGTGGATATTGGTGACCTGGACATTGCCGGCACCTCGGTGGCGCGCCAAAGCGATGGTGAAGTGGCCAGCCTGGAGCAGGCCGTGGAGAACTTCGAGCGTGGCCTGCTGGAAAAGCTCTACGCCACCTACCCCTCCACCCGCCAGTTGGCCGGTCGCTTGCAGACTTCGCACACGGCTATTGCGCATCGGCTGCGCAAGTATGGCATTCCCGGAAAGGAAACCCTTCCGTAGCGAATTCGATACACCGTATCGATTTCGCTACATCGCCCGTTTGCCACTGTAATGCAAGGTTTTGATCCCTCTGCGCTTTTTCAATACTCGAAAGGTGTAGCGATTTCGCTACGACCTGCATAACGAGCACCGCTGACAAATACATAACCAATTGATTTGTAAGCATTTTTTATAAATGGCCACGAACTTGCTAAGGAGATGTCAGTTCCGGGCTGGCCTGATGGTGAGCCCTACCGCACCCCTGAGGAGTTCCCATGAGCGAGTTGCGTTTTACCGAAGATCACGAATGGCTGCGCGCCGAAGCCGACGGCAGCGTCACGGTCGGGATCACCGCCTTTGCCCAGAACGCATTGGGTGACGTGGTCTATGTGCAACTGCCGGAACTGCAAACCTACGAAGCCGGGGCCGAAGCCTCCACCGTCGAATCGGTCAAAGCCGCCAGCGGCGTGTACATGCCGCTGACCGGTGAAGTGGTGGCAGTCAACGAACAGCTGCAGGACAGCCCCGAGCTGGTCAACGAAGATCCGCTGGGCGAAGGCTGGTTCTTCCGCTTCATCCCGGCCGATGCCGGCGCCGTCGCGCAACTGCTCGACCAGGACGCCTACGACCGTCTGATCAAAGCCAACGCCGACGCCTGAGGAAATCACCATGACCATCAACCTCGGCACCGCCAATCAGTTCATCGCCCGTCATATCGGCCCGCGCGACACCGACGAGCAGGCCATGCTCGCCACCCTGGGCTTCGACTCGCTGGAGGCCATGAGCGCCGCCGTGATCCCCGACAGCATCAAGGGCACCAGCGTGCTCGAGCTCGGTGACGGGCAGAGCGAAGCCGATGCCCTGGCCTCGCTCAAGGCCATCGCCGGCAAGAACCAGCTGTTCAAGAGCTTCATCGGCCAGGGCTACTACAACACCCACACCCCGGCACCGATCCTGCGCAACCTGCTGGAAAACCCGGCCTGGTACACCGCCTATACCCCCTATCAGCCCGAGATTTCCCAGGGCCGCCTGGAAGCGCTGCTGAACTTCCAGACCCTGATCAGCGACCTCACCGGCTTGCCGATCGCCAACGCCTCCCTGCTCGACGAAGCCACGGCCGCCGCCGAAGCCATGACGTTCTGCAAGCGCCTGAGCAAGAACAAGGGCAGCCACGCCTTCTTCGCCTCGGTGCATTGCCACCCGCAGACCCTCGACGTGCTGCGCACCCGTGCCGAGCCGCTGGGCATCGAGGTGGTGGTGGGCGACGAGCGCGAGCTGGGCGACGTGAGCGCCTTCTTCGGCGCCCTGCTGCAGTACCCGGCCAGCAACGGCGAGGTGTTCGACTACCGCGAACTGGTGGAGCGCCTGCATGCCGCCAACGCGCTGGTGGCGGTAGCCGCCGACCTGCTGGCGCTGACCCTGCTGACCCCGCCGGGTGAGTTCGGCGCCGACGTGGCCATCGGCAGCGCCCAGCGCTTCGGCGTGCCGCTGGGCTTCGGCGGCCCGCATGCGGCGTACTTCTCCACCCGCGATGCGTTCAAGCGCGACATGCCCGGGCGCCTGGTCGGCGTGTCCATCGACCGCTTCGGCAAGACCGCCCTGCGCCTGGCCATGCAGACCCGCGAGCAGCACATCCGCCGCGAGAAGGCCACCAGCAACATCTGCACCGCCCAGGTACTGCTGGCCAACATCGCCAGCATGTACGCCGTGTACCACGGCCCGCAGGGCCTCAAGCAGATCGCCCAGCGCACCCACCAGCTGACCGCGATCCTGGCCAGCGGCCTCAAGGCACTGGGCGTGAACGTTCAGAACGCCGCGTTCTTCGACACCCTGACCCTGGCCACCGGCGGCGCGACTGCCGCGCTGCATGAACAGGCGCGCGCTCGCCAGCTCAACCTGCGCCAGATCGATGCCGAGCACCTGGGCCTGTCGCTGGATGAAACCAGCACCCAGGCCGATGTCGAGGCCCTGTGGCAGCTGTTCGCCAATGGCCAGGCCGTACCGGACTTCGCCGCGCTGGCCGCTGCCACGCCAGCACGACTGCCGGCCGCCCTGCTGCGCCAGTCGGCCATCCTCGAACACCCGGTGTTCAACCGCTACCACAGCGAAACCGAACTGATGCGCTACCTGCGCAAGCTGGCCGACAAGGACCTGGCGCTGGACCGCACCATGATCCCGCTGGGCTCGTGCACCATGAAGCTCAACGCCGCCAGCGAAATGATCCCGGTGACCTGGGCCGAGTTCGGCAACCTGCACCCCTTTGCCCCCGCCGAGCAGAGCCAGGGCTACCAGCAACTGACCGACGAGCTGGAGGCCATGCTGTGCGCCGCCACTGGCTATGACGCCGTGTCGTTGCAGCCCAACGCCGGTTCGCAGGGCGAGTACGCCGGCCTGCTGGCGATCCGCGCCTACCACCAGAGCCGGGGCGATGCCCGCCGCGATATCTGCCTGATTCCCTCGTCGGCCCACGGCACCAACCCGGCCACCGCACACATGGCCGGCATGCGCGTGGTGGTCACTGCGTGCGATGCCCGTGGCAACGTCGACATCGACGACCTGCGCGCCAAGGCCATCGAGCACCGCGACCAGTTGGCCGCGCTGATGATCACCTACCCGTCCACCCACGGTGTGTTCGAGGAGGCCATCGGCGAGATCTGCGCGATCATCCACGACAACGGCGGCCAGGTGTACATCGACGGCGCCAACATGAACGCGATGGTCGGCCTGTGCGCCCCGGGCAAGTTCGGCGGCGACGTGTCCCACCTGAACCTGCACAAGACCTTCTGCATCCCCCACGGCGGTGGCGGCCCGGGCGTCGGCCCGATCGGCGTCAAGGCGCACCTGGCGCCGTTCCTGCCGGGCCATGCGCACCTGCACAACCCCCAGGGCGCGGTATGCGCGGCGCCGTTCGGCAGTGCCAGCATCCTGCCGATCACCTGGATGTACATCCGCATGATGGGCGGCGCCGGGCTCAAGCGTGCGTCGCAGATGGCGATCCTGAATGCCAACTACATCGCCCGCCGCCTGGAAGAGCACTATCCTGTGTTGTACACCGGCGGCAATGGCCTGGTGGCGCACGAGTGCATCCTGGACCTGCGCCCGCTCAAGGACAGCAGCGGCATCAGCGTCGACGACGTGGCCAAGCGCCTGATCGACTTCGGCTTCCATGCCCCGACCATGTCGTTCCCGGTGGCCGGCACGTTGATGATCGAGCCGACCGAGAGCGAGGCCAAGGAGGAACTGGACCGTTTCTGCAACGCCATGATCTGTATTCGCGAAGAGATTCGCGCAGTGGAGAACGGCAGCCTGGACAAGGACGACAACCCGCTGAAGAACGCCCCGCACACCGCGGCCGAGCTGGCCGGCGAATGGCCCCACGGCTATAGCCGCCAGCAGGCGGTGTACCCGCTGCCATCGCTGGTGGAGGCCAAGTACTGGCCACCCGTGGGGCGTGTCGACAACGTGTTCGGCGACCGCAACCTGATCTGCGCCTGCCCGTCGATCGAAAGCTATCAGGACGCCTGAGGGCCTCTTCGCCGGCAAGGCCGGCTCCTGCAGAGCCCGCGCGCATCTGTAGGGGCCGGCCTTGCCGGCGAAGCTTTTCAACCTGCACGAGGGTACGACCATGTCACTCAGCGTCTTCGACCTGTTCAAGATCGGCATCGGCCCCTCCAGCTCCCATACCGTCGGGCCGATGCGCGCAGCCGCGCGTTTTGCCGAGGGCCTGCGCCGCGACGACCTGCTGGCCAGTACCGCCAGCGTCAAGGTCGAGCTGTACGGCTCGCTCGGCGCCACCGGCAAGGGCCACGGCAGCGACAAGGCGGTGCTGCTGGGGCTTGAGGGCGAACACCCCGACAGCGTCGACACCGACACCATCGCAGCGCGCCTGCAGGCGATCCGCAGCAGCGGGCAGCTCTACCTGCTGGGCGAGCACGCCATCGAATTCAACGAAAAACAGCACCTGGCGATGATCCGCAAGCCGCTGGCCTTTCACCCCAACGGCATGATCTTTCGTGCCTTCGACGCCGCCGGCCTGCAGGTACGCAGCCGCGAGTACTACTCGGTGGGCGGCGGTTTCGTGGTCGACGAAGGCGCCGCCGGGGCCGATCGTATCGTCGAGGACAGCACCACACTGCCCTACCCGTTCAAGACTGCCCGGGAACTGCTTGGCCACTGCACCACGCATCACCTGAGCATCAGCCAGGTGATGCTGGCCAATGAATCGGCCTGGCGCCCCGAGGCCGAGACCCGCAGCGGCCTGCTGCACATCTGGCAAGTGATGCAGGACTGCGTGGCTGCCGGCTGTCGCAACGAGGGCATTCTGCCCGGCGGGCTCAAGGTCAAGCGCCGCGCTGCGGCCCTGCACCGCCAGCTGTGCGCCAACCCCGAGGCGAGCCTGCGCGATGCGCTGTCGGTACTCGACTGGGTCAACCTCTATGCCCTGGCGGTCAACGAAGAGAATGCCTCCGGCGGTCGCGTGGTCACCGCCCCCACCAATGGCGCTGCCGGCATCGTGCCGGCGGTGCTGCACTACTACATGCGCTTCATCGGGGGTGCCAGCGAAGACGGCGTGGTGCGCTTTCTGCTCACCGCCGCTGCCATCGGCATCCTGTACAAGGAAAACGCCTCGATCTCGGGGGCCGAGGTGGGCTGCCAGGGCGAGGTCGGGGTGGCCTGTTCGATGGCAGCCGGGGCCCTGTGCGAGGTGCTGGGCGGCAGCGTGCAACAGGTCGAGAACGCCGCCGAAATCGGCATGGAACACAACCTGGGCCTGACCTGCGACCCGATTGGCGGGCTGGTCCAGGTGCCCTGCATCGAACGCAATGCCATGGGCTCGGTCAAGGCGATCAACGCGGTGCGCATGGCCTTGCGCGGCGACGGGCAGCACTTCGTCTCGCTCGACAAGGTGATCCGCACCATGCGCCAGACCGGCGCCGACATGAAAAGCAAATACAAGGAGACCGCCCGCGGCGGTCTGGCCGTCAACATCATCGAGTGCTGACAACCTCAAGCCTCTAGAAGGAGTCATCAATGTCCACCGACACACTGCTGCAAACACCGCTTCATGCCCTGCATCTGGAACTGGGCGCGCGCATGGTGCCGTTCGCCGGCTACGACATGCCCGTGCAGTACCCGCTGGGGGTGCTCAAGGAGCACCTGCACACCCGCGAACAGGCCGGCCTGTTCGACGTGTCGCACATGGGCCAGATCCGCCTGGTGGGCGCCGATGCCGCCAAGGCCCTGGAAACCCTGGTGCCGGTCGACATCATCGATTTGCCGGTGGGCATGCAACGTTACGCGATGTTCACCAACGAACAGGGCGGCATCCTCGACGACCTGATGGTTGCCAACCTGGGCAACGACGAACTGTTCCTGGTGGTCAACGCCGCCTGCAAGGACCAGGACCTGGCCCACCTGCGCCAGCACATCGGCACGCTGTGCCAGGTGCAGCCGCTGTTCGAAGAGCGTGCCCTGCTGGCCCTGCAGGGCCCGGCGGCGGTCAAGGTGCTGCAGCGCCTGGCCCCCGAGGTGGCGGACATGACCTTCATGCAGTTCAAGCCCGTGGTGTTGCTGGGCGTGGACTGCTACGTGAGCCGTTCGGGCTACACCGGCGAAGACGGCTTCGAGATCAGTGTGCCCAGCGCCAGCGCCGAGGCCCTGGCCCGCCACCTGCTGGCCGAGCCGGAAGTGGCCGCCATCGGCCTGGGCGCGCGCGACTCGCTGCGCCTGGAAGCCGGCCTGTGCCTGTACGGGCATGACATGAATGCCGACACCACGCCGATCGAGGCAAGCCTGCTGTGGGCCATCTCCAAGGTACGCCGCGCCGATGGCTCGCGGGCGGGAGGCTTCCCCGGCGCTGCTGCGATCTTCGCCCAGCAGCACAGCGGCGTGGCGCGCAAGCGCGTCGGCCTGCTGCCGCAGGAGCGTACCCCGGTGCGCGAAGGGGCCGAGATCGTCGATGAGGCCGGCACGGTGGTCGGCAGCATCTGCAGCGGAGGCTTCGGGCCCACGCTGGGCGCGCCAGTGGCGATGGGATATGTGGACCAGGCCCATGCAGCGCTCGATACACCGCTGTGGGCCATCGTGCGCGGCAAACGGGTGGCGATGAAAGTCAGCAAGATGCCGTTCGTTGCCCAGCGCTACTATCGCGGCTGAAACAGCGCAATTGAAACAAGGTGTCATGGCGCGTTCGGGATATTCGTTTTCGAACGCGTTTTACAACTTTCGAACACGCCCGACAGCGGCCCGCAAACAGCCCCGGCAATTTCCCGCCAGGCCCCGTGGTGCGGCGCTCTGCGGGACTTGTTTTTGCAATCGAAATGAGTGTAGATTCACTGCACTGTGTTTGCATGGGTCGCTATGGTTCGTGACCTGGGCAGTAGCGCCGAGTTTTGCTACAACCCGTTCGACGTCTCTTACTTTCCTGCAACCCAGCCCAGTACTCTTTCAATGAAAGAAACTGTTACTAATTCTAAGTTTCAAAGGAAATAAGACAATGTCCCAACGTCAGAGCGGTACCGTCAAGTGGTTTAACGACGAGAAAGGTTTTGGTTTCATCACTCCAGAAAGCGGTCCGGATCTGTTCGTACACTTCCGCGCTATTCAGGGCAACGGCTTCAAGAGCCTGAAAGAAGGCCAGAAAGTGACCTTCGTTGCTGTGCAGGGCCAAAAAGGCATGCAAGCCGACGAAGTTCAAGCCGAAGCCTGATCTTCATCAACGAAAGAGCCCCTGCTGGCAACAGCAGGGGCTTTTTTGTGCGCGCAATTCCGTAGAATGGGCGCTTTGTCACCCGGAGCCTGAGCGCATGCCCAAGCAACTTCTTCAACCACAGGGCGAGTTCCCCGTGGTCGGCCTGGGCCGTCGCCTGGCCGCGATGTTCTATGACTTCCTGTTGTGCACCGCCCTGCTGATGGTGACCACGCTGGTGTACAAGATGGTGCAGATGGCGATCATCGGCGAGACGCGCATGCGTGCCCTGACCGAGGCGGGGGCGCTGGATGGCGATCCATTGCTGTCGACCGTTCTGCTGTTCATGCTGTTCGGCTTCTTCGCCAAGTTCTGGACCCACGGCGGCCAGACCCTTGGCATGCAGGTATGGGGCATCCGCGTGCAGAATGCCGACGGCAGTGCCATCAGCCTGTGGCAGGCACTGCTGCGCTTTGTGGTGTCGATTGCGTCGTGGCTGTGCCTGGGCCTGGGGTTTCTGTGGTCGCTGGTGGACAAGAAAAAACGCGCCTGGCATGACATGTACTCGGAAACCCAGCTGGTGCGGATTCCCAAGCGCAAGAAGTAGAACCGCAGCGCACCGTTCGCCGGCATAGGCAACCAATGAAAAAGCCGACCCTGAGGTCGGCTTTTTGTTGGCCAGGGTAATCGCTACCCCGCCCTGCGTAGCAACCACACCCCCGCCAGCGCACAGATTGCCGCCGGGATCACCACCGCCAGCAGCGGCGGGAAGCCGAACACCTGGCTCGAAGGGCCCAGCAGGTCCTGGGCGATGCGGAACACGAAGCCCACCAGCACCCCGGTGAACACCCGCTGGCCCAGCGTCACCGAACGCAGCGGGCCGAAGATGAACGACACCGCCATCAGTACCAGCGCCGCCGTGACCACCGGTTGCAGCACCTTGGTCCAGAACGCCAGCCAGTAGCGCGCGTTGTTCAGGCCCTGGTCGGAGAGGTAATGAATGTAGTCCCACAGCCCGCTGATCGACAGCGACTCGGGCGCCAGTACCACGGTGCTGAGCAGCTCGGGGGTCAGCGCGACGTCCCAGCGCTCCTCGGCATTGTGGATGACTTCGGTGTGGTCCCCACGGAAGTGCGTGGTGGTCACGTCGGTCAGTTCCCAGTGGCCCTGGGTGTATTGCGCCCTGCGCGCAAAGCTGGAGGTCTGCATGTGACGCTCGTTGTCGAAGCGATAACGCGTCACGCCCAGCAACAGCCCATTGGGCTGCACGGTGTTGATGTGCACGAACTCCTCGCCCTGGCGGTGCCACAGGCCGCGCTTGGAGCTTTGCGCCTCACCGCCACCCTGCGCCAGCGAACGGTCGGCCTGGGCCTTGTTCTCGGTCACGGGTGCCAGGTACTCGCCCATCAGCACGCCGATCAGCATCAGTACCAGCATCGGCTTCATGACCGCCCATACGATGCGCCCGATGGACACGCCGGCAGCGCGCATGATGGTCAGTTCGCTGCTGCTGGCCAGGCTGCCAAGGCCGATCAGGCAGCCGATCAGCGCGGCCATCGGCAGCATGTCGTACAGGCGCCGTGGCGCGGTCAGCAGCACGTAGTTGCCCGCGTCCCACAAGGTGTAGGTATCGCTGATGTCGCCCATCTCGTCGATGAAGGCGAACAGCGACGCCAGGCCGAGGATGATCCCCAGCACGGCGAGGATGGCCATGAACACGCTCTGGCCGATGTAGCGATCGAGTTTAGCCACGGGCCACCTCCGCACGACGGCTGGCGCGCTTGAGGCGCAGCGGTTCCCAGAACATCAGGCCCAGGCCGATCAGCAGGAACAGCCCATGCACCGGCCACAGGCCCAGGCCGATAGGCAACTTGCCTTTCTCCAGGGCGCCGCGGGCGGCAATCAGAATCGTCAGGTAAGCCATATACAGAAGGATCGCCGGCAGCAGCTTGAGGAAACGGCCCTGGCGCGGGTTGACCCGCGACAGCGGCACCGCCATCAGGGTCACGATGAACACCAGCAGCGGCAGCGACAGGCGCCACTGCAGTTCGGCACGCTCGCGCAGCCCGGTACTGCCGATCAGTTCGGACGTCGGGATGGCCTCGCGCTCGGTGACTTCCTGGCTGACCTCCGGCTTGGGCAGCAGCACACCGTAGGTGTCGTACTTGATGGCGCGGTAATCGGCCTGGCCCGGGTTGCCGTCGTAGCGGTAGCCGTTTTCAAGGATCAGGTAGCGGTTGCCGTCGGCCTGCACTTCCTGACGGCCCTTTTCGGCCACCAGCACGGAGATACCACGGTCCTTGCTCTTGTCCTGGGACAGTCGCTTCTCGGAAATGAACACGCCGGCCAGCTTTGAACGGTCATCCGACAGCTGCTCGGTGTAGGTGACCCGCGAACCGTCGCGCAGGTTCTGGAAGCGGCCCGGCACCAGGGTGTCGAACTCGGTCAGCGCATCCTGCTGGTTGATGATCTGCGATACCTGGGTCACGCCCTGGGGCGCCAGGCTCAGGCTCAGCCAGGCTACCAGCACCGCGACCAGTGCCGCCGGCATCAGGGTCATGCCCAGCAGGCGCTGCTGGCTCATGCCGGTTGCCGAGAGCACGGTCATCTCGCTTTCCAGGTACAGCCGGCCGTAGGCCAGCAGGATGCCCAGAAACAGGCCCAGCGGCAGGATCAGTTGCAGAAAGCCCGGCAGGCGGTAGCCCATGATCAGGAACAGTACGCCCGGATCGAGCATGCCCTGGGCCGCCTGGGCCAGGTATTTGATGAAGCGCCCGCTCATGATGATGACCAGCAGCACAGCGCTGACGGCACTCAAGGTCACCAGGACCTCGCGGGACAGATAACGGAAGACGATCAAACCAGACACTCCTGGGTTGTCAGGCTCGGACAGCCGAACAAGGGAAAACGTTGCAACCAAGATAGTCGCCCGCCCGCCAAAGGCGAACCCGGACAAAAGTGCGCGCATTATCCTGTGAATGGCCGTGCCTGTCACTTGGCGCCGTGCAAAGCTTCATCTCGGGGTTGTCAGCGCGCCCGCCGCAGGCTCAAACTGGGCGCTTTCTGACTGGCCCGCCACGGCGCGCCAGGCCGCTTCGAGCGCCTGCACCGCCAGCGCGCACTGACAGTTCATTCGGGGACCCTGACATGGAATTGGTTGTAAAAAGCGTAGCCGCAGCATCCTTGAAAACCGCCACCCTGGTACTGAGCGTGGGTGAAGGCCGCACACTGGGCGCTACCGCCAAGGCCGTGGACGACGCCAGCAACGGCGCCCTGAGCGCAGTGCTCAAGCGCGGCGACCTGGCCGGCAAGGTCGGCCAGACCCTGCTGCTGCAAGGCCTGGCCGGGGTCAAGGCCGAGCGCGTATTGCTGGTGGGGACCGGCAAGGACGCCCTTGCCGACCGCGCCTGGCGCAAGCTGGCGGGCAGCGTGCTCAATGTGCTCAAGGGCCTGGCTGGCAGCGATGCGGTGCTGGCACTGGACGACGTTGCCGTGACCGGCCGCGATGCCAACTACGGCAAGGTACGCCTGCTGGCCGAGAGCCTGCTCGATGGTCAATATGTATTCGATCATTACAAGAGCAAGAAGGCCGAGCCGATCGCCCTGAAGAAGATCACCCTGCTCAGCGACAAGGCCGGCCTGGCCGAGGTGGAGCGCGCCGTCAAGCACGCCACCGCGATCGCCAACGGCATGGGCTTCACCCGCGACCTGGGCAACCTGCCGCCGAACATCTGCCACCCAAGCTATCTGGCCGAACAGGCCAAGGCGCTGGGCAAGGAGTTCAAGGGCCTCAAGGTCGAGGTGCTGGACGAGAAGAAGATCAAGGACCTGGGCATGGGCGCGTTCTACGCCGTGGGCCAGGGCAGCGATCAGCCGCCACGCCTGATCGTGCTCAGCTACCAGGGCGCCGCCAAGAAGAGCGAGAAGCCTTACGTACTGGTGGGCAAGGGCATCACCTTCGACACCGGCGGCATCAGCCTCAAGCCCGGTGCCGGCATGGATGAAATGAAGTACGACATGGGCGGTGCAGCCAGCGTGTTCGGCACCCTGCGTGCCGTGCTCGAACTCAAGCTGCCGATCAACCTGGTGTGTGTACTGGCCTGTGCCGAGAACATGCCCAGCGGTGGCGCCAGCCGTCCGGGCGACATCGTCACCACCATGAGCGGGCAGACCGTCGAAATCCTCACCACCGACGCCGAAGGCCGCCTGGTGCTGTGCGACGCACTGACCTACGTGGAGCGCTTCAAGCCGCAGGCGGTGATCGACATCGCCACCCTGACCGGCGCCTGCATCGTCGCCCTGGGCAGCCATACCTCGGGCCTGATGGGCAACGACGACGAACTGATCGGCCAACTGCTGGACGCCGGCAAGCGTGCCGACGACCGCGCCTGGCAACTGCCGCTGTTCGACGAATACCAGGAGCAGCTCGACAGCCCGTTCGCCGACATCGCCAACATCGGCGGCCCGAAGGCGGGCAGCATCACCGCCGGCTGCTTCCTGTCGCGCTTTGCCAAGGCCTACCACTGGGCCCACCTGGACATCGCCGGCACGGCCTGGACCAGCGGCGGCAAGGACAAGGGCGCCACTGGCCGCCCGGTACCGCTGCTGACCCAGTACCTGCTCGACCGCGCCAACGCCTGAGGCGCCGTCCACCGGCCGCGCTGCAAGGCGTAGCCGGTGGGCCACCCCACCATGAGCAAAGTCGACTTCTATATCCTGCCCAGCCCCGCGCCTGCCGCGCGGCTGGATTTCGCCTGCAAGCTGTGCGAAAAGGCCTGGCGCCTTGGGCACCGCGTGTACCTCAACTGCAGCGATGCGGCCCAGCGCGACGAGCTGGATGCGCGGCTGTGGGCGTTCAAGGGCGAGGCCTTCGTGCCCCACAGCGCGCTCGAGGACGACCCGCACGGCGCGGTGGCGCTGGGGGTCGGTGACGACCCGGGCGATCATCAGGACCTGCTGGTCAATCTCGACCTGAAGGTACCCGGTTTTGCCGCACGCTTTGCCCGCATTGCCGAGATCGTGGTGGAGGAGCCGGCCATTCGTGCGGCGGCGCGGGAGAGTTTCCGTTTCTACCGTGAACAGGGCTATGCTCTGCAAGACCACCGTTTACAGCGACTCTGATGATGGACAAACCTGCCCCCATGCCAAAACCTGCGCATTTGCTGGACGATCTGGAGTCGATTCGCCAGTTGCTGGGTGACGATGCCCTGGAACCGCCACTGCTGACCGAGACCGTCGAGGAGCAGATACCGTTGCTGCTCGAGCCGGCCGAACCGGCAGCGCGGGCCCCGGTGGCTGCCGAGCCGGCTGCCGAGCCCGACCCGCAGGCGCGCCGCCAGGACACCCTGCTGCACCTGGACAGCGAACTGCGCGCGGCGGCGCAGTTGATCATGCAGGATGTGATCAAGGACTTTACCCCGCATATCGAGAACGAGATCAAGCGGCGCCTGGATGCCCGCCTGGAGCGGTTGTTGAACTCACGCTCGTAATCAAAAACGGGGGGCGAGCCTTTGGCTCGCTTCGCCGGCAAGGCCGGCTCCTACGCGAAGAATTCCCCACAGTTTTTTGCCCCACTCCAGCACCTCACGCTACGCCCCGGCCCTTATCCCCGCTATACTTCTCGGCTTTCCTGAATAAATGCCATAGGGTCCCGCCGCGCATGGATAAGACCTACCAGCCGCACGCCATTGAAACTTCCTGGTACAACACCTGGGAGTCAGAGAATTATTTCGCCCCGCAAGGCGCGGGCGATTCGTACACCATCATGATCCCGCCGCCGAACGTGACCGGCAGCCTGCACATGGGTCACGGCTTCAACAACGCGATCATGGACGCCCTGATCCGTTTTCGCCGCATGCAGGGTCGCAACACCCTGTGGCAACCAGGCACCGACCACGCCGGCATCGCCACGCAGATGCTGGTGGAGCGTCAACTGGAGGCCAAGGGCCAGAACCGTCACGACCTGGGCCGCGACAAATTCCTCGAGAAAGTCTGGGAATGGAAGGATCAGTCCGGTGGCAACATCAGCCGCCAGATCCGCCGCCTGGGCTCGTCGGTAGACTGGAGCCGCGAGCGCTTCACCATGGACGACGGCCTGTCCGAAGCGGTCAAGGAAGCCTTCGTGCGCCTGCATGAAGACGGCCTGATCTACCGCGGCAAGCGCCTGGTCAACTGGGACACCAAGCTGCACACGGCAATCTCCGACCTCGAAGTGGAAAGCCACGACGAGAAAGGCCATCTGTGGAACCTGCGCTACCCGCTGGCCGACGGTGCCACCACGGCCGACGGCAAGGACCACCTGGTGGTCGCCACCACCCGTCCGGAAACCCTGCTCGGCGACGCCGCCGTGGCCGTCAACCCGAACGACGAGCGCTACCAGGCGCTGATAGGCAAGTTCGTCAAGCTGCCGCTGGTCGGTCGCCTGATCCCGATCATCGCCGATGACTACTGCGACCCCGAATTCGGCACCGGCTGCGTGAAGATCACCCCGGCCCACGACTTCAACGACTACGAAGTCGGCAAGCGCCACAACCTGCCGCTGCTCAACAGCTTCGACAAGAACGCTGCGGTGCTGCCGGCAGCCCAGGTGTTCAACCTCGACGGCAGCCTGAACGAAAGCCTGGACGCCAGCCTGCCTGCCGCCTACGCCGGCCTCGACCGCTTCGTGGCGCGCAAGCAGATCGTTGCCGACCTGGATGCCGCAGGCCTGCTGGTCAGCGTCGACGACCACGCCTTGAAAGTGCCCAAGGGCGACCGCTCCGGCACCATCATCGAGCCATGGCTGACCGACCAGTGGTACGTGTCGACCAAGCCGCTGGCCGAGCCTGCGATCGCCGCTGTCGAAGACGGCCGCATCCAGTTCGTGCCCAAGCAGTACGAGAACATGGACTTCTCCTGGATGCGCGACATCCAGGACTGGTGCATCAGCCGCCAGCTGTGGTGGGGCCACCGCATTCCGGCCTGGTACGACGTGTCGGGCAAGGTCTATGTGGGGCGTAGCGAAGAAGAAGTGCGCGCCAAGCACCAGCTGGGCGACGACGTGGTCCTGAACCAGGACAACGACGTGCTCGACACCTGGTTCAGCTCGGGCCTGTGGACCTTCTCCACCCTGGGCTGGCCGCAGCAGACCGAATTCCTCAAGACCTTCCACTCCACCGACGTGCTGGTGACCGGTTTCGACATCATCTTCTTCTGGGTTGCCCGGATGATCATGTTGACCATGCACCTGGTGAAGAACGAGGACGGTACCCCGCAGGTGCCGTTCAAGACCGTGTACGTGCATGGTCTGGTTCGTGATGGCCAGGGCCAGAAGATGTCCAAGTCCAAGGGCAACGTGCTCGACCCGCTGGACATCGTCGACGGCATCACCCTGGACGCGCTGCTGGAGAAACGCACCAGCGGTCTGATGCAGCCCAAGCTGGCCGACAAGATCGCCAAGCAGACCAAGGCCGAGTTCCCCGAAGGCATCGCCAGCTACGGCACCGATGCCCTGCGCTTCACCTTCTGCTCGCTGGCGTCCACCGGTCGCGACATCAAGTTCGACATGGGCCGCGTCGAAGGCTATCGCAACTTCTGCAACAAGATCTGGAACGCCGCGCGCTACGTGCTGGACAAGGGCGAGGACTGCGGCCAGAACGGCGAGGCCTACGAGCTGTCGCTGGCCGACCGCTGGATCATCTCGCAGCTGCAGCGCACCGAAGCCGAAGTGACCCGCCAGCTGGACCAGTTCCGCTTCGACCTGGCCGCCCAGGCGCTGTACGAGTTCATCTGGAACCAGTACTGCGACTGGTACCTGGAGCTGTCCAAGCCGGTACTGTGGGACGAGAACGCACCGGTCGAACGCCAGCGCGGCACCCGCCGCACCCTGGTCCGCGTGCTGGAAGTGGCGCTGCGCCTGGCGCATCCGTTCATGCCGTTCATCACCGAGGAAATCTGGCAGCGCCTGGCGCCACTGGCCGGTATCGAAGGCAAGACCATCATGCTGCAGCCGTGGCCGGTGGCCAACGAAAGCCGCATCGATGAAGCGGCCGAAGGCGATATCGAGTGGCTCAAGGAACTGATGCTGGGCGTGCGCAACATCCGTGGCGAAATGAACATCGGCCCGGGCAAGCCATTGCAGCTGTTCCTCAAGAACGCCAGTGCCGAAGACGTGCGTCGCCTGCAGGAAAACGAGGCACTGCTCAAAAAGCTGGCCAAGATCGAATCCTTCACCGTGCTGGGCGAGCAGGACGAGGCGCCGCTGAGCGCCACCGCCCTGGTCGGTGACCTGCAGGTGCTGGTGCCGATGGCCGGGCTGATCGACAAGGATGCCGAGCTGGCGCGTCTGAACAAGGAAATCCAGCGCCTGCAAGGCGAAGTGCAGCGGGTGGGCGGCAAGCTGTCCAACCCGGCGTTCGTCGACAAGGCGCCGCCTGCGGTGATCGACAAGGAGCGCGCCAAGCTGGCCGAGGCCGAACAGGCCCTGGCCAACTTCACCGAGCAGCATGCGCGGATTGCCGCCTTGTAATACTCACTGACTGTAGGAGCCGGCCTTGCCGGCGAAGCAGGCGACACTGCCCTGCTACCTGCACTGGCAAGGCTGCGCCTTGCATCGCCGGCAAGGCCGGCTCCTACAGGGGGCCCGTCTTGCCGGCGTTTTTTATGGGACTTTCATGACCACACCCAACAAACCCACCCTGCACCCGCGCAACCGCCACCAGGGTCGCTACGACTTCCCGCAACTGATCAAGAGCAGCCCGGAGCTGGGCCGCTTCATGATCACCAACCCCCACGGCAAGCCGAGCATCGATTTCGCCGACCCCGAGGCAGTGCGCGTGTTCAACCGCGCCCTGCTCAAGGCCCAGTACGGCATCCAGCACTGGGACATCCCGGCCGACTACCTGTGCCCGCCCATACCCGGCCGCGCCGACTACCTGCATGGCCTGGCCGACCTGCTGGCCACCGACAACGGTGGCGAGATTCCGCGGGGTGCGATGATCCAGGCACTGGATGTGGGGGTCGGGGCCAACTGCATCTATCCGCTGCTGGGTCACGTCGACTACCGCTGGCGCTTCCTGGGCTCGGACATCGACCCGGTGGCCCTGGGCGCCGCCAAGGCCATCGTGCAGGCCAACGGGCTGGGCAAGGTCATCAGCCTGCGCCAGCAGGGCAATGCGCGGCAGATCCTCGCCGGCCTGCTCAAGAGCGACGAACGCTTCGACGTCACCCTGTGCAACCCGCCCTTCCACGCCTCGCGTGACGAAGCCACCCGTGGCAGCCAGCGCAAATGGCGGGCGCTGGGCAAGGCCGACCCCAAGCGCAAGCTGCCGGTACTGAACTTTGGGGGGCAGAACAACGAGCTGTGGTGCGAGGGCGGTGAAATCCGCTTTGTCAGCCAGCTGGTGAATGAAAGCGTGGCCCTGGGCCAACAGGTGCTGTGGTTTAGCAGCCTGGTGTCGAAGGCATCGAACCTGCCGGGTATCGAGGCGGCCCTGAACAAGGCCGGCGCAGTAGAGCACCGCGTGCTGGAGATGGGCCAGGGGCAGAAACAGAGCCGCCTGGTGGCCTGGACCTTCCAGACACCTCAGGCGCGCGCAGCGTGGCGCCAGCTGCGCTGGACGAAACCCGCCCCCTAGGGGCATGCGCAGCACCCACAAAAAAACCGCGCCTGGCTCGCACCGGACGCGGTTTTCAGAAGCTGTTTACAATTACTTGTTTACAGCGTCGGTCAGCACTTTGGCTGGAACGAACTTGACGACTTTCTTGGCAGCGATTTCGATGGCAGCGCCAGTCGAAGGGTTACGACCGGTACGGGCAGGACGCTCGGTGATCTTCAGCTTGCCGATACCCGGCAGGGTGATTTCGCTGCCATTTTCCAGTTGATCAGCAACGATCTGGCCCAGTTGCTCCAGAGCGTTACGCGCGGTGGTTTTCGGCGCGTCGATAGCTTCGGCGATATCGGCGATCAGTTGGTCTTTGGTCAATGCCATGGTGGTGTTCCTTCCCTATCAAATTCAGTTGGTTTGCAGAGTGCAGCGTCAGCCATCGGCCCAGACCCGCGAGTCTTCGGCGGTCCGGGGTATATCCATTGCCAATCGCGTATGTAGATACACAAAAATGCGTTTGGTTCGACGTGACATCAGCGGTCTGCCAGCAATGCGCCACACGCGGTGCGCAAGACCGGGCAAAACTACCACACGAAGCGATAAATATCCGCCTCCCACAGGCCAAATGTTCTGGTTTTTCGGGGGTTTGCAGCAAATTTCGCAAAAAATCGCACAAAAAATGAACAACCCTTGCGTCGACACACATCCATACCCTGCTCAAGCCCCCGGCTGGGTTACACTTGGCCGCTTTGCAGCGCCGTATGTCGCGCCCTATTTTCAGCCGAGAATCCCATGCCGATCCGTCATTGCATCGTCCACCTGATCGACAAGAAACCCGATGGCAGCCCTGCCGTGCTGCACGCACGCGACTCGGAACTGGCCGAGTCGACCGCCATCGAGAACCTGCTGGCCGACCTCAACGACAGCTACAACGCCAAACAGGGCAAAGCCTGGGGCCTGTTCCACGCCGAGTCCGGCGCCCATCCGTTCAGCGGCTGGCTGAAGGAATACCTGGATGAAGGCAAGACCTTCACCGCCTTCAGCCGCGTGGCCGTCGAGCACCTGCAGAAACTGATGGAAGAGTCGAACCTGTCCACCGGTGGCCACGTACTGTTCGCCCACTACCAGCAAGGCATGACCGACTACCTGGCCATCGCCCTGCTGCACCACAGCGAAGGTGTGGCGGTGAACGCCGACCTGGACGTGACCCCCTCGCGCCACCTGGACCTGGGCCAGCTGCACCTGGCTGCTCGCATCAACATCTCCGAGTGGCAGAACAACAAGCAGTCCAAGCAGTACATCTCGTTCATCAAGGGCAAGAACGGCAAGAAGGTCTCGGAGTACTTCCGCGACTTCATCGGCTGCCAGGAAGGCGTCGACGGCCCGGGAGAGACCCGCACCCTGCTCAAGGCCTTCAGCGACTTCGTCGAGAGCGAGGACCTGCCCGAGGAAGCCGCCCGCGAAAAGACCCAGACCCTGGTCGAGTACGCCACCAGCCAGACCAAGGCAGGCGAGCCGGTGACCCTGAGCGAGCTGTCGGAACTGATCGACGAGGACCGCCCGCGGGCCTTCTATGACCATATCCGCAACAAGGACTACGGCCTGTCGCCGGAGATCCCGGCCGACAAGCGCACCCTGAACCAGTTCCGCCGCTTCACCGGCCGCGCCGAGGGCCTGTCGATCAGCTTCGAGGCACACCTGCTGGGCTCGAAGATCGAGTACGACGAAGAGGCCGGCACCCTGATCATCAAGGGCCTGCCCACCCAGCTCACCGATCAGCTCAAGCGTCGCAAGGACTGAGCCCCGTCCAGGAGGCCACCAGTGCCTCCTTGGCCGACTTGCGCAGCTTCTTCACCAGGCGTTCCTGGCGCAGCGCCTCGGCCTTGTCCGGCCAGGCTTCCACATACACCAGCGCCACTGCCGGGCTGGTGCTGAAGTAACGCGCACCGCGGCCGCTCTGATGCGCATTGAAACGGCGCTCGGGGTTGTCGCTGATGCCGCAGTACAACGAACCGTTGGCGGTGCGTACCAGATAGACATACCAGGGTTTGCGAGAGGTGGGGGTTTCGGTCACGGGCATCTGCGTACAGGGGTGAAGGCGACAGCTTACCCCGTCAACGCCCGGCCTGAAATGCGCGCAGGCCTTTTGCCGCCTGTTGGCGAATCTTGCCCTGTACCAGCGGTGTCCAGCCCAGCAGCAGGCCCTTGGTACCCAGCGCCTGGCGGGCCCAGCGCCACAGGTCGAAATGATCGTGATGCTCGACGATCAACCCGTCGCGGATCACGAAACGTGCCTGAATGTCGTTGACCACCACGCGACCGGTCTGGCTGAACAGGTAGGTGGCCACCCAGTGCGCAGTGGCGCTGCGCTCGTCGGCGCGCACGCTGTCGAAGGTCAGGGAGAAATCCTTGGCGCGACTGGCGAGCATGCGCCACATGTCGGCGGCGTCCTTGCCACGCAGGGTACCGAAGGCCGGGTCGCTGAACACCACCTCGGGGCTGTAGCAGGCGACCATGGCCTCGGCGTCGAGGCGCTGGAAGGCCTGGTAGAAACGTGTGATCAGCGCGATGTTGGCGTCGCTCATGGGCGCGGTCCATTACAGGGGAACGGACGTGAACGATAGGCCGAGTGATGGCTGAAAGCTACGGGTATATACGGTGCGAATGATGTGCCCCATGGCAGGTCAGGCCCGCTCCCACAGGTGCAGTGCAGACCCGCGATGGCAGCCACGCGAAGTCAGACCCGTTCGCTGACCACACCCACCTGCAACGCCCGCCCGGCCTTGAGCCCGAAACCGATCGCACCCACGCCCAGCACCGCGAAGATCCAGCCCACTGCGTCCCAGCCACCGGTCACGTCATGCACCAGGCCCACCGCGAACGGCCCCATCGAGGCCAGGGTATAGCCGATGCCTTGGGCCATGCTCGACAGGTTGGCCGCCACATGCGAGTCCTTCGACCGCAACACGATCAGGGTCAGCGCCAGGGCAAAGGTGCCGCCCTGCCCGATACCCAGTACCACCGCCCAGCCCCACAGCCCGCCTAACGGGGCATACAGGCAGCCGAACAGGCCGGCCAGGGTCAGCAGCATCACCAGCACGATGGCCAGGCGCTGGTCCTTGCCACGGGTGGCCAGCCACGGCGCGGTCAGGGCACTGGCCAGTTGCACGATCACCGAACCGGACAGCACCAGCCCGGCCTCGGTCGGGCTCAGGCCACGGCCGATCAGAATCGAGGGCAGCCAGCCGAACACGATGTACGCCAGCGACGACTGCAGGCCCATGTACAGGGTCACCTGCCAGGCCAGCGGATCGCGCAGCAGCCCCCTCACCCGATAAGCCACCGCATGCTTGCCATGCCCGTGGCGCGCCTGGGGCAGCCAGAACAGCGCCGCCACCACCGCCGGAATCAGCCAGACACCCAGGCCCAGCGCCCAGCTGTCGTCGAAGTGCTGGCTCAACGGCACGGTGGCGCCGGCCGCCAGGGCCGCGCCCAGGCACAGGGCCATGGTGTACACGCCGGTCAGGGCGCCGGCATGCTTGGGGAAGTCGCGCTTGACGATGCCCGGCAGCAGCACGCCAATCACGCCGATGCTGGCCCCGGCCAGGATGCTGCCGGCAAACAGCCCCACACTGCCCAGCGAGCTGCGCAGCAAGATGCCGCACGCCAGCGTGAGCAGAATGCCCAGCACCACCCGCTCGCTGCCGAAGCGACGCGCCAGGATCGGTGCCAGCGGCGCGAACAGGCCCAGGCACAGTACCGGCAGCGTGGTCAGCAGGCCGGCCTGCGAAGCACTCAGCCCCAGGCTGTCGGACACCTGCCCGAGCAACGGCGCCATGCTCGACAGCGCCGGGCGCAGGTTCAGTGCCACCAGTACCAGCCCCAGCAGCAACAGCCACGGGCGCTGCAGCACGGCGGGCGGTTGCAGCTGGGCGTCGTCGGCTTCGGCGTCGATCAGGAGTTCTTCGAGCGGCGGGTTGGGTTTGGGCATGGCTGTCTCTGCGTCAGGCTTCATTGATAAGGGTTCTGCTCAGGGCCTTGGCCCGTTCCGGGTCGCGTTGCTCGACCGCCTGCAGGATGTCGCGGTGCAGGTCGAACACGCCCTGGCAACGCGATTCGCGCATGTTGTGGTGCACGGCGCACGCCACCACGGCGGAGAAGTAGCGGTACAGCTCGCTCAATGCCGGGTTGTGTGCGGCGTCCACCAGGCGCTGGTGAAACACCAGGTCGCAGGCCACGTAGCTGTCGAGGTCGTCGTGAAAGTGCTCGGCGCTGTGCTGCAGGGCTTCATGCAGCCCCTTGAGGTCGTCGTCGGTGCGGCGCAGCGCCGCCAGCCCGATGGCCTCGGCTTCGAGGATGTGCCGGGTTTCGCGGGCCTGCTCGAGGCTGCAACGCGACAGCACCTGCACGGTGGCCAGCGGGTCGACATTGGCGCGCAGGTAGGTACCGTCGCCCTGGCGCACTTCGACCAGGCCGCTGAAGGCGAGCACGCGCATCGCTTCACGCACGGTATTGCGGCTGATGCCCAGTTCCAGGGCCAGTTCGGGCTCGGTGGGCAGGCGCTGGCCGACGGTCCAGGCGCCATCGGCGACGCGCTGGCGCAGTTGTTCGACGGCCTGCTCGACAAGGGAGCGTTTGATGAGTTGAGTCATTGACGTGCTTACATCCAATCATCGGACGAATCTGAGGGGCGGAGAATAGCCTGTCGGGCCACGTCGATGCAATCGCCAGCTAGGCCGGCTCCCGCAGGAGCCCGCCTAGCTGGCGAAAGACAAGGCGCGATCAGTTCAAGGCGTCAAGCAGCGCCTGGTTCTGCTCGGGCGTACCGATGCTGATACGCAGGAACTGCGCGATGCGCTGCTGCTTGAAGTGGCGCACGATCACGCCCTGCTCGCGCAACTTGGCCGCCAGCGCAGCGGCATCCTGCTCGGGGTGACGGGCAAAGATGAAGTTGGCCGCCGACGGCAGCACCTGGAAACCGCGGTCGGTCAACTGCGCCACCAACTGCTCCCGGCTGTCGATCACCTGACGGCAGGTCTGTTCGAAATACGCCTGGTCCTCGAACGCCGCCGCCGCGCCGACGATGGCCAGGCGATCCAGCGGATAGGAGTTGAAGCTGTTCTTGATGCGCTCCAGCGCCTCGATCAGGTCCGGGTGGCCGACCGCCAGCCCGACCCGCAGGCCGGCCAGGGAACGCGACTTGGACAAGGTCTGGGTCACCAGCAGGTTCGGGTAGCGGTCCACCAGGCTGATGGCGGTCTGGCCGCCGAAGTCGATGTAGGCTTCGTCGACCACCACCACCGAATCCGGGTTGGCCTGCAGCATCTGCTCGACTGCCTCCAGCGCCAGCAGGCAGCCAGTGGGTGCGTTCGGGTTGGGGAAGATGATGCCGCCGTTGGCGCGCTGGTAATCCTCGACACGAATCTGGAACTGCTCGTCCAGCGTTACCGCCTCATACGGGATGCCGTACAGGCCGCAGTACACCGGGTAGAAGCTGTAGCTGATGTCGGGGAACAGCAGCGGCGCATCGTGCTGGAACAGGCCGTGGAAAATGTGCGCGAGCACTTCGTCCGAACCGTTGCCCAGGAACACCTGGCTGGCCTGCACGCCGTAGTAGCTGGCCACCGCCTGCTTGAGCCGGTCGCCATTGGGGTCCGGGTACAGGCGCAGGTTGTCGTTGAGCTCGCCGCGCATGGCCTCCAGCGCCTTTGGCGAAGGGCCATAGGGGTTTTCGTTGGTGTTGAGCTTGACCAGCTTGCTCAGCTTGGGCTGCTCGCCCGGCACGTAAGGCACCAGGTCCTTGACGAAGGGGCTCCAGAATTTGCTCATGCTCAGTTGCCCTCTTTATCGACAGGGGTGTGATCGCCAAGGATGCGGTATTCGGCGCTGCGTGCGTGCGCGCTCAGGGATTCGCCACGGGCCAGCACCGACGCGGTGCGACCCAGGTCCGAAGCGCCCTGCTCGGAACAGAAGATGATCGAGGAACGCTTCTGGAAGTCGTACACCCCCAGCGGCGAGGAGAACCGTGCGGTGCCGGAGGTAGGCAGCACGTGGTTGGGGCCAGCGCAGTAGTCGCCCAGCGCTTCGCTGGTGTGGCGGCCCATGAAGATCGCACCGGCATGGCGGATCTGCGGCAACCAGGCCTGCGGGTCGGCCACCGACAACTCCAGGTGCTCGGGGGCGATGCGGTTGGCCACCTCGATGGCCTGCTGCATGTCGCGCACGTGGATCAGTGCGCCACGGCCATTGATGGAGGTCTGGATGATCTCGGCGCGGTCCATGCCCGGCAGCAGCTTGTCGATGCTTGCGGCCACGCGGTCGAGGAACTCGGCATCGGGGCTGACCAGAATCGCCTGGGCGTCTTCGTCATGCTCGGCCTGGGAGAACAGGTCCATGGCGATCCAGTCCGGGTCGGTCTGGCCGTCGCACACCACGAGGATCTCCGACGGGCCGGCAATCATGTCGATGCCCACCTGGCCGAACACATGGCGCTTGGCGGTGGCCACGTAGATGTTGCCCGGGCCGACCACCTTGTCTACCTGCGGCACGCTCTCGGTGCCGTAGGCCAGTGCGGCAACCGCCTGGGCGCCACCGATGGTGAACACCCGGTCGACCCCGGCGATGCACGCCGCAGCCAGCACCAGCTCGTTGATTTCACCACGCGGGGTGGGTACCACCATGACCACTTCGGACACCCCGGCAACCTTGGCCGGAATCGCGTTCATCAGTACCGACGAGGGGTACGACGCCTTGCCACCCGGTACGTACAGCCCGGCGCGGTCCAGCGGCGTGACCTTCTGGCCCAGCACGGTGCCGTCGGCCTCGGTGTAGGTCCAGGAGTCCTGCTTCTGCCTTTCGTGGTAGCTGCGCACCCGGCGGGCGGCGGTTTCCAGCGCCTCGCGCTGCGCCGGGGTAATGCGGCTCAGGGCCAGCTCCAGGCGCTCGCGCCCCAGGATCAGGTCATCGATGGAGGTGGCCTGGACGCCGTCGAAACGCTGGGTGAATTCCACCAGCGCCGCGTCGCCGCGCTCGCGCACGGCCTTGATGATGTCCAGCACCCGCTGGTTGACCGCATCGTCAGACACGCTTTCCCAGCTCAGCAGATGATCCAGATGTCGGGCGAAATCCGGGTCAGCAGCGTTGAGTCGGCGAATTGCAGTGGACGTGGTCATGGCTAAGGCCTCGGTAAATGGCGGATGCTCAGGCGCCCTAAGCTACCAGTCCATCCGCGCGGGCACCCGAGCAAATTGGCTATGACGCGGATAGACGGGCGCGACAGCGAAGGTCGCGCGCAGGGGTCAGCCGCGGTGTCGCGATTCCACGGCCAGACGCAAGGCGTCGATCAGGCTCTGGATGCGTGCGTGCTGCATCTTCATCGAGGCCTTGTTGACCACCAGCCGGGAGCTGATGGTGGCGATCAGTTCCTGGGGTTCCAGGCCGTTGGCACGCAGGGTGTTGCCGGTGTCGACCACGTCGATGATCTTGTCGGCCAGGTTGATCAGCGGTGCCAGCTCCATCGAGCCGTACAGCTTGATGATGTCGACCTGACGGCCCTGCTCGGCGTAGTAGCGCTTGGCGACGTTGACGAACTTGGTGGCCACGCGCAGGCGCCCCTTGGGTTCGGCAGCGCCGATGGCACCGGCGGTCATCAGCTTGCATTGGGCAATCTGCAGGTCCAGCGGCTCGTACAGGCCCTGGCCGCCGTACTCCATCAGCACGTCCTTGCCGGCCACGCCCAGGTCGGCGGCGCCATGCTCGACGTAGGTCGGCACGTCGGTGGCACGCACGATCAGCAGGCGCACATCGTCCTGGGTGGTCGGGATGATCAGCTTGCGGCTTTTGTCCGGATTCTCGGTAGGCACGATGCCCGCCTCTGCCAGCAATGGCAGGGTGTCGTCGAGAATGCGGCCCTTGGACAGCGCGATGGTCAACATGGGAAACGTCAATCCTTAAGCGGCTTTAGCCGCCGGACCCGTGCAGGCGCCCGACGGCAATCGATTCTTGTGGCGCGTCCCTGCGCCGAGTGCAGGGCTAGCCCGGTACGCGACGGATCTTCGCGCCCAGCATCTGCAGTTTCTCTTCGATGCACTCGTAGCCACGGTCTATGTGGTAGATGCGATCGATCAGGGTGTCGCCCTCGGCGACCAGCGCCGAAATGACCAGGCTGGCCGAAGCCCGCAGGTCGGTGGCCATGACCGGAGCACCCTTGAGGGTCTTGGTGCCGGTGACGATGGCAGTGTTGCCTTCGACCTGGATCTGTGCGCCCATGCGGTGCATCTCGTACACGTGCATGAAGCGGTTTTCGAAGATCGTCTCGATCACCGCGCCGGTGCCTTCGGCAATGGCGTTGAGGGAGATGAACTGAGCCTGCATGTCGGTAGGGAACGCCGGGTACGGGGCGGTGCGCAGGTTCACGGCTTTCGGCCGCTTGCCGTGCATGTCCAGCTCGATCCAGTCTTCACCGGTGGTGATTTCGGCACCGGCTTCCTTGAGCTTCTCCAGTACCGCCTCGAGGATGGTCGGATCGGTGTCCTTGACCTTGACGCGACCGCCGGTCACGGCAGCGGCTACCAGGTAGGTGCCGGTCTCGATACGGTCGGGCATCACGCGGTATACCGCCGAACCCAGGCGCTCGACGCCGTCGATGGTGATGGTGTCGGTACCGGCACCCTGCACCTTGGCGCCCATGGCGTTGAGGAAGTTGGCCAGGTCGACCACTTCCGGCTCGCGCGCGGCGTTCTGCAGCACGCTGCGGCCCTTGGCCAGGGCAGCGGCCATCATGATGTTCTCGGTACCGGTCACGCTGACGGTGTCGAAGAAGAAGTGCGCACCGCGCAGGCCGCCTTCAGGCGCCTTGGCCTTGATGTAGCCGCCTTCGACTTCGATCTTCGCGCCCATCGCCTCGAGGCCGCGGATGTGCAGGTCGACCGGGCGCGAGCCAATGGCGCAGCCGCCAGGCAGGGCCACTTCGGCCTCGCCGAAACGGGCGACCATCGGGCCCAGCACCAGGATCGAGGCGCGCATGGTCTTCACCAGCTCATACGGCGCGACCAGGGTCTTGATGGTGCGTGGGTCGATCTCCACCGCGAGCTTCTCGTCGATCACAGGCTCGATGCCCATGCGACCGAACAGCTCGATCATGGTGGTGATGTCGTGCAGGTGCGGCAGGTTGCCGACGGTGACCGGGCCGTCGCACAGCAGGGTGGCCGCCAGAATCGGCAGCGCTGCGTTCTTTGCGCCGGAAATGCGGATTTCGCCATCGAGACGAACGCCGCCAGTGATAATCAGTTTGTCCATTGGAATCTCGCCGCCAAGTTGGCTCAGGTGCGCTCAGCCCAGGCTGCGCTGCTGAAAAATTTCATGGTTACCGCATGGATGCTGCCATCGGTGATCCACGGGTTCAGGTGAGCATAGATCTGCTGCTGACGCTTGACCGGGCTCAGGGCCGCCAATTCGTCACTGATTACGTTCAGCTGGAAGTTGCAGCCTTCGCCTTCAACTTCGACCCGGGTTCCCGGCAACTTTTCTTCAAGGAAGTTCTTAACTTCTACGGCCTGCATGCTCAACCTCAATCGGCGCCCTGTGCGCGCGGGTCGGCCATCATACAAAAAAGCCCCTCGCCTGCGAACCCCGTAAACGAGGACTCTGACAGAGGGGCCCGTCGCGCACCCGTATTTATTGACCGGCCAGCAGCTCGCCGAGCCCGTACACCTGAGCGATTTCGTGCATGCCATGGGGCATGCCGCGCACCTCGATGGTCTTGCCCGCCGCCTGCCCGTCACGGGTGAAGGCCAGCAGCAGGGACAGACCCACGCTGCTGGAAAGCTCCACCGCCGAACAGTCCAGCACCAGCGAAGGCTCGCGACTGGCAGCAATCAGGGCCCTGCCCTGCTTGCGCAGCACCGGGCCGGTGCGGTAATCCAGCACACCGGACAGGCTCAGCACGCCGGGTGCGGCAAGGGTGACTGCCGCACTCATTGGGCCTGCTTCTCGGCCGCTTGCTCGGTGGTTTCCTTGGCCTTGGCCACTTCGCCGGCCCAGCCGTCGATGGTCTTGTCCAGGTCGTTGCCGTTGCGCTGCATGGCGTCGGCGAACTGGTCACGGAACAACTTGCCGATGTTGATGCCGTTGACGATAACGTTACGCACCTTCCACTCGCCATTGAGCTTGGTCAGGGTGTAGGAAACCGGGTAGACGGCGCCGTTGTTGCCCTTGACCGTCATGTCGACGCTGGCACGGTCGTCGCCGTCCTTCTTCTCGGCGCCCACGGTGATGCCCTGGTTGTTGTATTCCAGCAGGGCGTTGCCATAGAACTGCATCAGGCTGCGCTTGAAGTTTTCCTGGAAGCGCTGCATCTGGGCCGGGGTAGCCTTGCGCGAGTACTTGACCGTCATGATGCTGCGGGAGATGCCATCGGCATCCACCACCGGTCCCAGGTTGGCGTTGAGCGCATCGTAGAACGCGCTGGGGTTGGCCTTGTACTGCTCCTTGTTCGCCTTGAGGTCGGACAGCAGTTGCGTGGTGGTGGTCTGGATCACTTCTTTGGGCGATTGCGTGGCCGCAACGGCCATCAACGGCAGGCTCGCCAGCAATACCAACAGGCCGCGTCGCAGGATGGAAATCATGGAAACTCCTTATTTAGCTTCTTTGCCAACGGTATTGAGCAAAAACTTGCCAATCAGATCTTCCAGTACCAGCGCCGACTGGGTGTCATGGATGGTTCCACCTTCCTTGAGCACCGCTTCCTCACCGCCCACGCTGATGCCGATGTACTTCTCGCCGAGCAACCCGGCGGTCAGGATCGAGGCGGTGGAATCGGTCGGCAGGTTGTCGACGCGTTTTTCCAGCTGCAACGTCACCCGACCGGTATAGGTATCGCGGTCCAGATCGATGGCCGTGACCTTGCCGATGGTTACACCGGCCATGGTCACTTTAGCTCTGACAGTCAAACCGGCGATATTGTCGAAGTAGGCGTAAAGTTTATAGGTATCGCTGCTCGGGCTGGCGGACAGGCCGCTGACGCGCAGGGCCAGCAGAAGCAGTGCCAGGATCCCGGCCAGGAGGAACAGGCCGACACCGATTTCCAGGGTGCGGTTTTGCATCAGAAATCTCCAAACATCAAGGCGGTCAGAATAAAGTCCAGACCCAGGACTGCCAGCGAGGCATAGACCACGGTCTTGGTAGTGGCACGGCTGATCCCCTCTGAAGTGGGCTCACAGTCATAGCCTTGGAATACGGCAATCCAGGTGACGACGAAGGCAAACACGAGGCTCTTGAGCACCCCGTTGAGTACATCGTCGACGAACGAAACGCTGTTCTGCATGTTCGACCAGAAGGAACCTTCATAGACTCCCAGCCAGTCCACCGCCACCCAGGACCCGCCCCAGATGCCGACCACGCTGAAGATCATCGCCAGCAGCGGCAGCGAGATGAAGCCGGCCCACAGGCGCGGTGCAACGATGTACTTGAGCGGGTCGACGCCGATCATCTCCAGGCTCGACAGCTGCTCGGTGGATTTCATGTTGCCGATTTCGGCCGTCAGCGCCGACCCGGCCCGCCCGGCGAACAGCAGCGCGGTCACCACCGGGCCCAGTTCACGCAGCAGGGTCAGGGCAACCATCTGCCCCACCGCCTGTTCCGAACCGTACTTGGTGAGGATGCTGAAGCCCTGCAGGGCCAGCACCATGCCGATGAACACGCCGGACACGACGATGATGGCCAGCGACATCACGCCGACCGAGTACAGCTGCTTGACCAGCAACTGGAACCCGCCGCCAATCCCGCCGCGCCCCACCAGGGCATGCAGCAGGAACAGGCAGGAGCGCCCCAGCACGGCCACCACGTCGATCGCGGAGCGACCAAACAGACGAATACGTTCGAGCAATGACTTTCTGCGCATCAACGCTTCCCCAACAGATCGGCGCGGTAATCAGGCGCAGGAAAATGAAAGGGCACCGGGCCATCCGGATCGCCTTTCATGAATTGGCGGATACGCGGGTTGTCCGACTCCATCAGCTCCTGCGGCGTACCCTGGCCCAGTACCTGGCCGTCCCCCACCACATACAGGTAGTCGGCAATGCTCGCGGTTTCTGCAAGATCGTGCGAAACCACGATGCTGGTGATGCCCAGCGCATCGTTGAGCAGGCGGATCAGGCGTACCAGCACGCCCATGGCGATCGGGTCCTGGCCGACGAAAGGTTCGTCGTACATGAGGATCTGCGGGTCCAGGGCAATCGCCCGGGCCAGCGCCACACGGCGCTTCATGCCGCCGGACAGTTCGTCGGGCATCAGTTCGATGGCACCGCGCAAGCCCACGGCCTGCAGCTTCATCAGCACGATGTCGCGGATCATTTCCTCGGGCAGCTGGGTATGCACCCGCAGCGGGAAGGCGACGTTCTCGAACACGTCGAGGTCGGTGAACAGTGCACCGCTCTGGAACAGCACGCCCATGTGCTTGCGCGCGTCGAACAGGTCGCTGCGCGACAGGGTCGGCAGGTTTTGCCCGGCCACCCACACCTCACCGCTGGCAGGGCGCAGTTGCGCGCCCATCAGACGCAGCAGCGTGGTCTTGCCGCACCCGGAAGGCCCCATGATGCCGGTAACCTTGCCGCGGGGAATGCGTATGTCGACATTATTGAAGATGCTGCGCGCGCCGCGCTTGAAGGTCACGCCCTTCAATTCGACCGCGTAGGCGTTATCAACGCTCATCTAAACTCCTTGCGATGCAGCCTTTTCACTCAGACGCCAACCTCCTTCATGGAGGCACGCACGCTCCGAGCGGGCCGAACAGGCGGCGAACTATAGCACCGCTGATAGAGCCACCCCAAGGCCATCACCGAGGCTGTTCAGCTCAAGTTAAGGCTCACTTAAGGTTTCTGGCAGAGCATCCTTGCAATCACAGGTGAGGCTTTGGCGCATTACCGCTATAATCCCCGCCTTTTCATCAGGCAATCCGATCTACGACATGAGCCAATCCACCGACCTGATCCAATCCGCACAGCGCACCATCCGTCTCGAGATCGAAGCGGTAGAGGGCCTGCTGGCCCATATCGACGCCGATTTCGTCAAGGCCTGCGAGCTGATCCTGGCCAGCAAGGGCCGGGTCGTGGTGGTGGGCATGGGCAAATCCGGGCACATCGGCAACAAGATTGCCGCCACCCTGGCCAGCACCGGCACCACGTCGTTCTTCGTTCACCCCGCCGAGGCCAGCCACGGCGACATGGGCATGATCACCCGGGACGACATCATCCTGGCACTGTCCAACTCGGGCACCACCAACGAAATCGTGACCCTGCTGCCACTGATCAAGCGCCTGGGCATCAAGCTCATCAGCCTCACCGGCAACCCCGACTCGCCGCTGGCCAAGGCCGCCGAGGTCAACCTGGACGCCCGCGTGGGCCAGGAGGCCTGCCCGCTGAACCTGGCCCCGACGTCCTCCACCACCGCTGCGCTGGTACTCGGCGACGCCCTGGCCATCGCCCTGCTCGAGGCGCGCGGCTTCACCGCCGAAGACTTCGCCTTCTCGCACCCGGGCGGCGCCTTGGGCCGACGCCTGCTGCTCAAGGTCGAGAACGTGATGCACGGCGGTGACGAACTGCCCCAGGTTCAGCGCGGCACGCTGCTCAAGGACGCCCTGCTTGAAATGTCTCGCAAAGGTTTGGGCATGACCGTGGTGCGCGAAAGCGACGGCCGCCTGGCCGGGGTGTTCACCGACGGCGACCTGCGCCGCAGCCTGGATCGCAACATCGACGTGCACACCACGCTGATCGACGAAGTGATGACCGTACACGGCAAGACCGCCCGCGCCGAGATGCTCGCGGCCGAGGCCTTGAAGATCATGGAAGACCACAAGATCAGCGCGCTGGTGGTGGTTGACACGCTCGACCAGCCGGTCGGCGCCCTGAACATGCACGACCTGCTGCGCGCCGGAGTGATGTAAATGAACGACGATCTGCTGCAACGCGGCAAGGCCATCAAGCTGGCGGTATTCGATGTGGACGGCGTGCTGACCGACGGTCGCCTGTACTTTCTCGAGGACGGCAGCGAATTCAAGACCTTCAACACCCTCGACGGCCAGGGCATCAAGATGCTCATGAACTCGGGCGTGACCACCGCGATCATCAGCGGGCGCAAGACGCCGGTGGTCGAACGTCGTGCGAAAAACCTCGGCATCCCGCACCTGTACCAGGGCCGCGAAGATAAACTGGTGGTGCTCGACGACCTTCTTGGTCAACTGGGCCTAAGCTATGAACAGGTTGCCTACCTGGGCGACGACCTGCCAGACCTGCCGGTGATTCGCCGGGTCGGCCTGGGCATGGCCGTAGCCAGTGCCGCTCCGTTCGTGCGCCAGCACGCCCATGGCGTGACCCTTGCGCGCGGTGGCGAAGGCGCAGCCCGCGAGTTCTGCGAACTGATCCTGCAAGCCCAGGGCAACCTGGACGCGGCGAATGCCAACTACCTGTAGAGCGATCCATGTTCAGTAAAAAGATCCGCAATATCGCGCTGTTCAGTGTGATCGCTGCCTTGTTTGCAGCGGTCGGCTACTGGAACATCAGCCCCGAGACGTTCCTCGACGAGCCCGCAGCGCAGGTCGACGAAAGCGCCATCGACTACTACGCCATCAATGCCCACAGCGTGCAGTTTCTGCCCGATGGCAAGCTGCAGTACGAGATGACCGCCGACAAGGTCGAACACCTCAAGGCCAGCGAAGTGACGCTGCTGACCACGCCGGACCTCAACATGTACCGCGGTACCGCCTACCCGTGGCACGTGCAGAGCACCCGCGGCGAGGTCAACCCGGACGGCACCGAAGTGGAACTGATCGACAACGTGCGGGTTGCCCGCACCGACGACCAGAACCGCGAAACCATCATTACCACCACCCGCATGACAGTCTTCCCGCAGAAGCAATATGCGCAGACCGAGCAAGCCGTTAGAATCGACGGCGCCGGTGGCACAACTACGGGCAAGGGAATGAAAGCGTATCTGAAAGACGGCAGGATGAACCTGCTGTCCAACGTAAGAGGACAGTATGAGGCTCGTTAAAACCCTCCCCTTTTTGCTCAGCCTGAGCGCAGCACTGGGAAGCGCGAGCGCCTGGGCCCTGCCGAACGACCGTGATCAGCCTATCCGTATCCAGGCTGACCAGGCTCAACTGGATGACAAGAAAGGCGTTGCCACCTATACCGGTGACGTGATCATCACCCAGGGCTCGATGATGATCAAAGGCAACACCGTGACCATCACCCGCACTGCCTCCGGCGATATCGACGTCGTGACCTCGGTGGGCAACCTGGCCTACTTCGAGCAGCAGCAGAGCGCAGCCAAGCCGGACAAGATGCAGGGCTACGGCAAGACCATTCAGTACAATGCGCCACAGAACCGCATCGTGCTGATCGACCGCGCCAAGGTCATCAATGAAGGCAACACCACCGAAGGCGAGAAAATCGTCTACGACACGGTGAAGCAGATCGCTACCGCTGGTCGCGGTGGCAAAGTCACCGAGTCGCGTCCGCGCATCGACATGGTGATCCAGCCGAAGAAGAAGGCCGAGTAGATGGCAACCCTCAAAGCCCAGCACCTGGCCAAGGCCTACAAAAGCCGGCAAGTCGTGCGTGATGTCAGCCTGTCCATCGACAGCGGCCAGATCGTCGGCCTGCTCGGCCCCAACGGCGCCGGCAAGACCACCTGCTTCTACATGATCGTCGGCCTGGTACAGGCCGACCAGGGCCGCGTGCTGATCGACGACCTGGACGTCAGCCACCAGCCCATGCATGGTCGCGCACGTGCCGGCATCGGCTACCTGCCGCAGGAAGCCTCGATCTTTCGCAAGCTGTCGGTGGCCGACAACATCATGGCGATCCTCGAGACCCGCAAGGAGCTCGACCGCGATGGTCGCCGCAAGGAGCTTGAAAGCCTGCTGCAGGAATTTCACATCAGCCACATCCGCGACAACCTGGGCATGAGCCTGTCCGGTGGTGAGCGGCGCAGGGTGGAGATTGCCCGGGCACTGGCCACCGCGCCCAAGTTCATCCTGCTCGACGAACCTTTCGCCGGTGTCGACCCGATCTCCGTGGGCGACATCAAGCAGATCATCCACCACCTCAAGGCCAAGGGCATCGGCGTGCTGATCACCGACCACAACGTCCGTGAAACCCTGGATATCTGCGAAACCGCCTACATCGTCAACGATGGCCAGTTGATCGCCGAAGGCGATGCACAGACCATCCTGGCCAACGACCTGGTGAAAGAGGTGTACCTCGGCCACGAGTTCCGCCTGTAAGCTGCGGCACATGGCTGAACATGGCGCTGCCTGGGCGCTGGCAAATGACTCCACCCGGGGTTAATTGTTCCAGCGCTCTAGGCAAACGCTTTGATTTCAGGCATATAATTTGCTTAAAGTTGGCGCCTCTCGCGCCCTTGTAGTAGATGGCGCCTGTGCGCCGGCGAATAAGGTGTTAAGCCCCAGCCATGAAACCATCGCTCGTCCTAAGAATGGGCCAGCAACTGACGATGACTCCTCAGTTGCAACAGGCTATCCGACTGCTCCAGCTCTCCACCCTGGACCTGCAACAGGAAATCCAGGAGGCGCTGGAGTCCAACCCGATGCTCGAACGCCAGGAAGAAGGCGAGGATTTCGACAACAGCGACCCGATGGCCGACAACGCCGAGACCAAGCCGGTTGCCGAACCTCAGGAGAGCAGCTTCCAGGAGTCCGCCCCCACGGTGGACAACCTCGAAGAAGGCGAATGGAACGAGCGCATCCCCAACGAACTGCCGGTCGACACGGCCTGGGAAGACATCTACCAGACCAGCGCCAGCAGCCTGCCCAGCAATGACGATGACGAGTGGGACTTCACCACCCGCACCTCCGCCGGCGAGAGCCTGCAGAGCCACCTGCTGTGGCAGCTCAACCTGGCACCGATGTCCGACACCGACCGGCTGATTGCCGTGACGCTGATCGACTGCATCAACAACCAGGGGTATCTCGAGGAAACCCTCGAAGAGGTGTGCGAGTCGTTCGACCCGGAACTGGACATCGAACTCGACGAAGTCGAGGCCGTGCTGCACCGCATCCAGCAGTTCGAGCCCGCCGGCATCGGTGCCCGCAACCTCAGCGAATGCCTGCTGCTGCAACTGCGCCAGCTGCCGCCGCGTACGCCGTGGATGGCCGAGGCGCAGCGCCTGGTCAGCGACTACATCGACCTGCTCGGCAGCCGCGACTACAGCCAGCTGATGCGTCGCATGAAGCTCAAGGAAGACGAACTGCGCCAGGTCATCGAACTGGTACAGAGCCTCAACCCGCGCCCCGGCTCGCAGATCGAGTCCAGCGAAGCCGAATACGTGGTGCCCGATGTCATCGTGCGCAAGGATTCCGACCGCTGGCTGGTCGAGCTGAACCAGGAAGCCGTGCCGCGCCTGCGGGTCAACCCGCAATACGCCGGTTTCGTGCGTCGCGCCGACACCAGCGCCGACAACACCTTCATGCGCAACCAGTTGCAGGAGGCGCGCTGGTTCATCAAGAGCCTGCAGAGCCGCAACGAGACGCTGATGAAGGTGGCCACGCAGATCGTCGAGCACCAGCGCGGCTTTCTCGACCACGGCGACGAGGCGATGAAACCGCTGGTACTGCACGATATCGCCGAGGCGGTGGGCATGCACGAGTCGACCATTTCGCGGGTGACCACGCAGAAATACATGCACACCCCGCGCGGCATCTACGAACTGAAATACTTTTTCTCGAGCCACGTGAGCACCTCCGAGGGCGGCGAATGCTCGTCCACGGCGATCCGCGCGATCATCAAGAAACTGGTCGCGGCTGAAAATCAGAAAAAGCCATTGAGTGACAGCAAGATCGCTGGTTTACTGGAGGCACAAGGCATCCAGGTAGCCCGTCGCACCGTCGCCAAGTACCGCGAGTCCCTTGGCATTGCACCGTCGAGCGAACGCAAGCGATTGATGTGACATCCCCTGAGATGTGCCACCGCAATTCAGTGGCAGGCGCAACACCTGCCTCTTATGCACCGGCAACAAAAGGAGAAGCTGTATGCAAGTCAATATCAGTGGACAGCATGTAGAAGTCACTCCGCCACTGCGCGAGTATGTCGAGCAGAAGCTGAAACGACTGGAGGGTCACTTCGACAAGATCACCAACGTGACGGTGATCATGAAGGTCGAAAAGCTTCAGCAGAAAATTGAGGCTACCTTGCAGATCCCGGGCGGCGAAGTGGTTGCCAACGCCGAACATCAAGACATGTATGCAGCGATCGACGCCCTTACCGACAAGCTCGACCGTCAACTGAAAAAACACAAGGAAAAACAGCAAAGCCTCCTGCAAGGTGCAGCGGCCCGCTGATCCCCCCCACCCATGATCCGACTAGAAGATATCCTGACCCCCGGCCGTTCCCTCGTGAACGTGCCGGGCGGCAGTAAAAAGCGTGCGCTCGAACAGATTGCCAATCTGATCGGCAAGGAAGTACCCGAGCTGGACACCCAAACCGTGTTCGAGAGCCTGATCGCCCGTGAAAAACTGGGCTCGACCGGCTTCGGCAATGGTATCGCCATCCCGCACTGCCGCTTGAAAGGTTGTGAAAAACCGGTAAGCGCCCTGCTGCACCTGGACGCTCCCATCGACTTCGACGCCATCGATGGCGCTCCCGTCGACCTGCTGTTTCTGCTGCTGGTCCCGGAAGCCGCCACCGATGCGCACCTTGAGCTGCTTCGCCAGATCGCCAGCATGCTCGACCGCAAGGACGTGCGCGACAAACTGCGCGCGGCCACCGATAGCCAATCCCTGTACCAGGTCGTACTGGACGTGCAAAACGGGCACTGAACATGCGCTTGATCATCGTCAGCGGTCGCTCCGGCTCCGGCAAGAGCACCGCGCTCGCGGTACTTGAGGACAACGGCTACTACTGCATCGACAACCTGCCTGCCGGGCTGTTGCCGCAACTGGCCGAAAACGCACTGATCAATACCGAGCTGCTGCAGCCGCTGGTGGCCGTTTCCATCGACGCGCGCAACCTGCCCAGCCACCTGAGCCGCTTCCCCGAGCTGCTGGAGGATGCCCGCAGCAAGCACATCCATTGCGATGTGGTGTACCTGGACGCCGACGAGGAAACCCTGCTCAAGCGCTTCTCGGAGACGCGCCGACGCCACCCGCTGACCAACACGCAACGCTCCCTGGCCGAAGCCATCCGGGTAGAGAGCGACCTGCTGGGGCCGATCGCCGACCTGGCCGACCTCAAGATCGACACCACCAACCTCAACCTGTACCAGCTGCGCGACTCGATCAAGCTGCGCCTGCTCAACCAGCCCGAGCCGGGCACGGCGTTTCTGGTGGAGTCGTTCGGCTTCAAGCGTGGCATGCCGGTCGACGCCGATCTGGTGTTCGATGTGCGCTGCCTGCCCAACCCCTATTGGAAGCCCGAGCTGCGGGATCATTCGGGGTTGGAGCAACCGGTCATCGACTACCTGGCCGCGCAACCGGACGTCGAGGAGATGTTCCAGGACATTTCGTCGTACCTGCTCAAGTGGCTGCCACGGTTCGCCGCCAGCAACCGGGCCTATGTCACCATCGCCATCGGCTGCACCGGCGGTCATCATCGCTCGGTGTACATCACCGAACGCCTGGGCCAGGTGCTGCAACAAACATTGAAGAACGTCCAGGTTCGCCACCGCGACCTCTAGCCCTCAGGATCCCGCCCGCGATGCCCGCAATTGAAATCGAGATTATCAACAAGCTGGGGCTGCACGCCCGGGCAGCGGCCAAGTTCGTTGGCGTGGCGGGCAAGTACCCGTGTTCGGTGCGTGTAGGCCGTACCCCGGAGTCGATGGTCGATGGCAAGAGCATCATGGCCGTGATGATGCTCGCCGCCGGCAAGGGCACGAGCATCCACCTCAAGACCGAAGGCGAACAGGAAGCCGAAGCGCTGCAAGGCCTGGTCGAACTGATCAACAACTATTTCGACGAAGGCGAGTAACCTCGCCTTCTCGCTTCAGGACAACGCGGTATCCATCACCATCATCAGGCAGAACCCGATGCACAGCCCCAGGCTGGCCAGGCGATGATTGCCGTTGCTGCGTGACTCGGGAATGATCTCCTGGGTCACCACCAGCAACATGGCCCCGGCAGCGAAAGCCAGGCCCAGCGGCAGCATCAGTTCGGCGACGCTCACCACCCACGCGCACAGCACCGCCGCTAGTGGCTCCACCAGCCCGGATGCCGCGCCGATCACAAACGCCTTGAAACGGCCCATCCCCGCTCCAGCCAGCACCAACGCGATCACCAACCCCTCTGGCACGTCCTGCAGGGCGATACCCATGGCCAGGCTGTCGGCATCCGGCATGCCGCCACCGGCCGACACCCCGATGGCCATGCCTTCGGGGATGTTGTGGGCAATGATGGCAATCACGAACACCCAGATGCGCGCCGGAATCACCGGCCTGCCGGGCACGGCGACCAGGTCGTCCGGTGTTGCGCCCGAGACCCTGCGGTCCACCAGGTAGATGCAGAACGCACCGAACAGCAGGCCGAAGCTGATCAGGCCACCTGCCCCCCATTTGCCGAAGCCGACCGCCTGTGCGGCGTCCAGCCCCGGGATGATCAACGAGAACGCCGTGGCGGCCAGCATCACGCCTGCACCGAACCCCATCAGGGTATCGGCCACGGCCACCGGCATGCTGCGAATCACCAACACCGGCACTGCGCCCAGGGCAGTGCCCAGCGCACACATGGCCCCACCCTCAAGCGCACGCAACATCCGCGGTTCCAGGTCCAGCCAGGCGAAGCCCTGTACCAGCAGCAACGCCGTCCCCACCAACAGCAGCAGTGTGCCCAGCGCCAACCTGAACAGGCGCACACCGCCAATGGCCATCACCTCCGAGCGCATGCCGCTAGGACTCACACCAGGGCAGCAACGTAGCGACGCTCTACTTCGGACCAGTTGATCACGTTGTAGAAGGCGCCGATGTATTCGGGGCGACGGTTCTGGTACAGCAGGTAGTAGGCATGCTCCCACACGTCCAGGCCAAGAATGGGCGTATTGCCATTCATCAGCGGGCTGTCCTGGTTGCCGCTGCTCTCTACCACCAGGGTTTTCTGCGGCGTTACGCTCAGCCACGCCCAGCCACTGCCGAAGCGGGTCAGCGCAGCCTTGGTGAACGCATCCTTGAATGCCTCGAAACCGCCCAGCTGGTCATCGATCGCCTCGCCCACCGCGCCGTGGGGCTGACCGCCGCCGCCGGGCGCCATCACCGTCCAGAACAGACTGTGGTTGGCGTGCCCGCCACCCTGGTTGATCACTGCGGCCTGCAGATTCTGCGGCAGGCTCTTGACGCTGGCGACCAGCTGCTCGATCGGCCACTCGGCGTATTCGGTGCCCTCGATGGCGGCATTGAGGTTGTTGATGTAGGTCTGGTGGTGCTTGCTGTGGTGAATCTGCATGGTCTGGGTGTCGATGTGCGGTTCCAGCGCATCGTAGGCGTACGGCAATGCAGGCAAGGTATGCGGCATATCAGTGGGTTCCATAATGAAGGGCTGGGGGCTGTAGTTGTTCCTGACCGGCAAACAGTGTCGGCTGCGCCCCCTGGCGGTAGAGCAGGCGTTCGGTACGGGGGTACTGGCCATACTCGCTGATGAAATTGAGCAGTTCGGTGTAGGTCTTGCTGCTCTGGCGCAGCGCCGCATCGCGCAGCAACGGCGAAAGGCGCTGATCCTGGCTGGCCTGCAACAGGCGCTGGTGGATGGCGCACAGGTACTCGGCGCTCTCCTGCGGCTGCTTGAGGCGCAAATGCAGGTCGGCCAGGTTGTGGTGCGAAATCACACAGGCGGCCACCGCCTCGTCGGCGTCCTGCCAGCGCTCGAACAACACCTGGGCCAAGGCCAGGGCCTGCAAGTACAACTCGCGGGCATCCACCAGATCGCCCTGTTGGAACAGGCGGTTGGCTATTTCAGTGGTGCGTTTCCAATGCTGCATGACAGAAACCTCCGAAGCGGTGGGCGGTGTCAGATACCGCCGGCCGTGAGTTTTTCAGGGTCGAGCAGGACTTCCAGCTGGCTGCGCGGCAGGTCGGTGTGTTCCAGCGCAACCTCGATGATCGGGCGCCCCTGCTTGTAGGCGGTCTTGGCGATTTCGGCAGCCTTCTGGTAGCCGATGATCGGGTTCAGCGCGGTCACCAGGATCGGGTTGCGCGCCAGGGCTTCCTTGAGCTTGGGTTCGTTGACCTTGAAGGTGGCGATAGCCTTGTCGGCCAGCAGACGGCTCACATTGGCCATCAGCTCGATGCTGCCCAGCAGGTTCTGCGCAATGATCGGCAGCATCACGTTCAGTTCGAAGTTGCCCGACTGGCCCGCCACGGCGATGGCCGCGTCGTTGCCGATGACCTGCGCGGCCACCATGGCGGTGGCTTCCGGAATCACCGGGTTGACCTTGCCCGGCATGATCGAGGAGCCGGGCTGCAGCCCTTCAAGCTCGATCTCGCCCAGCCCGGCAAGCGGGCCGGAGTTCATCCAGCGCAGGTCGTTGGCGATCTTCATCAGGGCCACGGCGGTGGCCTTGAGCTGGCCGGAAACAGCCACGGCGGTGTCTTGCGAGCCGATCAGGGCAAACAGGTTTTCCCCCGGCACGAACTGCACCCCGGTCAGGCCGCTCAGTTGCTGGCTGAAGCGCGCGGCGAACGCGGGGTGGGCGTTGATCCCGGTGCCCACCGCAGTGCCGCCCTGGGCCAGGGCCTGCAGGCTTGGCAGGGTGTCGTTCAGGTGACCGATGCCCGCCTTGACCTGTGCCGCCCAGCCGCCCAGCACCTGGCTCATGCGCACGGGCATGGCGTCCATCAGGTGGGTGCGACCGGTCTTGATGAACGGGTGCACTTGCTCGGCCTTGTGCTCGATCACCTGCACCAGGTGCTTGAGCGCTGGCAGCAGTTGTTCGTGCAGGGCCAGCGCGGCGCTCACGTGGATGGTGGTGGGGATGATGTCGTTGCTGCTCTGGCCGCAGTTGACATGGTCATTGGGGTTTACCGTGTCGCCCAGCACACGGCTGGCCAGGGTCGCGATCACCTCGTTGGCATTCATGTTGGAGCTGGTGCCGGAGCCGGTCTGGTACACGTCGACCGGGAAGTGCTGCATGAAATCGCCAGCCAGCAACTGTTCCACGGCGCTGACGATGGCAGCGCCCTGTGCCTGGCTGATCTGCTCCAGCTCGACGTTGGCCTTGGCGGCGGCGGCCTTGGCCAGCAGCAGGGCCCGGATGAACTGGGTCGGCATGCGCTGCTGGCTGATCGGGAAGTTGTTCACCGCGCGCTGGGTCTGGGCGCCATACAGGGCCTCGGCCGGCACCTGCAGCTCACCCATGCTGTCACGCTCGATACGGGTATTACTCATCATCAAGTCCTTGCATCAGTTCAGCGAAAGAAATCGAAGGCAGCAGCGTGCAGTTCGCCAGTTGCAGGGCGAAGGGCTGCCAGCGCTGGCCGTGCTCGCCGCCGTCGAGCTTGCGCAGCTGCAGCAGCGGCTTCCAGGCCTGGTCCAGGCACAAGCAGCGCCAATGCCACGGCAGCATGCGGTCGCACGCGGTGTCGAGCAGCAGGCGGAAGGAAGTCAAGGCGACGGTCCAGGCCGAGGTCTCGGTGCAGCAGACCAGGTAGCGACCTTCGGCCAGGTAGTGTTCGATCAGGCGCGGCTCGTCGGGCTCGAGGGCACAGCGAATTCGCCGGCTCAGCCAGCGCCAGTTTTCGAGGTAGGGCAATTCGTGAAGGACAGGTCTCATGAACATCATCGCCTAGATAATGATAGTCATTATTAAGTGATAATCAGAATCAGTTCAAGTGCGACCAAAGGCGAAAAGCAAAAAGCCCGGCACGGGGCCGGGCTTCGATGTGTAACCTGAGGTGGCCCCCTCGCCGGCAACGCCGGCGCCTACGGGGACCGCGCACAGGCCGGCGGTGTCAGCTGCCGGCGACCGTCATGCGCTCGATCAGCACCGAGCCTGTGTGAATATTGCTACGGGTTTCAAGATCGTTGCCGATAGCGACAATCTGCTGGAACATGTCCTTCATGTTGCCGGCAATCGTGACTTCCTGAACCGCAAACTGGATCTCGCCGTTCTCCACCCAGTACCCCGCTGCCCCGCGCGAATAGTCACCGGTCACCATGTTCAAGCCATGCCCCATCAGCTCGGTCACCAGTAACCCGCGCCCCATGCGGCGCAGCAATGCAGCCTGATCTTCGACCCCATGCGTCACGAACAGGTTGTGCACGCCACCGGCGTTGGCGGTGCTTGGCAGCCCCAGCTTGCGTCCGGAATAGGTGCTCAGCACATACGACACCAGCTCGCCATTTTCGACGAACGGCTTGGCATAGGTCGCCAGGCCGTCCCCATCGAACGAGGCACTGCCCAGGGCACGCTGCAGGTGCGGCCGCTCGTCCAGGGTCAGCCAGCTGGGGAACAGGCGCTGGCCCATGCAGCCTTCCAGAAACGACGACTTGCGGTACAGGTTGCCGCCGGAAATCGCCGACAGGAAACTGCCGAACAACCCGCCGGCAAGCTCCGCCGAGAACAGCACCGGTACCTCGCAGGTCGGCACCGGACGTGCGCCCAGGCGCGCCGCCGCACGCTGCGCAGCGCGACGTCCGATACTCTGCGGATCGGCCAGCAGCTCGCCCTGGCGGTTCACGTCATACCAGTAGTCACGCTGCATCTGCCCATCACCTTCGGCGATCATCACGCAGCTCAGGCTGTGGCGGGTGGAGGCGTAGCCACCGATGAAGCCGTGGCTGTTGCCGTACACCCGGCATCCCTGGTGGGTGCTGAGTGTGGTGCCATCGGCGTTCTTGATGCGGGCATCGGTGTCGAACGCCGCGGCTTCGCAGGCCAGGGCCTTTTCGATGGCCTGCTCGGGGGTGATGTCCCAGGCGTGATAGAGGTCGAAGTCCTGCAGGTCACGGGCCATCAGGGCCGGGTCGGCCAGGCCCGAGCATTCGTCCTCGGAGGTGTGCTTGGCAATGGCCAGGGCCGCCGCCACGGTTTCGCGGATGGCATCGCTGCCACTGGCCGAGGTGCTTGCCGAGCCCTTGCGCTGGCCCACATACAGGGTGATGCCGAAGCCCTGGTCGCGGTTGAACTCCACCGTCTCCACCTCGCGCTGGCGCACCGAGGTCGACAGCCCCTGCTCCAGCGATACGGCCACTTCGCAGGCGCTGGCGCCCTGGCGCCGGGCTTCGGCGATGATCTGTTCGACCTGTTCCTGCAACGCCGGCAGGGCCTGCGGACCTACGCTCTGGACTGCACTCATGGTTTTCTCCACTCAAATTCTGCGTTCGGCTCGGGTCAATCTACGACCGGACCGGACAAGCGGCCCCCGACTGGTTATCATGGCGGCGATTCTCAGCGGACTGCCCCCATGGTTGATTCTTACGACACCGCCTTCGACGGCGAAAAAAGCAAAACCCAAATCAAGCGCGAGATGCAGGCGCTGGTTGATATGGGCGAGCGCCTTACTACGCTCAAGCCCGATATCCTGGCCAAACTGCCCTTGACCGACGAACTGCGCGCGGCCCTGGAAGAGCACAAGCGGCACACCGCGAACGAAGCCAAGCGCCGTCACAAGTCGTTCATCGGCAAGCTGATGCGCGACCAGGACATCGACGCGATCCTCGCGCTGCTCGACCAGCTCGACGCCTCTTCGCGCCAGTACAACGAACGCTTCCACAACCTCGAACGCTGGCGCGACCGGCTGATCGGCGGCACCGACGACGTACTGGAGAAGTTCGTCCAGGAATACCCGGACGCCGATCGCCAGCAGCTGCGCTCGCTGATCCGCCAGGCCCAGCACGAGCTGGCGCGCAACAAGGCGCCCACCGCCAGCCGCAAGATCTTCAAGTACATCCGCGACCTCGACGAAATCCAGCGCGGCCTGCGCTGATTCTCGCCACCGGGCAGGCACCCTGCCCGCCCGGTTTCATGCTCATGCGCCCGTGCCACCCACGGTGATCGCATCGATCTTCAGGGTCGGCTGGCCAACGCCCACCGGCACCGACTGCCCATCCTTGCCACAGGTGCCCACACCACTGTCCAGCGACAGGTCGTTGCCGACCATCGACACCCGGCTCATGGCCTCGGGGCCGTTGCCGATCAGCGTCGCACCCTTGACCGGCGCGGTGATCTTGCCGTCTTCGATCAGGTACGCCTCGCTGGTGGAGAACACGAACTTGCCGCTGGTGATGTCCACCTGGCCACCGCCGAGGTTGGCGCAGTAGATGCCACGCTTGACCGAGGCGATGATCTCCGCCGGGTCGCTTTCGCCGGCGCGCATGTAGGTGTTGGTCATGCGTGGCATCGGCAGGTGCGCATACGACTCGCGCCGCCCGTTGCCGGTGACTGCCATGCCCATCAGGCGGGCATTGAGCTTGTCCTGCATGTAGCCCTTGAGAATGCCGTTCTCGATCAGTGTGGTGCATTCGGTCGGGGTGCCTTCGTCATCCACGCTCAACGAACCGCGGCGCCCTTCGAGGGTGCCGTCGTCGACGATGGTGCACAGGCTGGACGCGACCTTCTCGCCCAGGTGGCCACTGTAGGCCGAGCTGCCCTTGCGGTTGAAATCGCCCTCCAGGCCATGCCCGACCGCCTCGTGCAGCAGCACACCGGACCACCCGGCGCCCATCACCACCGGCAAGGTGCCGGCCGGTGCCGGAATGGCCTCGAGGTTGACCAGTGCCTGGCGCAGCGCCTCGCGGGCAAAACCCATCACCCGCTCGTCGGTGAAGTAGCGGTAGTCGGTGCGCCCGCCGCCGCCATGCCCGCCACGTTCGCGACGGCCATTCTGCTCGACGATCACACTGACGTTGAAGCGCACCAGCGGCCGCACGTCGGCCGCCAGGCTGCCATCGGCAGCGGCCACCAGAATGCGCTCCCACACCCCGGCCATGCTAACGCTGACCTGCTGGATACGCGGGTCCAGGGCACGCGTGGCCACGTCGACACGCTTGAGCAGCTCGACCTTCTCGGCGCGGCTGAGCACATCCAGCGGGTTGCCCGGCGCATACAGCGCGGTCACGTCCTGGCTCTTGAAGGCCTGCACGCTGCCATTCTGACCGGCGCGGGAAATGGAGCGCGCGGCGCGTGCAGCGGAAGTCAGGGCTTCGAGGTTGATCGCGTTGCTGTAGGCAAAGCCGGTCTTTTCACCAGACTGGGCGCGTACCCCGACCCCCTGGTCGAGGTTGAAGCTGCCTTCCTTGACGATGCCGTCTTCAAGCGCCCAGGACTCTGAAATCTGGCCCTGGAAGTACAGGTCGGCGGCGTCGATTCCCGGCCCGGCCAACTCGCCCAGCACCGATTGCAGGCTGTCGAGGGTCAGGCCGCCCGGCGCCAGCAGGTGATCGCTGACAGTGGATAACAACTCGCTCATAGTCACTCCGAGGTGTGCGCAGGCCGCAATGCGTCCTGCGAAAAAAAGCGCCGGTGCGAGGCCACCGGCATCCGCGCCCGAATGGACGCCTGTTCGCTGCTATCGCGGGGCGCCAGCAGCACCGCTTCACCGCTGGCCTGCTGGGCAACGATACGCCCCCAGGGGTCGACGATGGCGGCATGGCCATGGGTTTCCCGTGGCCCCGGATGCGTGCCGCCCTGGGCGGCCGCCAATACGTAACACTGTGTCTCTATGGCCCTGGCGCGAATCAGCACGTCCCAATGGGCCGCACCGGTTACTGCAGTAAAGGCTGCCGGTGCACTGATCAGTTCGGCTCCGGCCGCACGCAGCGCGCTGTACAGCTCGGGAAAGCGCAGGTCGTAGCACACGCTCAGGCCCAGGCGCCCCACCGGGGTATCGGCCACCACCACCCGCGCGCCGTGGGCATAATCGTCCGACTCGCGGTAGCGCCCACGGTTGTCGGCCACATCCACATCGAACAGATGCAATTTGTCGTAGCGGGCCACCTGCTCGCCGTGCTCGTCGACCAGCAGGGAGCAGGCATGGGCTTTGGCCTCGGGCCGGTCGAGCGGCGGCAGCGGCAAGGTGCCCGCTACAATCCATAACCTGAGGTCGCGGGCCGCCTGTTTCAACCATGGCAGGATCGGCCCCTCCCCCAGCGCCTCGGCCCGGCCGATGGCGGCACTGTCGCGCCGGCCCATGGCAGCGAAGTTTTCCGGCAGCACCGCCAGCCGCGCGCCCCCTTCGGCAGCCCGCTCCAGCAGGGCACGGGCCCGCGCCAGGTTGCCCGGCACATCGTCCTGGCTGACCATCTGAATAACCGCTGACGTCATGTCCATGTTCTAGCGCGACTTCTCGAAAGGTTTGATAAAGCTAATCTTAGGCTCTTTCCACGGGCCCTCGACGCGGTAATGCACACTGGCATAGCCCGCCACCCGATCCCCCAGCAGCCGGTCCACCAGGAACAGCGCCCCGCCCACCGCTGGCGCGCCCACGATCAGCGCCGCCAAGGGCAGGTTGTTGGTCACCGGCAAGGTCACCTGCAAGGTCGCATCGACCCGGTCCCGAACCATGTCCAGGGTACCATCGAGCTCGAGGTTGCTGGACGGGCCGGTCAGGGTGATCGGCTCGCGCGTCACATACACCCCCTCGCTTGCCACCAGCAGGCCCTTGACCCGGTCGTAGCTCAGGCCCTTGTCGAGCAGGTCGGAGAAGTCCAGGCGCAGGCGCCGGCCGATCGAGTTGAAATTGAGCAGACCGAACACGCGCAACGCCTGCGCCCCGCCTTCCACTTCGACGAACTGCCCCTTGCGCAGCAAGGCATCGAGGTTGCCGGAGAAGTGCTTGAGGCTGACCCAGGCCGGCGACCCCTGCCAGCGTCCGTCCACGTCCAGGCGGAAGTCGCGGCTGGTCACCGTCGGCGCGAAGCCCCAGGCGGTCAGCACATCGGCCAGGTTCTTGCCTTCCAGGCGCCCCTTGTACCAGCTGTCGCTGCGCCCCGGCGTGCCTTCCCAGGTGGCGGTGCCATCGATCGCCAGGCCCTTGAGGTTCAGGTCCAGGTCGTTCAGGGCCACGCCCTTGGAGGTGGGACGGGTTTTCAGCGCGACGCTGCCGAGCAGATCATCGCCAAGGAACAGCCTGCCGATGCTCAGGTCGATCGCCGGGATCTTGCGCGGGTCGACATCGGCCAGCGGGTCCGGTCCGTCCACTGCGCTGGCGTCGGCCGGGTCGGACGGCGGCAGGTGGAGGGTCGGCAGGTTGATCACGATCGGGGCGCCCTTGGCATCGGGCAGGCGGGCCGTGCCGATGACCTCCTTGCTGTCCAGGCGCAGGTTCCAGAAGTTGCTCCCGCGGTCCAGGCGTACCACTGCCTGGTTGAGGGTCTGGCCAAAGCCCTTGAGCTGGCCGATGCTCACGTCCACGCTGTTGAGCACCTGCCGGGCATTGCCGCCCGGATCGTCACCGGCCATCTGCTCGAACTGCTTCTGCCAGGGCTCAATGTCCAGCTGGGCGAGTCGGCCACGCACCCGCAGGCCCTGACCGGCCGGCAGTTGCGCCGTGCCGTTGCCCAGCAGCAGCTCACCGCGCCCCTGGCCGAGCTTGCCGGCAGGCGCGGCATAGGCCAGCCTGGCGACGTCGGCGTAGGCCACATCGAAGCGCTGTTGCGGCCCTTGCAGGTTCATCTTGAACTGCGTGGCCCGGGTTTCGCTGACCGCCTTGCCGAACGGCGCCGGCAGGTCCACTTTCAGGCCCTTGAGGGTAGAGTCGATGCTCAGCTGGTTTTCGCGGCTACCGACACTGACCTGCAACTGGTAGGGGATTTCTCCGGAGGCTGGCAAGGGCTGGGTGAATTTCAGCCAGTCGGTCAGCGCCTTCAAGGCGATCTGGCCCTTGGCGGCGATACGGGTCTGCAATTGCCCAGGCTGCCCCTCGGCAAAGATCTGTGCGCTGATGGGCTTGTCGAAGGCGCGCGCGGTGATGTTCTGGCCGCTGAGCCCCTTGTCGAAGTCGAAGCGGAAAGTGCCGTTCAACTGGCTCAGCTCCAGCGGCGGTTCACTCAGCTTCAGGCGCGCCTGTTCGGTGCTGAAATCCACCAGCACCTTGGGCTGCTGGCCGTGCTCCAGGGGGATATCGAGCTTGAGCTTGCCCTGCAGCGGGCCCTCGCCTTCCCAGCCGGCGAAGGTCGGGCCGGTACCGATCGGCGCGTCCTGCAGGATCTTCACCCCGTCGGCCAGGCGCCCGTCGAACTCTCCGTCCAGGTACAGGTGGGTATGCTCGCCTTCGTTCACATGGGGAATGTTCACGTCCACATTGCGCACCCGGGTGCCGAGCAACTGGCCGCTGCGCGCCTTGACCCGCACACCGGTGTCCTCGATGAACACGTCGCCATCGACCTTGCTCACGTGGGGCCAGCCGGGCTGGAAGTCCAGCTCGGCGTCATGCACCTTGAAGAACAGGCTGATGCTGCGCGACTCGGGGGTCGCGCCGTGGTGCAGCGAGCCCTGGTACTGGAAATAGCCTTCATCCACCGCGCCCTTGAGGATTGCGGTGCGCAACCAGTGATCCAGCGCAGGGCTGAGCACTTCGGGCAGGTACTTGGCGGTGTAGCGGCCATCGCCGTCGACCAGGCCCACACGCAGGTCCATGTAGTCTTCGCGTGCATCGTCGAACAGCAGCCGGATCAGGAAGTCGCCGGCAATCCTGCCCTCGTCACCCAGCACCTTCAGGTACGGCGCAACCAGGGTGAAACCCTCGGAGTCCAGTCGCCAGGTCAGGCGTGCATTGGCCTTCAGGTAATGCCAGGGGTCGGCGAAGATCGGCGTCAGGTGCAGCATGAACTTGTCGGTGTCCAGGCGCAGCTCGCCCTGGCCCAGGTCGCCGCTGATGCTGCCGCTGACATTCCCGGCAGCCGGGGCGCCGTGGTAGGCATTGAAGCCGACGCGGTCCAGGTTGGCTGCAAAGCTCAGGCGCTGATCGCCTTCGGCCCTGGGCCGCACGTCCAGGCGCACATTGCGCAGGCCGCCGGTGACCTTGAGGCCCTCGACCACGGCCATGCCCGCCTCCGGCAGCGGCGCGAGCGCCTGAATCAGCGGGGTCAGCGGGGTCAAATCGAGGCGGTCGGCCTGGATTGCCCACACTTCATCGGCCGGCTCGGTGGCGGCGCTCTGCCTGAGTTGAACGTGGGATTCCCAGCGGGTGTCGCCCAGGCTCATGGCCAGGGAATCGAGCACCACGTCAAAGCCCTTGTCGCTGCGCCTGAACCAGGCATTGAGCGCCAGGTTCTCGACCTTTACCGCCTTGCGACCGGCATGCGCACCCTTGAGCTGGGGCGCGTTGAGGCGCAGCGTCGCGGTCTGCAACTGGCCTTTGCCCCACCCTACCCAGGCCTCGCCACCGGCACGCAGTTCGCTGGCCGTGTACGGGCCCAGCAGCCGCGCCGGCACCCATTTGGCCCAGTCGCTCTGTGGCAGGCTGAGGTAGGCATCCACCGCACCGTCGCGCCACTGGTCGGCGCGCACGCGGCTGCGCAGGCTCAGGCTCATCGGCTGGCCGTCGGGCAGGGTCAGGCGCGCATCCAGGCGCTGGCGCACGCTGCCGGTCTGCAGCCCGAGGCTCACATAGGTCAGGGTCATCGGCTCATGCGCGAACGGCTCCAGAGTCACCTGGCTGTCGAGCACCGACACCTTCGCCACCACCTGGCTGCGTTCGAGCAACTGCTGTACATCCAGTGGCTGATCGTCCTGCACCGGCAGACCCTTGAGGCTCCAGTGACCGTTTTCATCTTCGTGCAGGTTCAGTTGCAGGCCGCCCAGTTCGACCTGGGCCAGGCGGACCTGGCGCTGCATCAGGCTGGCCCACAGGTCGGGCACCACCTTGACCTCGTCCAGGCGCAAGGCGCCGGCGCCTTCGCCCAGCTGCACGTCGCGCACGCGCAACACCGGCGCAAGGCCGCTCCAGCGGCCTTCCAGGGCACCGATATGCACCGGCATGCCCAGTGCGGCCTCGGCCTTCTGCTCCACCTCTGCGCGGTACTCGGCAACCAGTGGCACCAGCTCGCGGCCAAGGCTGACGTACAACGCCACCAGCACGGCAAGCAAGGCGCACAGGCCAAGCCCCCAACGGGTCAAGATGCCCAGAACGCGGATCAGACGCTCCATGGCAAGGGCTCCCCGTGTGGTCCGTTAACTATGGCCCGGTACGCGCAGTTTTCCAGCGCAGGGTAGGTTTCAACGCGAGTCAGAGCAGCACCACATCGTATTGTTCCTGGGAATACATGGACTCCACCTGGAAGCGGATGGTTCGCCCGATGAATGCCTCCAGCTCCGCCACGTTGCCCGATTCCTCGTCGAGCAGGCGGTCCACCACCTTCTGGTTGGCCAGCACCCGGTAGCCTTCGGCCTGGTAGGCGCGGGCCTCGCGCAGGATCTCGCGGAAAATTTCGTAACAGATGGTCTCAGGGGTCTTCAGCTTGCCGCGGCCCTGGCAACTGGCGCATGGTTCGCATAGCACCTGTTCAAGGCTTTCGCGGGTGCGCTTGCGGGTCATCTGCACCAGCCCAAGCTCGGTGATGCCGATGATGTTGGTCTTGGCGTGATCACGTTCCAGCTGTTTTTCCAGGGTACGCAGCACCTGGCGCTGGTGTTCTTCGTCTTCCATATCGATGAAGTCGATGATGATGATGCCGCCGATGTTGCGCAGGCGCAGCTGGCGGGCAATCGCCGTGGCAGCCTCCAGGTTGGTCTTGAAGATGGTCTCTTCGAGGTTGCGGTGGCCGACGAAGGCCCCGGTGTTGACGTCGATGGTGGTCATCGCCTCGGCCGGGTCGACCACCAGGTAGCCGCCGGACTTGAGCGGCACCTTGCGCTCCAGGGCGCGCTGGATCTCGTCCTCGACGCCATACAGGTCGAAGATCGGCCGCTCCCCCGGGTAATGCTCCAGGCGGTCGGCGATTTCCGGCATCAGCTCGGCGACGAACTGCGTGGTCTTCTGGAAGGTTTCCCGTGAATCGATGCGGATCTTCTCGATCTTGGGGTTGACCAGGTCGCGCAGGGTACGCAGGGCCAGGCCCAGGTCTTCGTAGATTTCGGTGGGTGCGCCAACGGTCTTGATCTGGGCCCCGATCTGGTCCCACAAGCGACGCAGGTAGCGGATGTCCATGACGATCTCGTCGGCGCCGGCGCCCTCGGCCGCGGTGCGCAGGATGAACCCGCCGGCGTCCTGGATGTTTTCCTGGGCGATGCAGTCGGTGACCACCTGCTTGAGCCGCTCGCGTTCGCCTTCGTCCTCGATCTTCAGCGAGATGCCCACATGGCTGGTACGCGGCATGTACACCAGATAGCGCGACGGGATCGACAGCTGGGTAGTCAGGCGTGCGCCCTTGGAGCCGATCGGGTCCTTGGTCACCTGCACCACCAGGCTCTGGCCTTCGTGCACCAGGGCACTGATGGTCTCGACACTGGCGCCTTCGCGCTGGGAGATTTCCGAGGCGTGGATGAACGCCGCGCGCTCCAGGCCGATGTCGACGAACGCCGCCTGCATGCCGGGCAGCACCCGCACCACCTTGCCCTTGTAGATGTTGCCGACGATGCCCCGCCGCTGGGTGCGCTCGACGTGCACCTCCTGAAGAACACCGTTCTCCACCACCGCCACGCGTGATTCCATCGGCGTGATATTGATCAGAATCTCTTCACTCATGGCAGGCTCTCGTCAAAGGTCTTCAGCTAATGATGGATTGCCCGGCGGTCGCTGGCGAGCAATTAAAGGGGTACGGGCAGTTCCTCGCTCAACGGGGCGGCAGGCCTTGCCAGCAGGGAATGGCAAATTGCTCCAGCAGCTCGGCGGTTTCGCTCAGCGGCAAGCCGACCACCGCCGAGTAGCTGCCCTGCAGCGCCTTGACGAAAATTGCCGCCAGGCCCTGGATCGCGTAGCTGCCGGCCTTGTCCTGCGGCTCGCCGCTGGCCCAGTAGGCCAGGGCCTGTTCGGGGCTGATGGGGCGCAGGCTGACGCGGCTGGCAACGTTCACGCTCAGGCAGCGCTCGCCATCGGTCACCGCCACTGCCGTCAGCACGTCGTGCTCGCGTCCGGACAATGCGGCCAGCATGGCCAGGGCGTCGGCCTGCCCCTGCGGCTTGCCGAGGATCTGCCCGTCGAGCACCACCGCAGTGTCGGCGCCCAGTACCGCCAGGTGCCCTTCCACGCCGCTGGCGCGCAACACCGCCAGGCCGGCAGCCGCCTTCTCGCGCGCCAGGCGCTCGACATAGGCGTCAGCCGGTTCGGCATCCAGAGGGGTTTCATCGATGCTGGCGGCCACCGGGGTGAACGGCACGCCGATCTGGGAGAGCAGCTCACGTCGGCGTGGCGAACCAGAGGCCAGGTACAGCGGGGTCATGTGACGTCTCCGTGTCAGCGTCGGTGGGCAACGCGAATCAGTTGATACTCAGGCGTCGGCGCAGGCCGCGCAAGGCGAAGCTGATCCAGGGCCACAGCAGCGCACTGATCACCGCCGGCCACACCAGCGCCAGGGTCGGCTGGCGGTTGCCGGTCAGGGCGCTGAGCCACAGCTGAACCAGCTGGGCCAGGCCGAAGATCACCAGAATCACCAGGCTCTGCTGCCACATGGGGAACATGCGCAGGCGCTGCTGCAGCGACAGCACCAGGAAGGTGATAAGCACCAGCACCAGGGCGTTCTGCCCCAGCAGCGTGCCGTACAGCACGTCCTCGGCAAGCCCCAGCACGAATGCGGTGGTCATGCCGACCTTGTGCGGCAGGTGCAGCGTCCAGAAGGCCAGCAGCAGGGCCAGCCACAGCGGACGGAAAATCTCCATGAACGGCAGCGTGGGCCACACGCTCAGCAGCAGGCCGATCAGGAAGGTCAACCAGACCACCCAACCGTTGCGGCTACGGGTACTGCTCATCAGTGTCTCTCCCGAGAAGTGGCCGGGGCGGCTGCAGGGGCAGCGGGCGCGGCGGCAGGAGCAGGTGCAGGGGTTGGCGCAGGCGTGCCCGGCGCAGCGGGTGTGGCAGGTGTGCCCGGCGCGGCAGCCGGCATGCTGCCATCGATCGGGCTCTGCGCCTGGCGATCAGCCGCTTCCTGAGCCTGCGCGGCATCGGCGGCGCGCTGTTCGGGGGTACGGCTGTCGGAAAACACCAGCAGCATGTAGCGGCTGCGGTTGAGCGCCGCGGTCGGCACCGCCCGCACGATGGCGAACGGCTGCCCGGAGTCGTGGATCACCTCGCGCACCGTGGCCACCGGGTAGCCGGCCGGGAAGCGCTGGCCCAGGCCGGAACTGACCAGCAGGTCGCCTTCCTTGATGTCGGCGGTGTCGGCCACGTGGCGCAGTTCCAGGCGTTCGGGATTGCCGGTGCCACTGGCAATCGCGCGCAGGCCGTTGCGGTTGACCTGCACCGGAATGCTGTGGGTGGTGTCGGTGAGCAGCAGCACCCGCGAGGTGTACGGCATCAGCTCGACCACCTGGCCCATCAGGCCACGGGCGTCGAGCACCGGCTGGCCCAGCACCACGCCGTCGCGTTCGCCCTTGTTGATCAGGATGCGGTGGGTAAATGGGTTGGGGTCGACGCCGATCAGCTCGGCCACCTCGACCTTCTCGTTGACCAGTGCCGAGGAGTTGAGCAACTCGCGCAGGCGCACGTTCTGCTCGGTCAGGGCCGCCAGCTTCTGCAGGCGACCTTGCAGCAGCAAGGCTTCGGTCTTGAGTTTCTCGTTCTCGGCGATCAGCTCGGTGCGGCTGCCGAACTGGCTGGCCACGCCCTGCCACATGCGTTGCGGGAAGTCGCTGATGGTATAGGAAGGCATCAGCACCAGCGCCATCTGGCTGCGCAGCGGCTTGAGCAAGGTAAAGCGGGCGTCCACCACCATCAGGGCGATAGACAGCACAACCAGCACAAGCAGGTGCACGCCCAGCGAAGGGCCTTTGGCGAAAAGCGGTTTAATAGGCCGCTCCTCGAAGATTCAGGGGGTCATTCATACGGCAACGCACCGGCCTGCTTGCAGGATGGATGGAAACGACGCCCACACGCGCCACCAGCACATACAGGTAGCACTGTGGGCGCTACCTGTAAACCGGGGGACGGGGTGGGCGGTCAGCAAATCACTCGCTGGAGAGCAGGTCCATGGTGTGTTTGTCCATCATCTCCAGCGCGCGACCGCCGCCACGGGCGACACAGGTCAGCGGGTCTTCGGCGACGATCACCGGCAGGCCGGTTTCCTGGGCCAGCAGCTTGTCCAGGTCGCGCAGTAGCGCACCACCACCGGTCAGCACCAGGCCGCGCTCGGCGATGTCCGAAGCCAGCTCCGGTGGCGATTGCTCCAGGGCGCTCTTGACCGCCTGCACGATGGTCGCCAGCGATTCCTGAAGGGCTTCGAGCACTTCGTTGGAGTTCAGGGTGAAGGCACGTGGCACGCCTTCGGCCAGGTTGCGGCCGCGTACGTCGACTTCACGCACTTCGCCGCCCGGGTAGGCAGTACCGATTTCCTGCTTGATACGCTCGGCAGTGGACTCGCCGATCAGGCTGCCGTAGTTGCGGCGCACGTAGGTGACGATGGCCTCGTCGAAACGGTCGCCACCCACACGCACGGATTCGGCGTACACCACACCATTGAGGGAGATCAGTGCGATTTCGGTGGTACCACCACCAATATCGACGACCATCGAACCACGGGCTTCCTCGACCGGCAGGCCGGCACCGATGGCGGCGGCCATTGGCTCTTCGATCAGGAACACTTCACGGGCACCGGCACCGAGGGCCGACTCGCGAATGGCGCGGCGCTCTACCTGGGTCGACTTGCACGGAACGCAGATCAGCACGCGAGGGCTGGGCTGCAGAAAACTGTTTTCGTGAACCTTGTTGATGAAGTACTGCAGCATTTTTTCGCAGACGCTGAAATCGGCGATCACGCCGTCCTTCATCGGACGAATGGCAGCGATATTGCCGGGCGTACGGCCGAGCATGCGCTTGGCCTCGGTGCCGACAGCGACGACACTTTTCTGGTTGCCGTGAGTACGAATGGCCACAACCGAAGGCTCATTCAGGACGATACCGCGCTCACGCACGTAAATAAGGGTGTTGGCAGTGCCCAGGTCGATGGAAAGATCGCTGGAAAACATGCCACGCAGTTTCTTGAACATGGGAAAGTGACCCTAGGCAACGCGTGGGTAAAAAAGTGCGGCAAACTCTAACAACGGCGGGGATTTTGGGCAAGGCGCCAATATGTTAAATTGGCAGTTTTTCCGAGCAAGCCAGCACACAATCGCGGCCTTATGACCGTAAATCTGCCAGCATGTTCCTCATTCGCGGACCAATTCCGTTTTTTGTTTTCCCCTGGAGATCCCCATGGCGCTTGAACGCTGCGACGTGGAAAAGATCGCTCACCTGGCCCGCCTGGGCCTCAATGAAGCCGATCTTCCGCGCACTACCGATGCCTTGAACAGTATTCTGGGTTTGGTCGACCAGATGCAAGCGGTCGACACCACTGGCATCGAGCCACTGGCCCACCCCCTTGAAGCCCGTCAGCGCCTGCGTGCCGACGTGGTAACAGAAAGTAACCAGAGAGACAGCTACCAGGCCATCGCCCCGGCGACCGAAAGCGGCCTGTACCTGGTTCCTAAAGTCATCGAGTAAGGGAATAGAGCCTGCCATGCATCAACTGACCCTGGCCGAGATCGCCCGCGGACTCGCCGACAAAGCCTTTTCTGCCGAAGAGCTGACCCGCACGCTGCTGGCGCGCATCCAGCAGCTCGACCCGCAAATCAACAGTTTCATCAGCGTCACCGAAGACCTGGCCCTGGACCAGGCGCGTGCCGCCGACGCCCGCCGTGCTGGCGGTGAAACCGGCGCCCTGCTGGGCGCCCCCATCGCCCACAAGGACCTGTTCTGCACCCAGGGCGTGCGCACCAGCTGCGGCTCGAAGATGCTCGACAACTTCGTCTCGCCGTATGACGCCACCGTGGTCAGCAAGCTGGCCGAGGCCGGCATGGTCACCCTGGGCAAGACCAACATGGACGAGTTCGCCATGGGTTCGGCCAACGAATCCAGCCACTACGGCGCGGTGAAGAACCCGTGGAACCTCGAACACGTGCCGGGCGGTTCGTCCGGCGGTTCGGCCGCTGCCGTGGCCGCGCGCCTGCTGCCGGCCACCACCGGCACCGACACCGGCGGTTCGATCCGCCAGCCGGCGGCGCTGACCAACCTCACCGGCCTCAAGCCGACCTACGGTCGCGTGTCGCGCTGGGGCATGATTGCCTACGCCTCCAGCCTCGACCAGGGTGGCCCGCTGGCGCGTACCGCCGAAGACTGCGCGCTGCTGCTGCAGGCCATGGCCGGTTTCGACGCCAAGGACTCCACCAGCATCGACGAACCGGTGCCCGATTACAGCGCCCCGCTCAACGCCTCGCTGCAGGGCCTGCGCATCGGCCTGCCGAAGGAATACTTCGGTGCCGGCCTGGACCCGCGCATCGCCGACCTGATCCAGGCCAGCGTCAAGGAGCTGGAAAAGCTCGGCGCGGTGGTCAAGCAGATCAGCCTGCCGAACATGCAGCACGCGATCCCTGCGTACTACGTCATCGCCCCGGCCGAAGCTTCGTCCAACCTCTCGCGTTTCGACGGCGTGCGCTTCGGCTACCGCTGCGAAGACCCCAAGGACCTCACCGACCTGTACAAGCGTTCGCGCGGTGAAGGCTTCGGCCCCGAGGTGCAGCGGCGCATCATGGTCGGCGCCTACGCGCTGTCGGCCGGCTACTACGATGCCTACTACCTGCAGGCGCAGAAGATTCGCCGCCTGATCAAGAACGACTTCATGGCCGCCTTCGAAGAGGTCGACGTGATTCTCGGCCCGACCACGCCCAACCCGGCCTGGAAGCTTGGCGCCAAGAACAGCGACCCGGTCGCCGCCTACCTGGAAGACGTCTACACCATCACCGCCAACCTCGCCGGCCTGCCAGGCCTGTCGATGCCGGCCGGTTTTGTCGACGGCCTGCCGGTCGGCGTGCAACTGCTGGCCCCGTATTTCCAGGAAGGCCGCCTGCTCAACGTCGCGCACCGCTATCAGCAAGTGACTGATTGGCACACCCGCGCACCTACCGGCTTCTGAGGGACAGACACATGCAATGGGAAGTTGTGATCGGGCTGGAAATTCATACCCAGCTCGCCACCCAGTCGAAGATTTTCTCCGGCAGCGCCACCACGTTCGGCTCCGAGCCGAACACCCAGGCCAGCCTGATCGACCTGGGCATGCCCGGCGTGCTGCCGGTGCTCAACGAAGAAGCCGTGCGCATGGCCTGCATGTTCGGCCTGGCGATCGACGCCGAAATCGGCGAGCACAACGTGTTCGCGCGCAAGAACTACTTCTACCCCGACCTGCCCAAGGGCTACCAGATCAGCCAGATGGAGCTGCCGATCGTCGGCAAGGGCTACCTGGACATCGCCCTTGAAGACGGCACCGTCAAGCGCATCGGCATCACCCGCGCACACTTGGAGGAAGACGCCGGCAAGAGCCTGCACGAAGACTTCAGCGGCGCCACCGGCATCGACCTGAACCGCGCCGGCACGCCGCTGCTGGAAATCGTCTCCGAGCCGGAAATGCGCAGCGCCAAGGAAGCCGTGGCCTACGTCAAGGCGATCCACGCACTGGTGCGCTACCTGGGCATCTGCGACGGCAACATGGCCGAGGGCTCGCTGCGCTGCGACTGCAACGTGTCGATCCGGCCCAAGGGCCAGGTCGAGTTCGGCACCCGCTGCGAGATCAAGAACGTCAACTCGTTCCGCTTCATCGAGAAGGCGATCAACACCGAGGTGCAGCGCCAGATCGAACTGATCGAGGATGGCGGCCGGGTGATCCAGGAAACCCGCCTGTACGACCCGAACAAGGACGAGACCCGCTCCATGCGCAGCAAGGAGGAGGCCAACGACTACCGTTACTTCCCCGACCCGGACCTGCTGCCGGTGGTCATCGAGCCGGCGTTCCTCGACGCCATCCGCGCCACCCTGCCCGAACTGCCGCCGCAGAAGCGCGAGCGCTTCCAGAGCCAGTTCGGCCTGTCGGCCTACGACGCCAACGTGCTGGCCTCCAGCCGCGAGCAGGCCGACTACTTCGAGCAGGTGGTCGGTGTGTGTGGCGATGCCAAGCTGGCGGCCAACTGGGTCATGGTCGAGCTGGGCAGCCTGCTGAACAAGCTGGGCCTGGAAATCGACCAGGCGCCGGTCAGCGCCGCGCAACTGGGCGGCATGCTGCAGCGCATTCTGGACAACACCATCAGCGGCAAGATCGCCAAGGTGGTGTTCGAGAAGATGGCCGCCGGTGAAGGCGATGCCGACCAGATCATCGAGGCAGAAGGCCTGAAACAGGTGACCGACACCGGCGCGATCGAGAAGGTGCTGGACGAAGTGCTGGCGGCCAACGCCGAGCAGGTCGAGCAGTACCGCGCGGCGGACGAGGCCAAGCGCGGCAAGATGTTCGGCTTCTTCGTCGGCCAGGCGATGAAGGCGTCCAAGGGCAAGGCCAACCCGCAACAGGTGAACCAATTGCTCAAGAGCAAGCTCGAAGGCTGAACCGCGTCGCCTGCATTCGCCGGCAACGCCGGCTCCTACAAGGACGCACCAATCCCTGCAGGAGCCGGCGCTGCCGACGAAGACCACACCACGGAGTAACCGGATACATGTGGCGTCCCCTCAGCGCACTGCTCGCGCTTTTCACCCTGCTCGCCGGCTGTGCCAGCCACACCCTCGACCCCCGCGGTTACGACCAGACCGGCACCGCCTCCTATTACGGTTCCCGCCATCACGGCAAACGCACCGCCAGTGGCGAACCCTTCGACCAGCACGGCCTGACCGCCGCCCATCGCAGCCTGCCCTTCGGCACCCGCGTGCAGGTCACCAACCTCGCCAACGACCGCCGCGTCGTGGTACGCATCAACGACCGCGGCCCGCATACCCGGGGTCGACTCATCGACCTGTCACGCGCCGCCGCCGACCAACTGGGCATGCTCCGTAGCGGAACCGCGCGGGTACGGGTACAAAGTCTCAGCAACTGACCCTGCTTCGGAGCACGACCATTTTCGACCTGGCCGCTTTACCCACCTTCAGCCTGCTGCAACTGGCCCTGGGCCTGCTGCTGCTGATCACCGGCGCCGAACTGCTGGTGCGCGCCGCCCTGCGCCTGGCCGCCAGCCTGCAGGTGCGTCCTCTCATCATCGGCCTGAGCCTGGTGGCCTTCGGCAGCAGCGCCCCGCAACTGACCGTGAGCCTGCAGGCGGCCTACACCGGCGCACCCGACGTGGCGGTGGGCAGCGTGATCGGCAGCAACATCTTCAACGTGCTGGTCACCCTGGGCCTGGCCGCTCTGATCATCCCCCTGCGCGTTTCGCGGCAACTGGTACGCCTGGACATCCCACTGATGATCGGCGCCAGCCTGCTGGTGTACCTGCTGGCCCTGGACGAACGCATCGGCCGCCTCGAAGGCGCCCTGCTGCTGCTCGGGCTGGTTGCCTACCTGGCCATCCTGTGGCACCAGTCACGCCACCACGCACGCACCTACCCCGCCCCCGGCCCGCGGCCGCAGCGTGGCGTCGGCTTCTGGTTCGGCACCCTGGCACTGATGCTCACCGGCCTGGGCCTGCTGAGCCTGGCCGGGCACCTGTTGCTGGAGGCAGCAGTGGAAGTGGCCGTCGACCTGGGCCTGTCGGAGCGGGTGATCGGCCTGACCGTGGTGGCGGTATGCACCTCGCTGCCGGAGCTGGCCACCTCGCTGATTGCCGCCTTGCGCGGCGAGCGTGAAATCGCCGTGGGCAACGTGATCGGCAGTAACCTGTTCAACCTGCTGGCGGTGCTCGGGCTGACCGCGCTGGTGGCCCCGGTGCCGCTGTCGATCTCGCCCAACGCGCTGGCCTTCGACCTGCCGGTGATGCTCGGCGTGGCCGTGCTGACCCTGCCGGTGTTCTATTCCGGCTACCGCGTCACCCGCGCCGAAGGTCTGGTGTTCCTGTGTCTTTACCTGGCCTATGGTTTGCACGTGGTGGCCTTCACCACCGGCATGCCGCTGGCCAACCGTCTGGAGCAGCTGATGCTGCTTTATGTCCTGCCGACGCTGGCGGTGGTGCTGATGTACACCACCGTGCGCGCCTGGCGCCGCCAACACTAAGGAAAACAACATGGGCGAGAGCAACAAAACCGGCGAACAGGTTCGCCGCCAGGTCATGGGCGATGCATTCGTGGACCGTGCACTGGGCAATGCCACCGAGTTCACCGAGCCGCTGCAGGCGTTCGTCAACGAGCACGCCTGGGGCAGCGTGTGGAGCCGCGAGGGCCTGCCGCTGAAAACCCGCAGCCTGATCACCCTGGCGGCGCTGACCGCGCTCAAGTGCCCGCAGGAGCTCAAGGGCCACGTGCGTGGCGCCCTGAACAACGGCTGTACGGTGGAAGAGATTCGCGAGGCGTTGCTGCATTGCGCCGTGTACGCGGGCGTACCGGCGGCGATCGATGCGTTTCGCGCCGCCCAGGAAGTGATCGACAGCTACCAGCAGGGCTGACCGATCACCCCGCAGGGTCGTCAGCCGGCGACGGCGGCGGCCTTCTGCCCCTTCTTCTTGAGCCAGAACGCCACGCCCAGGGTGGCGATCCAGGCCGGAATCAGCAGTACCGAGATGCGGATCGGCGGGGTCAGGTACATCACCACCAGAATCAGCACGATGAACGCCAGGCACAGGTAATTGGTCACCGGGTGCCCCCAGCTCTTGTAGAAGGTCGACTCGCCGGCAGCGATCTTGGCCTTGCGAAACTTCAGGTGGGTGATGCTGATGCTCGCCCAGTTGATCACCAGTGCCGACACCGCCAGCGCCATCAGCAGGCCGAAGGCTTCGCCCGGCATCAGATAGTTGATCAGCACGCACAGGCCGGTGGCCACCGCCGATACGCCCAGCGCCGCCAGCGGCACGCCACGACGGTTGATCTTGAGCAGTGCGCGCGGCGCATCACCCTGGCTGGCCAGGCCGAACAGCATGCGGCTGTTGCAGTACACGCAGCTGTTGTACACCGACAGCGCGGCAGTCAGCACCACCACGTTGAGAATGGTGGCCACCAGGTTGCTGTCCAGGTTGTGGAAGATCATCACGAACGGGCTGCCGCCCTGCACCACCTTCTGCCAGGGGTACAGCGACAGCAGCACCGCCAGTGCGCCGATGTAGAAGATCAGGATGCGGTACACCACCTGGTTGGTCGCGCGTGGAATGCTGTAGCGCGGGTTGTCCGCCTCGGCCGCGGTGATGCCGACCAGCTCCAGCCCGCCGAAGGAGAACATGATCACCGCCATCGCCATCACCAGCCCGGTGATGCCATTGGGGAAGAACCCGCCGTACTGCCACAGGTTGGCCACGCTGGCATCCGGCCCGCCGCTGCCGCTGGCCAGCAGCCAGGCGCCGAAACCGATCATGCTGACGATGGCGATCACCTTGACCAGCGCGAACCAGAATTCCAGCTCGCCGTACACCTTGACCTGGGTGAGGTTGATCAGGTTGATCGCCACGAAGAAGATCGCTGCAGTGGCCCAGGTGGGGAAGTCCGGCCACCAGTACTGCACGTAGATACCCACCGCCGTCAGCTCGGCCATGCCCACCAGCACATAGACCACCCAGTAGTTCCAGCCCGAGACGAAGCCGGCGAACTCGTTCCAGTAGCGGTGCGCAAAGTGGCTGAAGCTGCCCGCCACCGGTTCCTCGACCACCATCTCACCCAGCTGACGCATGATGAAAAAGGCCATCAGGCCGGCGATGGCGTAGCCCAGCAGCACGGCAGGGCCTGCCATCTGGATGGTCTGGGCGATGCCCAGGAACAACCCGGTGCCGATGGCGCCGCCCAGCGCGATCAACTGGATGTGACGGTTCTTCAGGCCGCGATGCAAACGCTCGGGCGTGATCTGGTCTTGCATGAAGTGTCCTCAGGCAGGGAGGCCGTTATTTTGAGTGTGGGCGACAGGATCTAGATCCAGCCGCCCCACTGCAAGATAAATATGCCGATATTCGTCGTAACTGCGGCCATCAGCGTGGTAATCACGATGATCGAGGCGGCCAGCTGGTGATTGCCGTTGGCCGCGCGCGCCATCACGTAGCTGGACGCGGCGGTGGGGCTGGCGATGTACAGGAACAGCACCCCCAGCTCCGCGCCGCGAAAGCCGCACAACCAGGCACCGAAGGTGGCCAGCAGCGGCAGCCACACCATCTTTACCAGGCTGGCACTCAGCGCCATGCGCCCGCTGGCGTGCAACGAGGCCATCGACAGCGTGCCGCCGATGCAGATCAGCGCCAGCGGCAGGGTCATCTGCGCCAGGTAGTCACCGGAGGTCAGCAGCCAGTTGGGCAGCCCCACCTTGGCATACGCCAGCACGCCGGCCACCAGCACACTGATGATCAGCGGGTTGCGCAGGATGCTCTTGAGGATGCTCCAGGGGTCGGACTTGATGGTCGGGCTGTACACCGCCAGCACCACGGCCGACAGCGAGTTGTAGAGCAGGATCACCAGCCCGGCCAGCACCGCGCCGATGGAGATGCCGTGATCGCCGTACATGCTCCCGGCCAGCGCCAGGCCGATGACCGCATTGTTGCCGCGAAAGCCGCCCTGGGCGTAGATGCCGCGATCTTCACGGGGGCAGCGCCAGATCGCGATCAGCCAGGCCAGGCCGAAACTGCCCAGGGTGGCGACGGTGAAGTACAGCAGCAGCGAGGGCTGGACCGCCGCCTCGAGATCGGCGTGGTAGATGCCCAGAAACAGCAGCGCCGGCATGCTCACGTTGAACACCAGGGCCGAGGCGGTCTGGATGAAGCTGTCGTTGATGGCGTTGATGCGGCGCAGCAGCACGCCCATGAACATCATCGCGAACACCGGCGCGGTGATGTTCAGGGTCTGGAGAAAAAGGGCGAGCATGCAGGTGGTCCCGTCGGCGTCGTTAGGGAGCTAATCATACGTCAACCTTGGGGCTGCCATGCAGCCTCTTCGCCGGCCTTGCCGGCGAAGAGGCCCTGAGGTTCAGCGCCGAACCGGGCGCTTCTGCAATTTGCGCTGCAGGGTACGCCGGTGCATGCCCAGCGCCCGCGCCGTGGCCGAGATATTGCCCTCATGCTCGGTCAGCACACGCTGGATGTGCTCCCACTGCAGGCGGTCCACCGACATCGGGTTTTCCGGTACCAGCGTGTCCAGGTCGGCGTGCTCGGACGCCAGCGCCGCCAGCACGTCGTCGGCATCGGCCGGCTTGCACAGGTAATTGCAGGCGCCGCGCTTGATCGCCTCCACCGCGGTGGCAATGCTCGAATAGCCGGTGAGGATCACCACGCGCATCTCCGGGTCCAGTTCCAGCAGCTTGGGCAGCAGCACCAGCCCGGAGTCGCCCTCCATCTTCAGGTCCAGCGTGGCGTAGTCCGGCACGTCCTGCTGGGCAATCTGCAGGCCCTCTTCGGCAGAACCCGCCGTGCTCACGCGAAACCCGCGCCGGCTCATGGCCCGGGCCATCACCCGGGTAAACGTGGCGTCGTCATCCACCAGCAGCAGGTGCGGCAGCTCTTCGCCTTCAGCCTGAATTTCATCACTCATCACACGTCTCCTCGCGCGTCACGCGGCAGGCGCAGCTCGGTGAGCGTACCGCCTTCCTCATGACTATAGAGTTTTACCGAGCCGCCAGCACGGGTCACGCTGGCCTTGCTCAAGAACAGGCCAAGGCCGAAGCCCTTGCCCTTGGTGGTAAAGAAGGGTTTGCCGATCTGCTCGGCGATCGCCACCGGCACGCCGGGGCCATGGTCGCGAATGCTGATCACGATGTCCTCGGCGTCCCAGTCCAGGTACACCTCCAGGTCATTGGGGCAGGCATCGGCTGCATTGTTCAACAGGTTCAGCAGGGCCTGGGTCAGGTCCGGCGGCGGCGCCAGGCGCGGCACCGTACCCTGGCCCAGGCGCTGGAAGCGATAGCTGGCCTCGGGGCGCATCAGGTGCCAGCGGTTGAGCGCCTCGTCCAGCCAGAAGCTCGCCTCCTGCTCTTGCACCGCCATGCGCCGGTTGGCCTCGGCGGCGCGCACCAGGTTCTGCAAGGTGTGCTTGCACTGCTTGACCTGCTCCTGCAGCGTCTCCAGGTCTTCCTGCAGCAGCGGGTCGGTGTGGTCCTGGCGCATCTCGTTGATCAGCACGCTCATGGTCGCCAGCGGCGTGCCCAGCTCATGGGCGGCACCGGCGGCCTGGGTGGCCACGGCCAGCAGTTGCTGGTCGCGCAGGCCTTCCTCGCGGCGCTGGGCCTGGAACTGCTGCTGGCGACGCAGCTCTTCGGCCATCTTGGCGGCAAAGAAGGTGATCACCCCGGCGGCCAGGGCAAAACTCAGCCACATGCCGTAGATCTGCATCTTCTCGCGGGCCATGGGGAAGGTTTCGAGCGGGAAGTACTGCACCAGCAGCAGGGTGTAGGCCACCAGCGCAATGCCCGACAGAATCAGCGAATACAGCCATGGCAGCGTCACCGCGGCAATCGCCAGGGGCACCAGGTAATAGGACACGAAGGGGTTGGTCGAGCCCCCGGAAAAATACAGCAGCGCACTGTGGATCAGCAGGTCGCAGGCCAGCTGAACCGCATACTCCAGCTCGGTGACCGGCAGCGAGGTGCGCAGCCGGATGGCCGTGAGCACGCACAGCACCATGGAGAACCCCAGGGTGATGCTCAGCGCCAGCCACGGCAGTGGCAGCAGTTCGGTCCAGTAGGCGACCGCCACCGAACCGGCCTGGGCGGCCAGCACCAGGGTGCGGATGAAGGTCAGGCGCCAGAGGTTCTGACGTGTGGCAGACAGCATGAGTACGGGGGCGAGCATGAGCTCTCCTGATGAGTGCTCCAGGTGAATCGTGGCGAGTATACCCAAGCTGCACCCCGCGCTGCAGCAATGCGGCAAAGCGCCACAGGCACACCGGCATCGATGATGGCTTTTTGAACCTCGTCGGTTTGTGCGAGTCTGATGGGGTCTGCGTGGTCGGGATCGACCGCCGCCACGCCTCAATTTCAAGGAGTTGCCCATGCACACTGTGTCTCGCGCCAGTACCACCCTCGTCCTCGCGACCGGCCTGTTTGCCAGCTTTGCGGCACTGGCCGACGAGCCTCGCTACAACCAGGTTTCACTGCGCGCCGAAGCCAGCAAGGAAGTCGCCCGCGACCTGATGGTCGTGACCCTGTATACCGAGGCGCAGAACTCCGACCCGGCCAAGCTGGCCAACGAGATCACCACCAGCATGAACAAGGCGCTGGAAAAGGCCCGTGCGGTCAAGGACGTCAAGCTCAGCCAGGACAGCCGCAACAGCTACCCGATCTACGACAACAAGAACCAGAAGATCACCGGCTGGCGCGAACGTGCCGAGCTGCGCCTGGAAAGCGCGAACTTCCCGGCGCTGTCCAAGCTCACCGGCGAGCTGCTGCAGGACCTGAAGATGGGCGGGATGGATTTCGCCATCGCCCCGGCCACCCGCAAGAGCAGCGAAGACGCCCTGCTCAAGGATGCCATCGACGCCTTCAAGGCCCGCGCCCAGCTGACCACCGAAGCCCTCGGCGGCAAGGGCTACAAGGTGGTCAACCTGAACCTCAACAGCAGCGGCTACCCGCACCCCTACGCCCGCGGCGCCATGATGATGAAGGCCAGCATGGACGCCGAAGCCGCGCCAAGCCCGGAAATCGAAGCCGGTACCAGCCAGGTCAGCCTCAGCGCCGACGGCACCATCGAAGTGCTGATGCCCTGATTCACCCGCGGGCAACGCCTGCATCGCTGTCAGCTATGGTTTGAGGGTCGCGCTGGTCAACAGGCCAGCCTCCCTGCCCGCCGAGCGGCCCCACTGGCCGCCCGGCGCACCAATGACATCGATGAGGCCAACAATGCTCAAACACGCGGTCCTTCCCTACCTGCTCGGCGCAGGCCTGCTGGCCGGCGCACCGCTGGCCCATGCGGCCAGCAACCTGGTGTTCTGCTCCGAGGGCAGCCCGGCGGGCTTCGACCCGGGCCAGTACACCACCAGCACCGACTTCGACGCCTCGGCCGAGACCGTCTTCAACCGCCTCAGCCAGTTCGAACGCGGCGGTACGGCGGTGATCCCCGGGCTTGCCACACGCTGGGACATCAGCGACGACGGCCTGAGTTACACCTTCCACCTGCGCGAAGGCGTGCAGTTCCACAGCACCGACTACTTCAAGCCCAGCCGCCCCTTCAACGCCGATGACGTGCTGTTCACCTTCAACCGCATGCTCGACAGGAACCTGCCGTTTCGCAAGGCCTACCCCACCGAGTTCCCCTACTTCACCGACATGGGCATGGACAAGAACATCGTCAAGCTCGAAAAACTCGACGAACACACGGTCAGGTTCACCCTGGCCAGCGTGGACGCCGCGTTCATCCAGAACATGGCCATGAGCTTCGCCTCGATCCAGTCCGCCGAATACGCCGAGCAACTGCTCAAGCAGGGCAAGCCGGCCGACATCAACCAGAAGCCGATCGGCACCGGCCCCTTCGTGTTCGCCAAGTACCAGAAAGACGCGCAGATCCGCTTCAAGGGCAACAAGACCTACTGGCAACCGCAGGACGTGAAGATCGACAACCTGATCTTCGCCATCACCACCGACCCGTCGGTGCGCATGCAGAAACTCAAGAAGAACGAATGCCAGATCACCCTGTTCCCGCGCCCGGCCGACCTCAAGTCGCTGGAAGCGGACCCCAACCTGAACCTGCCGCACCAGGCCGGCTTCAACCTGGGCTACATCGCCTACAACGTGACCGACCCGATCAAGGGCACCACCGCGCCCAACCCCATGGCCCAGCTCAAGGTGCGCCAGGCCCTGGACATGGCGGTGAACAAGCAGCAGATCATCGACGCGGTGTACCAGGGCGCGGGGCAACTGGCGGTCAATGCCATGCCGCCCACCCAGTGGAGCTACGACGACACCATCAAGGACGTGCCCTACGACCCGGCCAAAGCCAAGGCGCTGGTGCAGGAGGCCGGGGTCAGGGAGGGCACCGAGATCACCCTGTGGGCCATGCCGGTGCAACGCCCCTACAACCCCAACGCCCGGCTCATGGCCGAGATGATCCAGGCCGACTGGGCGAAGATCGGCATCAAGGCCAGCATCGTCAGCTACGAGTGGGGCGAATACATGAAGCGCGCCAAGGCCGGTGAGAACGGCGCCATGCTGATCGGCTGGAGCGGCGACAACGGCGACCCGGACAACTGGCTGGGCACCCTCTACGGCTGCGACGCGGTGAACGGCAACAACTTCTCCAAATGGTGCGACCCCGCCTACGACGCGCTGATCAAGCAGGCCAAGGCCACCCCCGACCAGGCCCGACGCACCGAGCTGTACAAGCAGGCGCAGCACATCATCAAGGCGCAGGTGCCGATCACCCCGATCGCCCATTCCACGGTGTACCAGCCGATGCGCAAGACCGTGCAGGACTTCAAGATCAGCCCCTTCGGCCTGAATGCCTTCTACGGCGTAAGCGTCAGCCAATAGACACGCAACGCGATGTTTAGCCTGTCCCTGCGGGCGCCGAGCTCATCGGTGCACGCGGGGCACTGATACCTGCTTGAAAATTACGACACCACACCAAGATTTTTCCCACGCCTCACACCCACTTCCTTACCTGCACGCCCGCCGCCTGCGTCCCTACCGTGGAGCGCGTGGTGGTGCTGGCACCCTGCTGTCGCCGCGCCCCCCACGCCTCGTACAACAACAAAGGAATGGGACCGCATGCGTATTTCTCCGGTTTTCGCCGCACTGCTGGGCCTGGGGGCACTGGCCTATGGCCCGACAGCCCTGGCCAAGGGCAACCTGGTGTTCTGCTCCGAGGGCAGCCCGGGCGGCTTCGATATCGCCCAGTACACCACCTCCATCGAAAACGACGCCGCCGAGCCGCTGTACAACGGCCTGGTGGAATTCGAACGCGGCGCCACCCGCGTCATCCCCTCGCTGGCGACCGGCTGGGACGTTTCCGATGACGGCCTGACCTATACCTTCCGCCTGCGCCAGGGCGTGAAGTTCCACGCCAACAAGGACTTCACCCCCACCCGCGACTTCAACGCCGACGACGTGTTGCTCACCTTCCAGCGCATGCTCGACCCGCAGCACCCGTTTCGCGTGGCCTACCCGGCCGAGTTCCCCTACTTCGTCAGCATGGACCTGGACAAGAACATCGCCCGGGTCGAAAAGCGCGACCCCTACACGGTGGTCTTCACCCTCAACAGCGTCGATGCCGCCTTCATCCAGAACCTGGCCATGGGCTTTGCCTCGATCGTCTCGGCCGAATACGCCACCCAGCTGATGGCCAGCGGGCGGCTCAGCGACTTCGACCAGAAGCCGATCGGCACCGGCCCCTTCGTGTTCCAGCGCTACCAGAAGGATGCGCAGATCCGCTACCGGGCCAACCCCGACTACTGGGACCCGCAACAGGTCAGGCTCGACCAGCTGATCTTCTCGATCAACACCGACGCCTCGGTGCGGGTGCAGAAGCTGCGCAAGGGGGAATGCCAGGTCACCGTCAACCCGCGCCCCGCCGACCTCAAGGCCCTGGCCGCCGACCCGAAGATCAACATGCTCGACCAGCCCGGCTTCAACCTGGGCTACATCGCCTACAACGTGCAGCACCCGCCGTTCGACCAGTTGCAGGTGCGCCAGGCCATGGACATGGCGGTGAACAAGGCGGCCATCGTCAAAGCGGTGTACCAGGATGCCGGCCAACTGGCCGTGAACTTCATGCCGCCCACCCAGTGGTCCTACGACCCGAGCATCCGCGATGCCGGCTACGACCCCGACAAGGCCCGCGCCCTGCTGGCGGCCGCCGGGGTCAAGCCCGGCACGCCCATCACCCTGTGGGCCATGCCGGTGCAACGCCCCTACAACCCCAACGCCAAGCTGATGGCCGAGATGCTCCAGGCCGACTGGGGCAAGGTCGGCCTGGACGTGAAGATCGTCAGCTACGAATGGGGCGAGTACATCAAGCGCACCAAGAACGGCGAGCACGACGTGATGCTGCTGGGCTGGACCGGTGACAACGGCGACCCCGACAACTGGATGGGCACCCTCTACAGCTGCGGTGCCATCGGCAGCAACAACGTGTCGATGTGGTGCGACCCCGAATACGACGCCCTGGTGCAGCAGGCCAAGCGCATCACCGACCCCGCCGCGCGCACCGCGCTTTACCAGCAGGCCCAGCAGCGCATGAAGCAGCAGGTGCCGATCACACCGGTCGCCCACTCCACCGTGCACCAACCGCTGAGCGTCCGGGTACAGGACTTCAAGGTCAGCCCGTTCGGGCGCAACAGTTTTTCGGGCGTCAGCGTCGACTGACCTCTGCCCGCCCCCTCCCAAGGTTCACCGCCGCACCCGCCGGGCTCACGAGGCCCGGCGGCTAATAAAAACATGCAAAGGAGCATCACCTTGAGACCTACCCGACACGCAGCACTTGCCCTGGCCCTTGGCGGCCTGAGCGCGCTGGCCCAGGCCGAGCCCGTCAGCCAGGATTTCGTTGCGCTTACCCTGCGCACCACCTCCGACCAGGCCCAGGCCAGCGGCTTTCTCGACGGCCAGCGCCTGTCCGGCTCGACCCGCAACTGGTACGCCCACGAGCACGCCACCCGCGGGCCACTGTGGTCGTACAGCAAGCGCGACGGCAGCCGCCACCCCACCAGCAGCCGCGACAACTGGGTCCAGGGCACCCTCCTCAACTACACCTCCGGCTTCACCGAGGGCACCGTGGGCCTGAGCACCGAAGTGGCGCTGTACAACGCGGTAGCCCTGCAGCGCGGTCGCGCCAGCGTGGCCGGGCCGAACAACCGCACCCTCACCCACCGCGACGGCGAGGTGCTCGACCAGTGGAGCAAGGTCGGCCTGGCCAACCTCAAGGCCCGGGTGTCAAACACCACCCTCACCGCCGGCCGCCAGTCCATCGACACCCCGGTGATCGCCTACATCGGCAACCGCGCACTGCCCTCCAGCTTCCAGGGCGTGAGCCTGCACAGCGCCGAGTTCGACAACCTGAGCTTCGACCTGGGCACCTTCGACCGCGTGTCGATGCGTACCGAGCAGGGCCAGAGCAAGTTTCGCTCCGAGTATGGCGATTCCCGCCAGTTCACCGACCGGGTCAGCATGGCCGGGGTCAACTACCAGCCGCTGCAGAGCCTGAGCACCAGCCTCTACGTATCCAAGGTCGAGGACCTCTGGAACCAGTACTACTTCGGCGCCAACCACCTGCTGGGCGACAACGCGGTGCTGGGCCTGAACACCGGGCTCAACTACTACAAGACCCGCGACGCCGGCCAGAGCAAGCTGGGCGCCATCGACAACGACACCTTCAGCCTGTCGCTGGCCCTGACCCACCAGGCGCACACCGTGTCGGTCGCCTACCAGCAGGTCAACGGCAACGAGTACTTCGACTACCTGCACGACACCAACGCGATCTTCCTGGCCAACTCGCTGTTGTCGGATTTCAACGGCCCCAACGAGAAATCACTACAGATCGGCTACGTGCTGAACATGGCCCCCTTCGGCGTGCCCGGCCTCAAGTTCAACCTGTACAACGCCCGCGGCTGGGGCATCGACGGCACCCACTACAAGGGCGGTGGCTACGACGTGAAGAACCTCGACGGCGAGCACCACGACGAATGGGGCATCGGCACCAGCTATGCCGTACAAGGCGGCGCGTTCAAGGACACCACCGTGCGCGCCACCTACACCACCCACCGCGCCAGCAAATTGCAGGGTGACGGGAGCCTGAACGAGGTGCGCGTGGTCACAACCATTCCGTTCAACATCCTCTAGGGCGGCAGGTCGCGGCCGATTCGCCGAATCGGCCGCGATGGCTACGCTGGTTTAATCGAATGCAGGGAAGTGTCATGAAACAGTCAACCCTACAGGCTGCCCTTGCAGCCATCCTGTTGAGCGCCGCAGCCCCGCTGATGGCCAAGCCGCTGGTGGTGTGCACCGAGGCCAGCCCCGAGGGCTTCGACATCGTGCAGTACACCACGGCCGTCACCGCCGATGCCGCCGCAGAAACCCTGTTCAACCGCCTGGTGGACTTCAAGCCCGGCACCACCGAGGTGCAGCCGGCCCTGGCCGAACGCTGGGAGGTCAGCCCCGACGGCCTGACCTACACCTTTCACCTGCGCAGCGGGGTCAGATTCCACACCACCGACTACTTCACCCCCACCCGCGACCTGAACGCCGACGACGTGCTGTGGAGCTTCCAGCGCCAGCTCGACCCCGCCCACCCCTGGCACGACAAGACCAGCATCGGCTTCCCCTATTTCGAGAGCATGGGTTTCCAGCACCTGCTCAAGTCGGTGGAAAAGCTCGACCCGCACACCGTGGCGTTTCACCTGACCCGCCCCGAGGCACCGTTTCTGCGCGACCTGGCCATGGCCTTCACCTCGATCTATTCCGCCGAATACGCCGACCAGTTGCTCAAGGCCGGCACCACCGCCGAACTCAACAGCAAGCCGGTCGGCACCGGACCGTTCATCTTCCAGCGCTACAACAAGGACGCGCAGGTGCGCTACAGGCCCAACCCGGACTACTTTCGCGGCAAGCCGCCGAGCGATGCGCTGATCTTCGCCATCACCCCCGACAACAACGTGCGCCTGCAGAAGCTGCGCGCCAACGAATGCCAGGTGGCGCTGTACCCCAAGCCCGACGACATACCCGGCATCAAGGCCGACGCGCGCCTGAAGGTGGCCGAAATGGAGGCCCTGACCACCGGCTACATCTCGCTCAACACCGAGCACAGGTACCTGAGCGACGTGCGCGTACGGCGCGCCATCAACCTGGCCTTCGATCGCGAACACCATGTCGAGCAACTGTTCGGCAAGGGCAACGCCCTGCTGGCGGTGAACCCCTACCCGCCGACCCTGATGGGCTACAACAGCCAGAACCGCAACCCGCCCCGCGACCTGGACCAGGCCCGCGCGCTGCTCAAGGAGGCCGGCGTACCCGAAGGCACCGTGCTCACCCTGTTCACCCGCAACGGCGGCGGGCCCACCAACCCCAACCCGCGCCTGAGCGCCGAGATGCTTCAGGCCGACCTCGCCCAGGTCGGCCTGAAGGTCGACATCCGCGTGATGGAATGGGCCGAGATGCTTCGCCGCGCCAAGGCCGGCGAAGCCGACATGGTGTCGGCCGGCTGGGCGGGCGACAACGGCGACCCGGACAACTTCCTGACCCCGCTGCTCAGCTGCGCCGCAGCGAAGAATGGGGAAAACTACGCACGCTGGTGCAACCCGCGATTCCAGGTGCTGATCGACCACGCCCGCGAAACCGCCGACCCCGATCAACGCGCCGCACTCTATGTCCAGGCACTGGCGGTGTACGATGAGGCCAAACCGTGGATCAACATGGCCCACCCGAAGGTGTTCACCGCCCTGCGCGAGAACGTCGAGGGCTACGTCATCAACCCGATGACCAACAACAACTTCGCCACCACGCGGGTGAAGTAGAACGATAACGCTTGCAGCGCCCGCCCCCGGGCGCTCGCAGGCATGCCTTAGGCTGATGAGGTACACCACACGATGTTTAGTTTTATTGCACGGCGTCTAGGCCTATTGATCCCGTCGTTCTTCGGCATCACCCTGCTCACGTTCGCGCTCATACGCCTGATCCCCGGTGACCCGGTGGAGGTGATGATGGGCGAACGCAGGGTCGACCCCGAGATGCACGCCCAGGCCATGGAACGGCTCGGCCTGAACAAGCCGCTGGCGCAGCAGTACCTGGACTACGTCGGCAAGCTGGCCCAGGGCGACCTGGGCGAGTCGCTGCGTACCCGCGAAAGCGTGTGGCACGAGTTTCTCGCGCTGTTCCCCGCCACCCTCGAACTGGCCATGGCCGCGCTGCTGTTCGCCGGCATCGTCGGGCTGCTGGCCGGGGTGATCGCCGCGCTCAAGCGCGGCTCGCTGTTCGATCACGGGGTCATGGGCATTTCCCTGGCCGGCTACTCGATGCCGATCTTCTGGTGGGGCCTGATCCTGATCATGTTCTTCTCGGTCGGGTTGGGCTGGACGCCGGTGTCCGGGCGCATCGACCTGCTCTACGACATCGAGCCGACCACCGGCTTCATGCTCATCGACACCCTGCTCAGCGACGAGGAAGGCGCATTCAAGGACGCGTTGATGCACCTGATCCTGCCGGCCATCGTGCTCGGCACCATCCCACTGGCGGTGATCGCACGCATGACCCGCTCCTCGATGCTCGAAGTGCTGCGCGAGGACTACATCCGCACCGCGCGGGCCAAGGGCCTGTCGCCGGCACGGGTGGTGTTCGTGCACGGCCTGCGCAACGCGCTGATCCCGGTGCTTACGGTGGTCGGCCTGCAGGTCGGCACGTTGCTCGGTGGCGCGGTGCTTACCGAAACCATCTTTTCCTGGCCGGGCATCGGCAAATGGCTGATCGAAGCCATCGGCGCCCGTGACTACCCCGTGGTACAGAACGGCATCCTGTTGATTGCCTGCCTGGTGATCCTGGTCAACTTCGTCGTGGACATCCTCTACGGCCTGGCCAACCCACGCATCCGACATCAGCGCTGAGGCCTTCGCTCATGACCAATCCGCTTGCAAAAACCGCTGCCGTCGACGCCGCGCCGCTCGACCAGAGCCTGCTCTACCCCTCCCCCTACAAGGAATTCTGGCACGCCTTCTCGCGCAACAAGGGCGCGGTGGCCGGCCTGCTGTTCATGTGCCTGATCGTGTTCTGCGCGCTGTTCGCCCCGTGGGTGGCGCCGCACAACCCCAGCGAGCAGTACCGCGACTTCCTGCTGACCCCGCCGGTATGGCTCGAAGGCGGCCAGTGGCAGTTTCTGCTGGGTACCGACGAGCTGGGCCGCGACCTGCTCTCGCGGCTGATCCAGGGTTCGCGCCTGTCGCTGCTGATCGGCCTGTCGTCGGTACTGATCTCGCTGATCCCCGGCGTGCTGCTGGGCCTGCTGGCCGGGTTTTTCCCACGCCTGCTTGGCCCGTCCATCATGCGCCTGATGGACGTGATGCTGGCGCTGCCCTCGCTGCTGCTGGCGGTGGCCATCGTGGCGATCCTGGGCCCTGGCCTGATCAACACCGTGATCGCCATCGCCATCGTCTCGCTGCCGGCCTACGTGCGCCTGACCCGCGCCGCGGTAATGGGCGAACTGAACCGCGACTACGTCACCGCCGCGCGCCTGGCCGGGGCACGCCTGCCGCGCCTGATGTTCGTGACCGTGCTGCCCAACTGCATGGCGCCGCTGATCGTGCAGGCCACCCTGAGTTTCAGTTCGGCGATTCTCGATGCCGCCGCGCTGGGCTTCCTGGGCCTGGGCGTGCAACCGCCGACCCCGGAGTGGGGCACCATGCTGGCCTCGGCCCGCGACTACATCGAACGCGCCTGGTGGGTGGTCAGCCTGCCGGGCCTGACCATCCTGCTCAGCGTGCTGGCAATCAACCTGATGGGCGACGGGCTGCGCGATGCGCTGGACCCGAAACTCAAGAATGCCGCCTGAGGAGAAGCCCATGTCACTTCTACACATCAAGAACCTGAGCGTGCGCTTCGGCGACGCCTCGGCGGTACCGGTGGTCGACGGCCTCGACCTGAGCGTGGAAAAGGGCGAGGTGCTGGCGATTGTCGGCGAGTCCGGCTCGGGCAAGTCGGTGACCATGATGGCGCTGATGGGCCTGATCGACGCCCCCGGGCGCATCACCGCTGACGCCTTGACCTTCAACGGCAGCGACATGCTCACCCTGAGCGGCCGGCAGCGGCGCAAGGTGGTCGGCAAGGACATGGCGATGGTCTTCCAGGACCCCATGACCGCACTCAACCCCAGCTACACCGTGGGTTTCCAGATCGAGGAGGTGCTGCGCCAGCACCTGGGGCTGCGCGGCAAGGCGGCGCGCCAGCGTGCGCTGGATCTGCTGAAGAAGGTCGAGATCCCGGCCCCGGAAAGCCGCCTGGATGCCTACCCCCACCAACTCTCCGGCGGCATGAGCCAGCGCGTGGCAATCGCCATGGCGATTGCCGGCGAACCCAAGCTGCTGATCGCCGACGAGCCCACCACGGCGCTGGACGTGACCATTCAGGCGCAGATCATGGAGCTGCTGCTCAACCTGCAGAAAGAGCAGGACATGGCGCTGATCCTGATTACCCACGACCTTGCCGTGGTGGCCGAAACCGCCCGCCGCGTGTGCGTGATGTATGCCGGCCAGGCAGTGGAAGTCGGCCAGGTGCCCGAGCTGTTCGAGGTGCCTGCGCACCCCTACAGCGAAGCCCTGCTGGCAGCGATCCCCGAGCACAGCGAAGGCGCCGAGCGCCTGGCGACCCTGCCCGGCATCGTGCCCGGACGCTACGACCGGCCCCACGGCTGCCTGCTGTCGCCGCGCTGCCCCTACGTGCAGGACCACTGCCGCCAGCAGCGTCCGAGCCTGGACCCCAAGGCCCACAGCCTGGCCCGCTGCTTCTACCCGCTCAACCAGGAGGTGGCGTGATGAGCGTCGTACTGACCGCCCGTGACCTCACCCGTCATTACGAAGTGTCCCTGGGCCTGTTCAAGGGCCATGCCCTGGTACGCGCCCTCAATGGGGTGTCGTTCGAACTGGAGGCCGGCAAGACCCTGGCCGTGGTCGGCGAATCCGGCTGCGGCAAGTCGACCCTGGCCCGCGCCCTGACCCTGATCGAGGAACCGTCGTCGGGCTCGTTGCAGATCGCCGGGCAGGAGGTGGCCGGTGCCAGCAAGCAGCAGCGCCGGCAACTGCGCCGCGATGTGCAGATGGTGTTCCAGAGCCCCTATGCCTCGCTCAACCCGCGCCAGAAGGTCGGTGACCAACTGGCCGAGCCGCTGCTGATCAACACCCGGCTGTCCAGGGCCGAACGCCGCGAAAAGGTGCAGGCGATGATGCAGCAGGTGGGCCTGCGGCCCGAGCACTACCAGCGCTACCCGCACATGTTCTCCGGTGGCCAGCGCCAGCGCATCGCCCTGGCGCGGGCCATGATGCTGCAACCCAAGGTGCTGGTGGCGGACGAGCCGACCTCGGCGCTGGACGTGTCGATCCAGGCGCAGGTGCTGAACCTGTTCATGGACCTGCAGAAGGAGTTCAACACCGCCTACGTGTTCATCTCGCATAACCTGGCGGTGGTGCGGCATGTGGCCGACCAGGTACTGGTGATGTACCTGGGGCGCCCGGCGGAAATGGGGCCCAAGGAGGATATCTATGCCAGGCCTTTGCACCCTTACACCCAGGCCCTGCTGTCGGCGACCCCGACCATTCACCCCGACCCGCTCAAGCCAAAGATCAGGATCGTGGGCGAGCTGCCCAACCCGTTGAACCCACCGCCGGGGTGCGCGTTCCACAAGCGTTGCCCGTATGCCACCGAGCGCTGTGCCAGTGAAGAGCCGGCGTTCCGGCCAGTGGATACACGGCAGGTGGCGTGCCACTATGCGGAGCAGTTTCTCTAGAACCGCTGCGCCAGCAATCGCGGGTCAAGCCCGCTCCCACACGGATCATTGCTGTCCTTGTGGGAGCGGGCTTGACCCGCGATAGGGCCCTGCAGGTATTCTGCTTTCCTACCTCCAATGAGCCAGCCCCATGGCCGCACACCCGATCCCCGACGGCCCCGAACACACCGCCGAAACCGCCGCCACCGTGCTGCGCTACCACCTGTGCTGGAAACACCGCGACCTCGACGGCGTGATGGCGCTCTATCACCCCGACATCCAGTACAACGACTTCTTCCAGAACCGCGTACTGCACCTGGCCGAGCTGCGCGAATACGTGGCCGCCAGCATGCCGCGCCAGGACGGCGAGGACATCGTGCACAGCGACCGCATCCGCACCGACGGCTGCACCGCCTTCATCCAGTACCAGGTAACGCTGCGCGGCGGCGACGGCATCACCGCGTTTCGTGCCAGCGAGGCCATCACCGTGCGCGACGGCCTGATCTGGCAGGTCAACGAATACGCCTCGCTGGTGCGCGAGCCTTCACGCCACACCGGCCACCCCAGCCTGCGCCCGGCCGCCAGCCGCCTGGGCCTGTCACCGCGCCAGCTGAGCTTCATGGCCCAGGACCTGCAGCACTACTTCACCCGTCGCCAACCCTATCTGGACCCGCAACTGGACCTGCAACAGGTCGCCCGCGAGTGCGGCTACAGCCGCAACCAGATCTCCTACCTGCTCAACCAGGTGCTGGGCCAGAGCTTCTACCGCTACGTCAACCAGGCCCGCCTGCAGCATCTGCTGGCTGAACTGGAGCGCGCAGGGCCGGCGCCCAAGGTCGATGACCTGGCCTTCGCCGCCGGCTTCAATTCACTGTCGGCGTTCTACAAGTGCTTTCGCCAGCACACCGGCCTGTCGCCCAAAGCCTACGTGCAACAGATTTCTCTGCGGACACGCACGCAAGACAATCCGCCCGCCCAGCCCTAGCATCGGCCCACACCGTTACGGATGTGGAGCCGAACACAATGCAGGCATGGCGCAGTATCAGCCTTTGGATGGACCAGCTTGACGAGCCGCTGATCGCGCGCCCGGCGTTGCGCCAGGACCTGGACGTGGATGTATGCATCATCGGCGCCGGCTACACGGGCCTGTGGAGCGCCTACTACCTCAAGCGCCAGGCACCGCACCTGAACATCGCCATCGTCGAGGCCAACATCGCAGGCTTCGGCGCCTCGGGGCGTAACGGCGGCTGGCTGATGGGCAACCTGCTGGGCGAAGACCGCCTGCTGGCCGATTGCTCCCCCGAACAGCGCCGCGACGCCTATGACCTGCTGCACGGCATCCCCGACGAAGTGGAAACGGTGCTCGAGCGCGATGGCATCCACTGCGACTACCGCAAGGGCGGCGCCCTTTATTGCGCGGCGCGCTACCCCGAGCAGGAAGCGAGCCTGCGCAGTTACCTGCAAAAGCTCTACCGGCAGGGCCTGAACGAGGCCGAGTATCGCTGGCTGAGCCCGGTCGAGCTGGCCGCGCAGCTGCGCATCGCCAAGCCCTATGGGGCGATCTACACGCCGAACGTGGCCACCGTGCACCCGGCCAAACTGGTGCGCGGCCTGGCCCGGGCCGTCGAGCGTCTGGGGGTGAAGCTCTACGAGAACAGCCCGGTCATCGACTGGCACAAGGGTCAGGTACGCACCGCCCAGGCACAGGTGCGCTGCCAGTGGGTGGTGCCGGCGGTGGAAGGCTATGCCGTCGGGCTGCCGCCGCTGGGTCGCTATCAGTTGCCGGTACAGAGCCTGCTGGTGGCCACCGAGCCGCTGCCTGAGCAGGTGTGGGAGCAGATCGGGCTGAACGCCGGTCAGGCCTTCAGCGAAAACAGCCGCCAGGTCACCTACGGCCAGCGCAGCGCCGACAACCGCCTGGTGTTCGGCGCCCGCGGCGGCTATCGCTTCGCCGGGCGCCTGCGCGAAGACTTCACCCTCAGCGACAGCGAAATCGGCCTGCGCCGCTACCTGTTCGGCGAGCTGTTTCCGCAGCTCAAGAACGTCGACATCACCCACGCCTGGGGCGGCAACCTGGGCATGGCGCGGCGCTTTCGCCCGCACATGCTGTGCGATGCCGAGCAGGGAATCGCCCTGGCCGGTGGCTATGGCGGCGAAGGCGTGGGCGCCAGCAACCTGGGCGGGCGCACCGTGGCGGCGCTGATCCTGGGCCAACGCAACGCACTCACCGCCCAGCCCTGGGTACACCCCGCGGCGCGCCTGAACAGCCTGGCGCGCTGGGAGCCCGAGCCGTGCCGCTGGCTCGGCTACAACGCGATCATCAAGAGCTTCGTCCACGAAGACCAGACCCTTGCCAACCCGGCCAGCGCCCCCTGGCGCCGGCGCCTGGCCAGCGGTGTGGCGGACTTCATGGAAAGCCTGATGCACTGACTTCCCCCTGCACAGGACCACCGGCATGCGCATTACCCAGTTCAAGCACACCCATAGCGTCGCTCTCGAACAGTCAAACCCGGTGGCCGTGCCCCTGGGCGAGCCGGTGGCGGTCACCTCGGTGACCTGCGTGGAGCGCAACGACGGCGTCGAAACCGGCATCTGGGAATGTACCCCGGGCCGCTGGCGGCGCCAGATCGAGCAGCAGGAGTTCTGCCACTTCATCAAGGGCCGCTGCACCTTCACCCCCGATGGCGGCGAGCCGCTGACCATAGAAGCCGGCGACGCACTGATGTTGCCGGCCAACAGCACCGGTATCTGGGATATCCACGAGACCGTGCGCAAGACCTACGTATTGATTTTCTGATCCTTTGATCGCCTGCCTCCTTCGACAAAAACAGACCAAGCAAGGAATCCGGACATGCGCCCATTGCTCTTCGCCCCGCTGTTGCTGGCCGCCTCCATCGCCCAGGCGGCCGACTCGGTAAAAATCTACAACTGGTCCAGCTACATCGCCCCCGACACCCTGAAGAACTTCCAGGCCGCCAGCGGCATCGTGCCCACCTATGACGTGTTCGACAGCAACGAGACCCTCGACGGCAAGCTGATGACCGGCAATTCGGGCTACGACGTGGTGTTCCCCTCCAACCACTTCATGGCCCGGCAGATCCAGGGCAAGGCGCTAAAGGCGCTGGACAAGCGCCAGTTGCCCAACTGGAAGAACCTCAACCCGGTGCTGCTCAAGGCGCTGGAAGTCAACGACCCGGGCAACCGCTACGGCTTCCCCTACCTGTGGGGCAGCACCGGCATCGGCTACAACATCGACAAGGTCAAGGCGGCGCTGGGCGAGAATGCCCCGGTGGACTCCTGGGACCTGATCTTCAAGCCCGAGAACATCAGCAAGCTCAAGAGCTGCGGCGTGGCGATCCTCGACAACGGCCCCGAACTGCTGCCGATCGCGCTCAACTACCTGGGCCTGCCGCACCACAGCCAGGACCCGGCCGACTACGAGAAGGCCAAGGCCCTGCTGATGAAGGTGCGCCCGTACATCAGCTACTTCCACTCCTCCAAGTACACCGGCGACCTGGCCAACGGCGATATCTGCGTGGTGGTGGGCTTCTCCGGCGACGTGCTGCAGGCCAGAAACCGTGCAGAAGAGGCCAGAAACGGGGTGAAGGTGGGCTATGAGATCCCCAGGGAAGGCGCGCCGATGTGGTTCGACATGGTCGCCATGCCCGCCGATGCCCCGGACGAAAAGGCCGGCTATGCCTACATGAACTACCTGTTGCAACCCGAGGTGATGGCCGACATCAGCAACCATGTGCAGTACGCCAACGGCAACCAGGCAGCCGACCGCCTGGTGGACCCGGCGCTCAAGGCCAACAGCATGATCTACCCGACCGATCCCATGCTCGGCAAGCTGTTCGCCCTGCAGGCCATGCCGGCCAAGATCGACCGCCTGCGCACCCGCATCTGGACCAGCATCAAGGCCGGCAACTGAGCCACCCTGCAATAGATACCACCCTCGGCCTGTGTGCCCCGGCAGCCTGAAGCCCTTGCCGGGGCAACAGCGCAGCCCGCCCGTTGCCCGGCGTCCATCCACTGCCGAGCACACACCATGCCCTTGAAGACCCTGCCGTACTTTCACCGCATTGCGCTGCGCCAGCGCTTTGCCGATCACCTGGCACAGGCCCGAGACAGCCTCGATGACGAGGAGCATCGCTGGCTGCAAGGCTGGCTGCAGGCGCCAGGGCCCGACGCGCCGCGAATCGACCGCCTGAGCGCGATCACCGCCAGCGCCCACGCCAGCGAACTGACCGCCAGCCTGCTGCTGAGCCGCAGCACGCACCCCCGTGTTTTTTTCTACCACCCGTTGCTGGGGCTGCTGCGCTTCGAAGACCGTACCCAGCTCAAGCACCACCTCGTTGAACTGCTGAGCAGCGGCCACCCGCACGTACTGCTGCACTACATCGCCCCCAGGGATCGCCTGCTGGCAGGCCAGGGCGGCATCGTGGATGTTCAGGTCGAACGGCTGGAGGACGAGGTGTTCGAGTACCTGATGCTGGTCATCGCCGCTCGCCAGGGCCAGGCGCTGGGCGAGCTGCAGCAGCAGGTACTGGGCCAGCCGCCAGCAGACTCGTTATGGGAGCAGGCCCTGGCCACCACCACCGCTACCGCTGCAGCGGCGCCGCAGCGCCTGGCGGCGGCACGCGACTGCCAACGGCAACTGCACCGGTACTGGCATACCGCCAAGGCCGGCAGCGACACGCCGGCCCGGCAACTGGCCCGCCTGATGGGCGCGCGCGTGCGCGAGGCGATCACGCGCCAGGCCTGGGCCAGCGCCCTTGCCGAAACCGACCACGCAGCGCTGCTGCAATGGCTGGACACCGAGGCCCTCTCGCCCCTGCAGGCGTTCAGCCTCAACGTCACCACCGCGCAAGGCCACAGCCAACTGCTCGAGGGCGTGCTCGCGCTCGGCACCCGTGCCGGCCCGGTGTTCACCTGGTGTGCTGCACGCGGGCTGGAGCGCCATGCCAGCAAGCGGGCGTTGTTATCGTCGCTGACCGACCCCCGGTTACGCGACAGCTGGCGCCCGGTGGTCAGCCCATCGCGGCAGAGCCAGCTGGGCGCCTTGCGCATCAGCGCCCTGCACCTGCAACCGCTGACCGCCCCTGCACTGGACAGCTGGGTTGGCCAGGTGCTGAGCGCCCAGCAACAGGACATCGAAACACAACTGCGCCATGACAGCGGCCAGGACGGTTATCAGGCATGCCGCCAGGCGCTGGACCTCGACAGTCGACTGGCCGGCGAACTCGCGCGTCTGGGCACCTCGCCCCACGCCCACGACAGCCCGGCCACCCTGGCCCGGCTGCAAGCGTCGGCACAGGCAGCCGGCGCTGACCTGGAGGAACTGAACCGGCTGGTGAGCGCACTGACCGGCCACGCGCAGGCACTGTTCGAAGAGGTACCAGGCCTGGAGGCGGTGACTGCGGCAGGGCTCGACCAGGCCCTTGCCGCAGTGCTGGACAAGGGCCCGCCAGTGACCCAGGTACGCCTGGGTCAGCCCGGCGCCGGGCGCACCTGGCTGAGCCTGGCCGAGCTGGTGTGGCAGCGGCTCGGCGGTATCGGTACCTCGCTGGATGAACGCTGGCTGGTCAGCGGCCCGGTGGTGGCCGAACAGCCTGTGGCCTTGCCTGCGCTCGACCTGGCGCTGGCCCGACAGGCTGTCGCACAGGTCGCCGATGCCACCGCCAGCCAACTGACGAGCGCCCTGACGCAGTATCAAGCGCAGCGACGCACGTACCTCAAGCACCTGTGGCAACTGGCCCTGACCCTCGAATACCGCCTGCTCGACCACGACAGCCTGCTGCCAGCCTCGGCACGCGCGCTGATTCACGCCGCCCTGTTTCCGGCGCCCTCGCCGGCAGCGCCGGCCTGGGCCTGGCAACTGGCCCTGGACCAGGCGCCCAGCAGCGAGGCCCTGCTGCTGACCCGCCAGCCGCTCGAGGCACAGCCCGATCTGTGGCTGCTGTGGACCCTCGACCAGGGCTTTGCCGCATTCACCTCGCGCCTTGCGCTGGAGCAGGCCGTCGCAGCGCGCTACCCCGCCGCGCAACGCTTTCAATGGCTGGCGCTGGCAGGCGCGCCTGCGCACCACCTGCAGAGCTGGCAGGCCGAACACGACGTGGCCGCAACGCGGCGCGCCTTCGACCGGCTCACCCGGCGCGGCCTGCCTGCCGCACACCTGCCCGACCTGCTGCGCAGCACGCTCGACCCGCCTGGCACGCTGCGCTACCTGCAGCGTCTGCAGCGCCTGGCCAGTGCCCGGCGCCTGCGTGGCCATCTGCCTGACTGGCTGGCGCAGGCCGCCCCCACCGAACAGTACGGCTACCTGCAGGTTCTGGGGCGCAACCTGCTGCAAAGCCCGTCACCACAGGACTACCTGTTCGACATCCCGGCGGTGACCGACTATGCCCGCCAACGGGTTCAGGCCCGCCTGGACCAGGACTTCGCGGCCGGCCGCTACCCTGCCGACCAGCTGTTGATCACCACCACGCGCTGGGTCACCGCGTTGCCGCCCACCGGTGAGGTCCCCACAGGCGAAGCGGCCGCCAGCATCCAGCATCGCCAGACGCTGGTCGACTACGCGCTCAACCATTACCGCGACTGGGACCACGCCATCACCGCAATCACGCTCGAGGGCGACATGACCGTGCCTGCGCGCATCGATGCCGCCTACCTGCGGGCGCTGGTGCGCGAACTGGACCTGGGTCAAGGCTATCGCCAGCTGCTGGCCGAGCAACTGGACCGCGACCATGCGAGCTACCCCAGGCGCCTGCGGCTGTTCTGCCGGCAATTGCCGGGGCAACTGCTGGAAGCGGCGTGGCGCGCCCGGCTCCAGGGGCAACTGGGCGCAGCCGACGTCGAGTGCATCCGCGCCGTCGTCGAGCAGCCCGACGCCACCGCCCGTGACCAGCTGCCAGCCCCCGCCGCACAACTGGTGCCCCTGGAACTGATCGCCGACAGCGGCCTGCCCCCCGATACCGTGCCCGGGGTGTACCTGTTCATGTACGCCAGCCCCGCGCCCGGCCCCGTGGTGATGTACACGCCGTACCAGGCCGGCGGTCTGTTCCAGGCCTTCAGCAGTTCGGCCGACCTGCTGCAGCAGCTTCGCAGCGTGCCGGCCCTGCAGGCCCGGATACTGGCCTGCATGCCCGACACGATGCGCCCGCGCTACGACCACGGTGGGTTCACCGAGGCCCACCTGCCCTACAGCGCCGAATTCGATTTCGAGCTGCCCCTGTATGCCCAGCAGCCGGTGACCCTGGCCTGGCGCCCGGTGCATGGCAACGCCCTGCAGTACCTGTTCGAGACCAATGCAGCTTTGCTGCAGGGCATGGCCCGTACCCAACTGGTGAGTACCGCCGAAGCCCGCTGGGCCACCCTGAAAGAGGTACTCGGGCTGCTCTGGAGCCAGCTGACCCTGTTCATCCCCGGCCGCATCGGCCTGCTGCTGGCCGCGTGGCAGGGCGAACTGTCGCTGCTGCAATTGGCCGAGCGCCCCTCGGGCGACTGGGCGCAGGCCTTGTCGGAACTGACCTGCACCCTGGTGCAGGGCCTGCTGGCCGGGCATGGCGTGCGCGAACAGGGCCCTGGCGCGCTGCCGGCCGACGAAGGCGAATTCTGGCGGCGCCTGGGGCAGGCGTCGCACCAGCGGCTGTCCGCCTACGAAGTACCGCAGCAGTCCCTCGATGGCCTGGCCAGCCGCGAGCAGATCTATACCGATGTCGATGGCCAGACGCAGTTCGCCTGCCTGGAGGGCAAGGTGTACGGCGTTCGCCAGCTGGACCAGCGCTGGCACCTGAGTGCGCCGGACATCGACGAACCAGGGCCACGCCTGCTCAGCGAAGGCAACGGCCGCTGGCAGATCGACCCGCAGCAGGCCATACCCGTGCTAAGTGGTGGCATCATCGGCAGGCTGGGCGGGTGGGCCTCGCGTCAGGTGATGGCCGGCAACGATATCGTCATCCGGGCCGTGGGCATGCGCCAGATCCAGCGACTCATGCCGGCCCGTGCGCGCATGCTGCGCCAGGCACACCGCACGGCGCTCGACTACCTGGGCATCTGCCTGGACAACCTGCAGCAGGCCAGCCCGGTGCAACGCATGCCGGCACAGACCCGCACGATCCTCAGCGGTTTCTTCGGCGTCGAACCCGACGAAGCGCTGCTGCAGCGCGTACGTGAACCGGTGGAAAAACTCTTCGAACTGATGACCTCGCAGGACTACTCGGTCGCCACGTCCAGGCGCTACATCCTGGCCAGCAATATCGGCAACTACACCGGCATTGCCTTCACCTCGCCCCATGACCCGCTCCGGCAACTGTTTCTGCTGGACGCTTATTTCGACGTCAGCTACCTGGGCAGGCTCCAGCTCAGGCCCGAGCTGTCCTGGCAGGAAGCCGATGCCATTGCGCGTGCCAACTGCCTGCTGCACGAGTTCTCGCATATCGCCTATGACACACGCGACATGCGCTACCTGGATGCCTCGCTGGCGTTTGCCGACCTGCTCATGCCCGGCGAGCAGCAGGATTGGCTCAGGCGCCAGCACGACGAGGCGTTCTCTCACCGTTCACCGGCCCGGCGCCTGTTCGTGGTGCGCTCACGCGACGGTACCCGACGCGACATCACCCGTGACGACAACAAGGGCCTGAGCCTGATCCTCAAGATCGCCGACACCCATGACCTGGCGGTCGCGCGCCAGCGCTTTCTGGACGATGCGGTGGTGCGCTCGCGAATCATGCTCAAGAACGCCGACTCGCTGACCCTGCTGGTCTACCGCCTGGGCCAGGCAAGCCATCGCCCACCGGCGGCGGGGGGCTGAAACGAAAACGCCCGCGCAGCCAGGGGGCTGCGCGGGCGTGGGGTGTGCGAAAACTCAGTGGTGTTCGCGGGTGGCGCGGAATTTCACGTCCGGCCAGCGTTCTTCCATCAGCGCCAGGTTGACCCGGGTCGGCGCCAGGTAGGTCAGGTGACCGCCACCGTCGATGGCCAGGTTTTCCACGGCCTTGTTGCTGAATTCCTCGAGTTTCTTCTTGTCGTCGCAGCTGATCCAGCGCGCCGACCACACGGTGATCGGCTCGTAGCCGCACTCGACCTTGTACTCTTCCTTCAGGCGGCTGGCGACCACGTCGAACTGCAGCACACCCACGGCGCCGAGGATGATGTCGTTGCTGCGCTCGGGGAAGAACACCTGGGTGGCGCCCTCTTCGGCCAGTTGCTGCAGGCCCTGGCGCAGCTGCTTGGACTTGAGCGGGTCCTTCAGGCGCACGCGGCGGAACAGCTCAGGGGCGAAGTGCGGGATACCGGTGAAGCCCAGGCTCTCGCCCTCGGTGAAGGTGTCGCCGATCTGGATGGTGCCGTGGTTGTGCAGGCCGATGATGTCGCCGGCGAACGCCTCTTCGAGCTGCTCGCGCTCGGACGAGAAGAACGTCAGGGCGTCGCCGATGCGCAGGTCCTTGCCGGTGCGCACGTGGCGCATCTTCATGCCCTTCTCGTACTTGCCCGAGCAGATGCGCATGAACGCGATGCGGTCGCGGTGCTTGGGGTCCATGTTCGCCTGGATCTTGAACACGAAGCCGCTGAACTTCTCTTCGGTCGGCTCCACGGTGCGCTCATGGGCCACACGTGGCAGCGGACGTGGCGCCCAGTCGACCACCGCGTCGAGCACATGGTCGACACCGAAGTTGCCCAGCGCGGTACCGAAGAACACCGGGGTCAGCTGGCCGTTGATGAACTCGTCCTGGTCGAACTCATGGCAGGCGCCCTGCACCAGTTCCAGTTGCTCGATGAAGCGCTCGTACTCGTCACCCAGGTGGGCGCGGGCTTCATCCGAGTCGAGCTTCTCGATGATCTTCACCTCGGTACGCTCGTGGCCGTGGCCCGGGGTGTACACGATGATGTAGTCACCGGCCAGGTGGTACACGCCCTTGAAGTCGCGGTAGCAGCCGATCGGCCAGGTGATCGGCGCGGCCTTGATCTTGAGAACCGCCTCGATCTCGTCGAGCAGCTCGATCGGGTCGCGGATATCGCGGTCGAGTTTGTTGATGAAGCTGACGATGGGCGTGTCACGCAGACGGCACACGTCCATCAGGGCGATGGTACGTGGCTCTACGCCCTTGCCGCCGTCGAGCACCATCAGCGCCGAGTCCACTGCGGTCAGGGTGCGGTAGGTGTCTTCGGAGAAGTCTTCGTGGCCGGGGGTATCGAGCAGGTTGACCATATGGTCGCGATACGGGAACTGCATCACCGAGGTGGTGATGGAGATGCCGCGCTGCTTTTCCATTTCCATCCAGTCGGAGGTGGCATGGCGGTCGGACTTTCGCGATTTCACCGTACCGGCGACGGCAATCGCCTTGCCCATCAGCAGCAGCTTCTCGGTGATGGTGGTCTTACCCGCATCGGGGTGGGAAATGATGGCGAAGGTGCGGCGTTTCGCGACTTCGGCGGCCTGGTTGGTCATGGGAAATCGCCTGACTGGAGATTCAAAAAAGGGCGGCGATTATAGCCCAAACTCACCCCCTAACTGAACCACTGGGTCGATCTGCGCTGGCCAAATGCCGCTTCGGATGGGAACCTTTGCGACTGCGGAGACGTCCACTGCCCTGTTACGAGATGTTACGTATACGGTTTTCAACAGTTCGTCAGGGTGGGTTTCATCGGCAACATGCGCCTGACGAGGCTGCGCTCATGGCGTGTTCCGCTCTACCGGAGCGACCCGCTGCTTATCGCGATCACACTGCCTGCTGCCTGGACCGGCAGCCGCCACGGGAGTGTGCCCGCCGACAAAAAAAGGAGTCCGCCTGTGGCTAAACGCTATGGCAAGGGGCTGATGGGATGGGCCGCCGCGCTCGTCATCCTGGCCCTGCTGATCCACTGGATCGGCATCGATACGATCGCGCACTACCGCGCCGATCTGTGGTTCTACCTGCAAGCGCACCTGATGCTGGTGGCGTGCTCGATGGTGGCGGCGCTGGCCGTGGGTATCCCCGCCGGCATTGCCTTGAGTCGACCGCACCGGGTCGACCGCGCCGAACGCTTCATGCAGATCTTCAACATTGGCAACACCGTTCCCCCCCTGGCCGTTCTGGCCATCGCCCTGAGCTTTCTGGGCATCGGCGCAGGCCCGGCAATCTTCGCGCTGTTCCTCGCCTCCCTGCTGCCCATCGTGCGCAACACCTACGAAGGCCTGAAAAACGTCCCCGCCTCGCTCAAGGAAGCCGCCACCGGCATCGGCATGACCCCGCGCCAGACGCTGTGGCGTGTCGAGCTGCCCAATGCGGTACCGATCATCGTCGGCGGCGTTCGAGTGGCACTGGCAATCAACGTGGGTACCGCGCCGCTGTCGTTCCTGATCGGCGCCAACAGCCTGGGCAGCCTGATCTTCCCCGGCATCGCCCTTAACAACCAGCCGCAACTGTTGCTGGGCGCCGCCACCACGGCCTTGCTCGCCCTGCTGCTCGATGCGCTGGTCAGCCAATGCAGTCGCCGCTGGCTCGAACGCGGCCTGGCCAACTAAGCGAAGGAACCCCCATGAAAAGAATCGCCTTGTTGCTGGGCGCGGCCCTGCTGTTCGCAGGATTCGCCCAGGCCGCCGACAAACCCCTGATCCGCCTCGGCGCGCGGGTGTTCACCGAACAGACGGTGCTGGCCGAAATCACCGCGCAGTACCTGCGCAGCCACGGCTTCGACGTGCGCATCACCGGCGGCCTGGGCAGCACCCTGGCGCGCAGCGCGCAGGAAAGCGGCCAACTGGACATGGTGTGGGAATACACCGGCGTGTCGCTGGTGTCCTACAACCATATCGACGAACGCATGGACAGCGCCGAGGCCACCTACGCCCGGGTCAAGCAGTTGGACGCGAAGAAGGGCCTGGTGTGGCTGGCACCCTCGAAGTTCAGCAACACCTATGCCCTGGCGCTGCCGCGCAACATCGCCGAGCAGTACCCGCAGGTCAACAGCATCAGCCAGCTCAATCAGGTGCTGCGCGACGAGCCCGACCGCAGCCATGTACTGGCGCTGGACACCGAGTTCGCCAACCGCCCCGACGGCCTGGTGGGCCTGACCCAGACCTACGACCTGCAGTTCACCCGCCGCGACATCCGCCAGATGGATGCCGGGCTGGTGTACACCGCGCTGCGCAACGGCCAGGTGTTCAGCGGGCTGGTGTACACCACCGACGGGCGCCTGAGCGCCTTCGACCTCAAGCTGCTGGACGACGACCTGCACTACTTCCCCGACTACACCGCCGCCCCGGTGGTGCGCCAGGCCGTGCTCGACGCTCATCCGCAACTGGCCGGGCTGCTCAAGCCGCTGGCCGAGCAACTGGATGACGAGACCATGCGCCAGCTCAATGCCAAGGTGGACGTCGAGCACCAGAGCCCGAGCAAAGTCGCCGCCACCTACCTGCGCCAGCATCCACCTGCCGAGGAGCAACCATGAGTCTGCTTGATACCTTCGCCCACCTGGACTGGGCCCAGGTGCTGCAACTGACCTGGGAGCACATCACCCTGGTCGGCATCGCGGTCACCCTGGCCATTCTGATCGGCGTACCGCTGGGCATCCTGATGACCCGCTTTCCGGTGCTTGCCGGGCCTCTGCAGGCCAGCGCCACGGTGCTGCTGACCGTGCCGTCGATCGCCCTGTTCGGCCTGCTGCTGCCGTTCTATTCCAAGTTCGGCCAGGGCCTGGGCCCGCTGCCGGCGATCACCGCGGTGTTTCTGTATTCACTGCTGCCGATCCTGCGCAACACCTACCTGGCGCTGACCAACGTCGAGCCCGGCATACGCGAAGCCGCCCGCGGCATCGGCATGACCTTCGGCCAGCGCCTGCGCATGGTCGAGCTGCCGATTGCGGTGCCGGTGATTCTGGCCGGTGTACGCACCGCCGTGGTGATGAACATCGGCGTGATGACCATTGCCGCGACCATCGGTGCCGGTGGCCTTGGCGTACTTATCCTGACCTCCATCAGCCGCAGCGACATGTCGATGCTGCTGGTCGGCGCCGTGCTGGTGAGCCTGCTGGCCATCTTCGCCGACCTGCTGCTGCAAGCCCTGCAACGCTCGCTGACTCCAAAAGGACTGCTCAAATGATCGAACTTCAGAACCTGTGCAAGACCTTCCACAGCAACGGCAAGGACGTAAAGGCCGTCGACTCGGTAAGCCTGACGGTCAACGAAGGCGAGATCTGCGTGTTCCTCGGCCCGTCCGGGTGCGGCAAGAGCACCACCCTCAAGATGATCAACCGCCTGATCGCGCCCACCTCGGGCAAGGTGCTGATCAATGGCGAAGACACCACCGACCTGGACGCGGTGACGCTGCGTCGCACCATCGGCTATGTGATCCAGCAGATCGGCCTGTTCCCCAACATGACCATCGAGGAGAACATCACCGTGGTGCCGCGCCTGCTCGGTTGGGACAAGCACAAGTGCCACGAGCGGGCCCGCGAGCTGATGAGCATGATCAAGCTCGAGCCCAAGCAGTACCTGCACCGCTACCCGCGTGAACTGTCCGGTGGCCAGCAGCAGCGTATCGGCGTGATCCGCGCGCTGGCGGCGGATGCGCCGCTGCTGCTGATGGACGAGCCGTTCGGTGCGGTCGACCCGATCAACCGCGAGATGATCCAGAACGAGTTCTTCGAGATGCAGCGTGCATTGAACAAGACCGTGATCATGGTCAGCCACGACATCGACGAGGCGATCAAGCTGGGCGACAAGATCGCCATCTTCCGCGCCGGCAAGCTGATCCAGATCGACCACCCCGACACCTTGCTGGCGCACCCGGCAGATGACTTCGTGAGCAACTTCGTGGGCCAGGACAGCACCCTCAAGCGCCTGCTGCTGGTGCGTGCCGAGGATGCGGCGGACAACGCGCCATCGGTGAGCCCCGAGACGTCGGTGGCCGATGCGCTGGAGCTGATGGACGAACATGACCGTCGCTACGTGGTGGTCACCGATGGCCAGAACAAGGCGATGGGCTATGTGCGCCGGCGCGACCTGCACCGTCAGCAGGGCACCTGCGCGGACTTCCTGCGCACGTTCAACGCCACCGCCGCGCATGACGAGCACCTGCGCATCCTGCTGTCGCGCATGTACGAGTTCAACCGTTCGTGGTTGCCGGTACTGGACGCCGAGAACGTGTTCCTGGGCGAGGTCACCCAGGAATCGATTGCCGCGTACCTGAGTTCGGGGCGTTCGCGGGGCATGAAGACCAGCATCGTGTCGCCGGCCGAAACGGTGGCCTGAATAGCTCCACCGCGATCTACTGCCGAACAGACAAGGCTGACAACGCCGGTCCGGCAGGCCATGGCCTGAGTGATCGGCGTAGCGAAGGCGTTGTCAGAACCCTACACTGGCCTGCACATAGAACGTGCGCGGCTCGCCCAGGTAGATCCCCGAATTGTTGTCGCTGGAACGGGTGAAGAACTGCTTGTCGAAGATGTTCTTCACCCCCGCCGCCAGCTTCAGGTTCGACAGCTGGGCACCAAAGTCATACCCGCCCCGCGCACTCCAGGTCACATACCCCGGAATGTCGCCATACTGCCCATCAGCCGTCGGTTCGGTGATGTAGTCGCCGGTGAAGGCACCTTTGCTGGTCATGCCGGTACCCGGAGCACGCTGTTTGGATTGCGCATAGGCGTCCACATTCCAGGTCCAGCGGTCCACCTGGTAACGCAGCCCGGCATTGGCGATCTGGCGTGAGTAGAACGGCAGGTCACGCCCTTCGAAGCCCGGGATCGCCCCTTCATAGGTGGCGCGGGTGTAGGTGAAGCCGGCGTTCGCACTCAAGCCCTGCAGACGCGGGTCCAGCCCTGCCAGGTCGTAGTGCATCGAGGCCTCGATGCCCTGGTGCTTGGTCGCGCCCAGGTTGGTCCAGCCCACGTCGTTGCTGATGTACTGCAGCTCGTCATCGAAGTCGATGTAGAACGCGGTCAGCTCGCCGCCCCAGTTGCCGTTGTCATAGCGCGTGCCGATCTCGTAGGTCTTGGCCTTCTCGGCCTGCAGGCCGTTGGCGGTCTGGTCGCCCTGCCCGCCCTGGCCCAGCTGGAAGTACTGCAGGCTGCCGAACGAGGTCTCGTAGTTGGCGAACAGCTTCCACGCATCGGACAGGTGATACATCACGCTCAATGCCGGCAGCGGTTCGTTGCTGGTCACGCTGCGGCTCTTGGCCACCACCGGCTTGTTGCCCAGGCCCATGACCGGGCGATCGTTCCAGTCGGTGTTGATGTGCTCGAAACGCACGCCCGGGGTGATGGTCCAGTTGCCCACGTCGATCTTGTTGTCGATGTAGTAGGCGCTGGCCTCTGTGCCGCCGGTACGGTCCTGGTACACGTGGCCGTCGGATTCCGGGGTTACGGTGGGCACGTTGTCGATCAGCGCCAGGCGCGTGGCCTGCTCGTGCATGGCTTCCTTGAGGTAGCGATAACCGACGCTGACCTCCTGGGTGGCCGGGCCGGTGACGAACACCCGCGACAGGCGCGGCTCGACGGCAAAGGTGTGGTAGCTGCGCGGGTACGACGACAGCGTCTGCTGGTCGCGCGCGGCAATGCTGCTGCCACGGAAGCTGTCGGTGTAGTAGGTCTGCACCTCGAACTGGGTCACGTCGTCGATCTGGCGCAGGTACTTGAGCGAGACATCCTTGCGCCGACCGGTGAAGTTGTCGTGGTCGCGGTCGGACTGGTAGGGGTTCTTGTCGAACTGGGCCTGGGTCAGGCCGCCGGGCATGTCGGCCTTGCCATCGTAGTAATGGAAGTTCAGCGACAGCTCGTCACGGTCGGTCAGCGCCCAGTGGGTCTTGAACAGCACGTCGTCGATGTCGTTGCTGTTGTTGCTGCTGCGGTAGCCATTGCCCTTGACCCCGGAGTACAGCAACGCCGCACCCAGGCCATTGTCGGCGGTGCCGCCAAGGAAGGCCGACTCGATGTGCTTCCAGCCGCCATGACGCGAGGTCTGGATCGTGGTGCCCAGCTCGCCGGTGGCCTTCTCGGGGATGGCTCGGGTGACGAAGTTGATCACCCCGCCGACGTTCTGCGGCCCATAGCGCACCGAGCCTGCGCCGCGCACCACGTCGATGCTGTCCAGGTTGCCCGAGGACCACGGTAAGCTATTTTCTAATAAAATGAGCTAGAACCTACCCGGAGCCGATTCAATGCCCAAGGCATACGCATACGTCAGATGGTCAACCGCCTCGCAAGGCGAAGAAGGCCGAGACAGCCACGACCGTCAGACCACCCCACTCCAAGCATTTACAGAGGTCACAGGCGTTCCCGTGGTTGAAACAGTCATCGACAAGGGGATCAGTGCGTTTCGTGGTGCAAACGCCCGTATCGGACAACTCAAAGGATTGTTGGACAGGATAGAGAGTGGAGAAATTGAGCATGGCGACTACATCATTGTCGAATCAATCGACCGTCTAACCCGCCAGAAACTCACCGACTCCGTTGATCTAATCCAGTCAATTCTCAAAAAAGGCGTGCGACTACACACCGTTTTCGACAACAAGACATATTCCTACGACGATCCAAGCCGCGACCTCGAAACGCTGATCCTTGTGGGCGTCATCGCCAAACGAGCACATGAAGAAAGCGACACCAAGAGCAAACGCTTGAAATCCGTGTGGGTAAAAAAGCGAGACACAGCAGAAACCAACGTTATAGGTAAGCGATGCCCCTACGGCTTTCGTTTCGATGAACAAAGCCAATCCTTTGTCATCGTAGAAGAAGAAGCCCAAGAAATTCGCCAGATTTTCGAACTACTCAAACACGTAGGAGTATTGGAGAGCGTTAAGCAAGTAAACAAAAATTCAAAACGCCGTTGGACGAGAACATCAGTTCTACATCTTATCAACAGTAAAAGCCCAATTGGCGTTCTACGCTTGCAACGACGAAACGAGAACGGCACCAAAGCGTTTGACCGTTATGTTCCCGATTATTTTCCAAAAATCATTGATGAAATAGAATTCAGTGCAGCCGTTGCAGCGATGAAAACCCGATTAAATGGACGAAAATACGGACGTAGGACACCCCACCACTACAATATTTTTCGGCACTGCATCCAATGTGAGGAACATAAATGCGGAATGATTTTCAACCTACAAATATTAGGAACCGAGAAAAAACGCTACGCCTACCTTGTTTGCTCTAACAGAGCCGAACGAGTATGCGAATGTAATAACAGAATTAGATTTGAGCTTGTCTTCGGCACATTCCTCGCTTTCGTTAGGCAGTTATCGGAAAATCGTTACATTGACGAGCGAACAGACAAGAAACGAAAAGACTTCACTTGGTTCAGCCAAGACCAATACAAGCAAATGGACACCGTAAACGACGCATTCAGCCGTTTCTTTTCCGTTCGTGATACTTCGGCACCAAAAGAAGAAATACGAGCCAAGAAAGCCAAGCTAACAACCGAAAAAACCACATTGGAGATGTTAGAGGCTTCGCTAGCTCAGTTTGACGGAATAATTCCAAATACATTTATCAGGCGTGTGGCCGATAGCGAAGCACGGATCACAGTGTTAGAAAGCGAGATCCAAAAACTTGAAGGCACGTTAGCAATCGAAGCGGAAACGCTCGAAATCACCACCTACGAAGACATAATAGCCCTATACGAAACAGAAGAAGGCCGATTGAAGCTCAATACATTTTTCATCACGCGAGGAATCACCTTCGACGTTAAAATTGACAAAGAAACAAACCTCGTCGGCATGGACATCCGTATAAAAGGTGAAAAAGACTTCAACCTTTACACACATCAATTTTTCAAACAAAAAGCTCCACTAACGCCATTTGGAATACCAGACCTTTCCCACATCATAAAATAAAAATAAGCCCCTCTAAAACCCGGCATTTTGGAGGGGTTACACATTAAATAACCAAGGCGTTACACGTTAAAACCCAGAGTAAAAATAAAAAATACGATGTTCTTAACCACCAGAATAGCTTTTGACCTTTTCTAAACCACCATCTTTTTTCACAAATCACCTCGCATAATGCACGCCCCTGCACACGCCTCATGTGTATACACGCACACGCTCGCGTCTTTAGTTATCAATATATAGATATCAAATATATTAGATAACAATAATAAAGATTACTACACCGCACGCACGCATACGCAAGCACAAACAGCCAACACATTTGATCAAAATTTAATCTATGGTAAATTATAAATAAGGGCAATGAGCAAAGCGATATGAAGCATTTATCAACCCTTTGGTTACAACTTCACACTTTTGCTTCGCAAAAGATGAGAAGTGGTAACGCCGGGCCAAAGGGTGCCCCTTTGGATACCCAAGAGCAAAGCAAAAGCATCTCGCTGAAATTTAGGAGTAAAAAATAACAACTACTGAGGGTTAAATGAGTAATGAAATCAAAAGCACAACCATGCTATATAAGAGACTTAATTTTTCCGTCTCCACACTTAAAAAATTAGGTAAATCCTTAAAGCATTCCTTGCGTGTTCACAGCAAAGAAGAAAAGAAAATACAATGGGATGAAGACTTATCCAATAAGAACATATTTATAGTCAATGGTAAGCCTGTACCAATGAATGAGGCGTCGGCCTTGTCATTCATTAAAGACACACTAACGCCTTTTCATCTGGTCAATAGAAGCAAAGAGCAGAGAAAAGAAGACGTAGAAACCAAAGGCAAATATAAATACAAAATTAAGAAAATCATTAAAGATGAGGCAGGCCAGCCCATAGCCGCCTACCTTGATAATCTGATAGACCGTGGCGATTACATTGACGGCGAACAGGTCAAAGAAGATTTTGAAGCCTTCGAGGTCAGCAGGAAGGCCCAGAAGCTCAAAAGCGTCCAAAACTATATAGACCTACACAACACCATCACCCAAGCAGAAAAGCCGCTGGATGGCCGTAAAACAGTCATCCAAGAGGCCTTCTTTAAATTCCCCATGCACAACCAAGTAGACCTACCGGCTGAATTTTACGTTTCTGCAATTCAGGACTTCTACGCCAAATATTTTCCCGACTATAACGTCCTATTGACGGTTTACCACGGCGATGAATTAGAGGGATGTAAAAAGAAGGTTGGCGACCACCCTCATATTTTTATCGACTGTAAAAACAAAAGAACAGGGGAATACGACCTGACAGAACAGCAAGCGGTGCTTGCCAACAAAGTCATTAAACATCTTGAATTTTTCAAGAGTTACACGCCTGTAAACACCAAGCAACAGACATATCAGGAGAGCCAAATAATAGGCGAAGCGTTGCAGGAGCTATTTTACAAGCACATCAATAAAAAATTCAAAACTGAGAACATCTCACTTGTAGCTAATAGATTGGAACAGACCCAAGAAAACCTTGAACTTAGAAAGAAAATCAGGCTTGAAAGTAAGAAAACCAAAGAAAATAGAGCATTTAACCTTTATACAATGCGACAAGAGCAACTTGAAGAGATAGAAAATAAACTTATGGAAGTCGCAGAGGAAGTCGAAAACAAGAAACAAATAAAAGGCACGATTGACCAAGAAATACACCAAGGCCAACAAGTCAGCTTTAATTTACAAATGAAAATTGAAAAGGCCGAAACATATTGGGGCAAAAGACTTGCCCAGTTTGACAGCAAACTCAAAGAAAACACGACAACCCTTAGCACCTTAACGCAAAAACGAATATATATTCAGCAAGACATTACACAGCTACAAAATAAAAAAGTAGAGCTACGAAAAAACTTCAAAACAGAAAAAGATAAATTACAAAAAAAACTAAATGATTTAAAAGGGAAAGTGACAGCAGAATCGACAAAACACAAAAGAATTAAGCAAGCTATAATGATACTTGATGAAAAACTAGAACCACTAATCCATAAATTTGACGTGAAGGTGGACAAGGTTCTTCATGCAAATAGAATGCATGAGAACACAGAAACCCTCTATCAAGAAATGAAAGAAAATATCTTACAGACCGCTAAATACATGGGAAAAGAAAAGCGACACGATTACCTATGGTCTGTGAAAGAACAGCTTGAAGAAAAAGGACTAGACCCTGATATGGTTAATTTTGGCTTTAAAGAAAAGGTCCAGCTCTTCATATCCGACACATTCACCAGCACCCAAATAATAGATTTTGATAAGCAGGAGGCGGTAGATGCAAAGGCAGCGAGAGCAAAAAGAAGTCTATACAAAAACAAATAAAACCCCGCGATTAAGCGGGCTTTTTACCATCCAAGTTTGACAAACCTCGAAAGTATGGCAACTTGAAAGGAGCAGAAAAAGAAAACCACCTTGGGGAAGGTGGCTAAGGATACTACAATAAAATTTTAAAAACTTTAATCAACACACTCATTTAATCATCAAAAAGCTTATTGTCAAGTCATCTCCCAAGGTTTTCTTTTTCTAAATAACTATTAGAAGAGGATAACAATGGGATGCGTAAAACTATTTGAGGACTACTTACCAAGAAGACCTTATCACACCGATGATTTAACCAGCGGTTTAAAAATAAACAAAAAAGAAAAAGCAAAGTTTGCAAGACTTATTCAGCCCAATGGGCCTACGCATAGATATTGGATGGTTTTTGACTTAGACCGAGCCGACGCCGGTATGCACTGGGATCACGTAGGGGCACCAGCTCCGAACCTAATAGCCCGAAATCCGGCCAATGGGCACGCCCATTTGCTCTACTTGCTACAAACCCCTATCCGAACTGCTATGGACGGTAAAACAGCCCCTTTACGATACGCTGCGGCCATCGAGGCAGGATTGCGTAACCGTCTAGGAGCAGACAGAGGCTATTCCGGGTTGATCTGCAAGAACCCGATCAACGCCCACTGGATGGTTCACCAATGGCAGGCCAATCCATACACCTTGGACGACTTAGCCGACTACATCGACCTAACCCCAGAAAAAGCCAGAGAGAAGCCTGTAGAGGATTATGGCCTTGGCCGTAACTGTATGCTTTTCGATGAGTTAAGGGCTTGGGCATACAAAGCTATCCGCAGCCAAGACTGGCCCGACTACAACCAATGGCTAAACGCTTGCTTTGATAGAGCCACGGGCTACAACGTCAACTTTACTACACCATTAGATATATCCGAGGTTAAACACACCGCCAAGAGCGTAGCGAAGTGGACGCATAGGAACTTTAACCGTCGAACCTTTGACGATTATGTCGCCAGAACCCACACCAGCGAGATACAGGCCATAAGAGGACGCAAAGGCGGATTAGTTGGTAAGGGTGGAAGACCTGCAATCATAACAGCTAACGGAAACCCGTGGGATGAGCTTGGTATTAGTCGTGCAACTTGGTACAGATTACAAAATCGAAAATAACATTATAGTGGTGAGACAAAATAGCCTATATCAGATAATAGCACCCGGTGAGGGTGTTTCTTCTTTCCACCCCGTCCCCCTTCCCTCCCATCCGAACCACATACCTACACCTAAGACCTATAAGACAATAGTCATAGAACGCACGGAAAGGGTTAAAATCGGCTTGTATTTACTCGATTGATACGAAGACACCACGAAGTTAAACGACCCACTTAAACACGTAATTACATGCCCAACCCTATCCCACAGCTTGCTATGCTTCGGAGATATATCCCCCAACCTATATGTATGTATACATACATATCAACTTTCTTTCCTGATGAAAATTTCACACTTTTTAAAATTCATCAAATTCGATGAAAACCATTCACTGGGCTGATGAGTCCATATATCCCGAAAGCGTCGAGGACCAGTAGGAAAAAACGAGCCTTTTTTGAAAAAACAACTTCTTTAAAAACACGCATTAAAAAATTCGCAAATTAATATCATATTTTTGATAATTCATTATTTTCAACCATTGAATTATGGCTTACAAACAGCAAAACACCTTGTCAATAGCAAAGCAAAAATAAATATAATATCCAACCTTAATCGCTAAATAGCGTTCAACCGTAAGTAAATCACTTAGTTTATTTTTGCCACAAAGAAGAACAAAAAACAGCACCCCAAAGAACTCAAAAAACGCTCTCAAATGAATTTCACAAAAAACCGTAGGGTATTGGTCACGTCAACAAATGAAAATATCGGATTTCCTACATATTATATCCCCGAAGCAATAACCAAGGTTCGGAGATATAACCTTGAAGCATTGACTTATCTAAAACCTATGGTAATTGTATTATAACAACATAGGAGTTCTATTATGAACAAGGCGGAATATGCAGGGAAAATAGGCGGGTTAGTTGGTGGCTTCAAAAGAAGGGAGCGTCAAAAATTTCTAATAGGCTTTATGAAAATATTAGAGATGGAGGAATATCCCGATTTAAGATTAACATCAAGCTTAGCCAAAAAACTGATAGCAGAGTTTTCGGGCTGTAAATCAATCTCAAACGATACGTTAGTGAAAGAATTTGGAAGGCCCGGAAACAAAGTAAAACAGCAGAACCTGAACGAAATTGTATTGATTATCGGGGAGAGATACAGAGACACCTACAAAGAACTATGGAGCGATACTAAAAAGAAAATTGACTCGGATGCAGAAGAATATAAGACGCGAAAAATCGAAGAACTCAAGGCCCAATAAAAAAATTGGCAATCGAAAGGGCCGATGCAAAGCCTCCCCCCTTTCGACAGCCTCAAATAAGCACTACTCTCTAACTATGCTTTTTTGATTATCCACCCATGCTTTAGTCGTAATGAAATCAAACAACGTATTATTAGCACTATTTATCATTCTAAAATTTCGGTCTGCCCAGCAGTCCCTAGCACCTTCAAAACTGTTATTTGCATGGGCACGGCAAGCATAGTTTGCCGACCCCTTCTTGTTATCGATGTCTCTAATGAATATTGCCGTATTGGCGTCGACAATTGTGTCAATACAATCATCCAAAAGCCCATAAGGCCCCATACTCCCCCAATTGGTCGTTTTTAATTTCCTATCCCAGCACTCTTTAAATTTTTCTTCTGGCGAATTTTTTGAGGCCAGAATAAAATCAACCACCTTATTAACGTCATTGATTATCTCGGGCTTTGTTCCATGCAATCCTGTCGTAGCCCCATAATATATAGCGTTTACCACCTTAAAACGTCTATTTTCTTCTTTCACTTGGTGTAGATTTTCTATCGCAGCACCCAGTTCTTCTTTTTTTGCTTCCAATTCTTTCTCTTGATTAAACGCAAAGAATGTAACACCAACAAGCCCGAACATTGATAGCAGTGCAAAAATTTTCATCATTAAATGTTAATCCCTTTGTTCTCGTCGGGAAGCAGGCAGACGTGCTTTAGCAGTACGCAGCTGCTTTTTACCACTTCTATTCCCTCGCACGACTACTTGGTTTTTTCTGTCCAAAGTTTCAATAGTTTCTTTTTTTATGTTTTTGTAGTCCCCATTCAACTCATATTCAAAAGAAACCGTATCGGTTTTATAAATCCACTGCTGGGAGCCGCAAGCCTTAAAGCTGTAATTTTCACCATCAATTTCTATTACGTGGGAGTGCAACGCGGAAGTATTACCACCACGACTTGGAGGTCGATATTCCTCAATCAGGTAGAGGTTGTACTCCGTGATTTTTTTGCTTTCAACTCTTAAAGGTTTCATCAAGCAGCCCTTGGAAATCGGACATCTGAGACTACTAAGGTGCCAGCACTCTGTCCACTCAACGAATTTTATTAGAAAACGCTAGACCGCTGGAAATCGGCGCCATCGACAACTGCGGCTGGCCATACGGGGCGAATGCGGCGGGAATGCCATCGATCAGCACCGTGGAACGCGGCGACAGGCGCGAGGTGAGCCCGCGCACGCCGACGTTCAGCGCGATGTCGCTGCCGCCGGTGCCGTTGGAGTCCTGCACCTGCACACCCGGCACCCCGCGCAGCACGTCGCGCACGCTCAGCGCGCCCTGCTCGACCATGGCTTCACGGCGTACCACGGTGCGCGCACCGGGGTGGTTCTGCACCACGCTTTCCTGAGCGTCGCCCAGCCAGTCGCCGACCATGCTTATGTCGGTAGGCGCCAGCTCCAGGGTGCCGGGCGCCGTGCTCACCGGCTGCGCCGCGTGCAGCACCACGGTGCCCTGGGAAATCTCGTAGGTCAGCCCGCTGCCCTGCAGCAGGGCCTGCAGCGCCTGTTCGGGGGCCAGGTTGCCGGACACCGCCGGGGCCTGCTTGCCGGCCACCAGGTCGGGGCTGAAGAACAGTTGCAGCGATGTCTGCCGGCCCAGCTGGCCCAGTGCCGCGGCCAGCGGCTGGGCCTGGATCTGGATGCTGGTGGGTGCCGAATCGGCGTAGCTGTTGGCGATGCCGCCGCTGACGGCCAATGCCAGTGCCAGCGGCAGCCAGCGTTTGGAAACCTTGTTGTTGTTCACGTCGTCGAGAAGTCCTGAGGGTCAGAAAATCGGCCACCGCCTGCGAATGAAAATGCTTGGCAGTTGCAGTTGGGCAGGAAGACGAACAACGGGAAAAAAACCTGAATCTATTTTGCGATTATTTCTTGCGAGCCATCGGCATGGGCCTTGATGGCCACCGGCAGGATGCTGGGCAAGGCGCGCAGCAGGGCGTCGGTGTCATCGGTGCTGAAGCTGCTGCTGAGGCGCAGCGCCGCCGTTTTGCCGGGAGCCACGCGCAGCGGGTGTTCGCGGTAGCGCGAGACCTCGCGCACCACCTCGCCCAGCGGCACATCGTTGAACACCAGTTTGCCGCCGCGCCAGGCGGTCAACGCGGCGGCGTCCACCGTATAGGGCGCTGCCACCGCGCCATGGGCATCGATGTGCGAGCCGAGGCCTGCGCTCAGCAGCGCCTGCCCCTGGCCGTCGCCCTGCACGCGCACCGAACCCTGCTCGACCGCCACACGGGTCTGCTCGCTGTCGCGGCGCACATCGAAGCGCGTACCGGTGACCGTGACCTTGCCATGGCCGGTGCTGACCACGAAGGGGCGGGCCGTATCATGGGCAACGCTGAACATCACCTCGCCCTGCTCCAGGCGAATGTCCCGCTGCCCGGCACTGAAACTCACCTGCACCCGCGTGCGGCCGTTGAGCTCCAGGCGCGAGCCATCGGGCAGGTCGAGCTGGCGACGCTCGCCCAGGCCGGTCTGCATCTGGCCCTGGTAATTGAGCTGGTCCTGCTGCCAGCCGAACCAGCCAAGCCCTGCCGCGACCGCCACCACACTGGCTGCCAGGGCCTGGCGCAACAGGCGTCGACGCGGCAGCTGGCGTACCGGGTCGGGCGCACACAAGGCCTGCAGGCGCTCGCGCGGCAGCAGGTCGGCCGCGCCCCACAGGCGCCCGAGCAGGTCGTACTCGTATTTATGCTGGGGGTGCTGCGCCAGCCAGGCATGCAGTTGCGCCTGCTGCTGGGGCGTCAGGGGCGCATCGCGGCCACGGGCGAACCATTCGGCGGCCTGGTCGCGCACGGCATCATCGCCGCAGGGGCATGTGCCCTGATTCATGAAAACATTTGCCTGACTCATCTCGTTGACACATCCAGGTGCTCACGCAGATGCCGGAGCGTGCGGATCATATACTTTTCGACCATGTTCTTGGTCAAGCCCATGCGCTCGGCGATCTCGGCCTGGGTCAGGCCTTCGAGCTTCTGCCAGATGAACACCTTGCGGCAGTTGAGCGGCAACTCGGCCAGGGCGCGTTCCACGCTGTCGGCCAGCTCCAGTGCATGCACATAGGCCTCGGGGTCATCGCCCGGGGTGGGCGACAGGTCCAGCCCTTCCTGCTCCAGGGCCTGGCGCCGGTCTTCGCGCCGGTAGCCGTCAACGGCAATGTTGCGTGCCGTCTGGTGCAGATAGGCGCGCGGCTGCTCGACTGGCAGGGCGGGGTTTTCCAGCACCCGCACAAAGGCATCGTGCGCGAGGTCCTCGGCCTGCTGACGACTGCGCAGCTTGCGTGTCCAGGTGCCGATCAGCTCATGGTAGTGGTCGAGGAAGCCTTTGTGTCGAGACACGGTGCGGGGGTCGTCGCTAGGCGGGAGGGAGGTTGCGAATAGTAATTTTTCTTATTAAACCCGGCAATCACCGCCGGGCGATTGCCCTGCAACAGCGCCCATGCGAGTGGCTAAAAATATGCACACACGCCCCGCTGTGAACGGTGCCCGTGCCCTGCCCGTTCAAGCTGTTTGCGTGCGCTTGCACAACCTTTTGGGGCCATCGTCGCCGAAGTTGACGCCATCGTTGTTTTAGCTGATTTGGCCTGCAAAAGCTGCGAACGTGCGGGTATTTTTAACGCTTCGCAAAACTTCGGGAACATCTGCCTGTCATCCGGGTCGGTTAAAACGAGGGGTGTCTGCAACGTGCGTCAGCGTAGCGAAAAAACGCGAGATTTTTTGTTGATCTTGAATCCTTCAGGTCCTAAAGTTCGCGCCGAGCGTCCATGCTGGAAACGATCCATCCGGCTCAAGTACTGACGACGAGACAGCAAGGTCACCCGCTGCGCAGCTTCTGCGACCCGGTTGACCTTTTTGCTTTCGGCGACATGCCTTGGGAAGTAGGCGAACCAAAGTGGGGATACGGAGGGCGCTCAGTTGCAGCCACTTATTCATTCAGTTTGCCCATGGAGTCCCCCAGCATGTCGATCCAGGTCGAAGACTACTTCGCACGCGATACCTTCAACAAAATGAAGGCGTTCGCCGACAAGCAAGAAACCCCGTTCGTGCTCATCGACACGGCCATGATCAGCAAGGCCTATGACGACCTGCGCGCCGGTTTCGAATTCGCCAAGGTGTACTACGCGGTCAAGGCCAACCCTGCGGTCGAAATCATCGACCTGCTCAAGGACAAGGGCTCGAACTTCGACATCGCCTCGATCTACGAGCTGGACAAGGTGATGGCCCGCGGCATCGGCCCGGAGCGCATCAGCTACGGCAACACCATCAAGAAATCCAAGGACATCCGCTACTTCTACGAGAAGGGCGTGCGCCTGTACGCCACCGACTCCGAAGCCGACCTGCGCAATATCGCCAAGGCCGCACCGGGCTCGAAAGTGTATGTACGCATCCTCACCGAAGGCTCCACCACCGCCGACTGGCCGCTGTCGCGCAAGTTCGGCTGCCAGACCGACATGGCCATGGACCTGCTGATCCTGGCCCGCGACCTGGGCCTGGTGCCTTACGGCATCTCCTTCCACGTGGGTTCGCAGCAGCGCGACATCAGCGTGTGGGATGCGGCCATCGCCAAGGTCAAGGTGATCTTCGAGCGCCTGAAGGAAGAAGACGGCATCGTGCTCAAGCTGATCAACATGGGTGGCGGCTTTCCGGCCAACTACATCACCCGTACCAACAGCCTGGAAACCTATGCCGAAGAGATCATTCGCTTTCTCAAGGAAGACTTCGGCGACGACCTGCCGGAAATCATCCTGGAGCCTGGCCGCTCGCTGATCGCCAACGCCGGCATCCTGGTCAGCGAAGTGGTGCTGGTGGCGCGCAAGTCGCGTACCGCCGTGGAGCGCTGGGTATACACCGACGTGGGCAAGTTCTCCGGCCTGATCGAAACCATGGACGAGTCGATCAAGTTCCCGATCTGGACCGAGAAGAAAGGCGAGATGGAAGAGGTGGTGATCGCCGGCCCGACCTGCGACAGCGCCGACATCATGTACGAACACTACAAGTACGGCCTGCCGCTGAACCTGGCCATCGGTGACCGCCTGTACTGGCTGTCGACCGGCGCCTACACCACCAGCTACAGCGCGGTGGAGTTCAACGGCTTCCCGCCGCTGAAGGCGTACTACCTGTAACCACGGGTCAGCTGCACACGAAAGGCGACGGTTGCAACCGTCGCCTTTTTTCATGGGCCCGCGCGGTCAGCTCAGCACACGCAGTACATGTGCCTCGAACTCGAGGTTCTCCCCGCTGATCACATTCAGGTAATCCATGCCGTCGGAGTGACGGTAGTTGCCGATGCTGCACTCGTAGGTGTCATAGAGCTTCAGTCGCAGCACGTCATGGTCGCCCCACTCCCCCAAGGGCTTGACCAGCCAGGGCTCGCTGGTACCCCCCGGGAACAGGCCCACATAGTGATTGAAGTTCTTGCCCACCGCCGCGCCCCGATAGAACCCGGTATCCGAAGAGCTGGAGATGTTGTAGGTAATGCGCCGGTCGGTGTGGGAGACGTAGTCGAAACGAAAATTGACCGGCTTGATGAGCCGGGTGTCGGTCATCACCTGCAACCAGCCATCGTTGTCGATGCCGCCTTCGACCAGGCTGATACCGATACGGCCCTTGTGGCCCGGCGTCACCGAGTAGAGGCTGGCGATGAATGAGAAATTCCAGGTGTCACTCATGGCGACCCCCTGCGCAGGCAAGGCCCGGGTGACTGGCAAGACGGTGGTTGCTGTTCATGGTCGATCTTCCTTGAGAAGCATGGGAGTGATCGAGCATAGAAAGGCGGCAGGCTAAACCCGAGAGTGAAGGCTTTCCGTGGCCTGCCGCGACACCTGCTCCAGACGCTGCCGATAGGCCCCCGCCATCGCCTGGATCTGCGGCTGCTCGGCCTGCTCCAGGCTGGCCACTGCAGCACGCAGGAAGTTGCCGTTACCCTGCTCCAGGGCCTTTTGCAGCCACACCAGCGACTGCTCCATGTGGCCTTGCTCGGCGAGGATCGCCGCATGGCTGAACTGGCCGCGAAAATCGCCGGCCTCGGCAGAAAGACGATACCAGTGCATGGCGGCGTGCCGGTCGGCCGCGCAGGCCAGCCCCTGCTCCAGGTAACGTCCCAGCAGGTTCATCGACTTGGCGTGGCCGGCGTGGGCGGCCTGCTGATACAGGTGCAGGGCCGCAGCATGGTCCTGGCCCACACCCCGCCCCGTGGCCAGCAGGTTGGCCAGGTTGTACTGACCCCAGTCCAGCCCTGCGGCAGCGGCCGCACGGTAGTGAGCGGCCGCCGCCGCCAGGTCGGCCTGCCCTCCCCACCCATGCTCCAGGCAGCGCCCGAGCATGTTGTGCCCCATCGCACTGCCCTGGCGGGCGGCAATGCCGAACCAGGTCCGCGCCAGTGCCGGGTCCTGCTCGATGCCACGCCCGTCGAGCAGGATCTGCCCCAGCAGCAGCTGTGCCTCGACAACGTTCTGCGCGGCAGCCGCCAGCAGGGCCTGGGCCGCCTTGCCCGGACTGTGATCGATGAGTTGATGCAACTGGTCGATATCGACCTGTTCTTCGCGACGCAGGCTGAAGGTCACGGCTCAGACCTCTGCCCAGCGGCGCAGCAGGTTGTGGTAGGTGCCGGTGAGCTGAATCAGCGACGGGTGGTCGGGCACATCCACCGTGAGCTGCTGGATGGCGTTGTCCATCTCGAACAGCAAGGCCCGCTGGCTGTCCTCGCGCACCATGCTCTGGGTCCAGAAAAACGCCGCATAGCGCGCCCCGCGGGTTACCGGGTTGACCTTGTGCAGGCTGGTGCCGGGGTACAGCACCATGTCGCCTGCCGCCAGCTTGACCTGCTGCAGGCCATAGGTGTCCTGGATCTCCAGCTCGCCACCGTCGTATTCGTCGGGGTCGCTGAAGAACAGTGTCGACGACAGGTCGGTACGTACCCGCTCATGGCTGCCGCGCGGCTGGCGGATGGCGTTGTCGATGTGAAAGCCGAAGCTGCCCCCGTCGCGGTAGCAGTTGACCAACGGTGGGAACACCTTGAACGGCAGCGCCGCCGACATGAAGCGCGGGTTGCTCCACAGGCGCTCGATCATCGCGCTGCCGATTTCCTTGGCCAGCGGATGCGCCTCGGGCAGCTGCAGGTTGTGCTTGGCCTTGGCCGACTGGTATCCCGCGGTGATCTTGCCGTCGGCCCAATCGGCCTGCTCCAGCGCCTGGCGAATACGCTGCACTTCTTCGCGGGTGAACAGGCCGGGAATGTGTAAAAGCATGGCGCAGGCACCAGGGGTCGGCTAAAGGGCGTCAATGGTATTGATTCTTATTGAACCAGTACAAGCCCCTTGCGAGGGGCGGGACGTTTCAGCAGGCATAAACCGCTACACAAAGGTGTAAAGAATGTAAATTCAGTACGAATAGCAATTGATCTCAATTGTTACTCATATTTGTTTACATTATATTTCGGCGCCTTCACACCTTGGGGACCTTCCGATGTCGCGCCATTACGTGCCTACCGCTGTCAGTTCACCACGCCTGCTTGCTTCTGCCATCGGGGTCGCGTTGAGCGCCACGTCCGCCGGCCACCTGGCCTATGCGGCCGACGCAGCCCCGGCCACAAGCGGCTCGATCGCGCTGGATGCCACCAGCATCAATGGCCAGGCCGATACCGCCAGCACCGACTACAAGGTCGAGAAGTCCTCATCGCAGAAGTACACGGCGCCGCTGGTGGACATCCCGCGCAGCGTGACCGTGGTGCCGCAACAGGTCATCAAGGACACCAACGCCCTGACCCTGCAGGATGCCCTGCGTACCGTGCCTGGCATCACCATGGGCGCCGGCGAAGGCGGCAACCCGTCGGGCGATCGCCCGTTCATTCGCGGCTTCGACTCGCAAGGCTCGATGTACCTGGACGGCGTGCGTGACGTGGGCTCGCAGACCCGCGAGATCTTCGCCATCGAATCGGTTGAAGTGGCCAAGGGCCCCAACTCGACCATCGGCGGGCGCGGTGCAGCCGGTGGCACCATCAACCTGGTGACCAAGAAGGCCCACCTGGGCAACAGCACCGACGGTGCCTTCACCTGGGGCTCGGACCAGACCAAGCGCTACACCTTCGATGGCAACTACCAGTTCCTCGACACCGCAGCGTTTCGCCTGAACCTGATGAGCCACGAAAGCAACGTGGCCGGTCGCGACGAGGTCAACTACGACCGCTGGGGCGTGGCCCCGTCCCTGGTATTCGGCCTGGGTACCCCGACCCGGCTGAGCCTGGACTACTACCACGTGGAGAGCGACGACCTGCCGGATTCGGGCATCCCCTACGGCCTGCGCTCGGGCAGCACCGCCGGGCGCACCTCGGCCAACCCGGACAAGCCTGACGATGGCGGCCGCAGCAGCAACTACTACGGCCTGGTCGATCGCGACTTCTACAAGACCCGTGCCGATATCGCGACCATCGCCGTCGAGCACGACCTGAACGATGCGCTGACCCTCAAGAACACCCTGCGCCACGGCAACACCCTGCAAGACTTCATCTACAGCCAGCCCGACGACAGCAAGGGCAACATCCTCAACGGTGAAGTCTGGCGCCGCCCGAACAACCGCGTGGCCAACACCCGCACCACCACCAACCAGACCGACCTGTTCGGCGAGGTGTACATCGGCGGGTTCAAGAACACCTTCTCCACCGGTATCGAGCTGAGCCGCGAGGCCTCCACCAAGGAAGGCTACGACATCACCGGCTTCCGTTCCGGCAACTGCTCTTCGGCCACCGGCCAGATCCCGGGTGTGTGCACCTCGTTCCCCAATCCCAACCCGAACGAGGCCTGGGGCGGCGACGTGACCCGTACCGATGCCGGCGCCGACACCACCAGCAGCACCCGCGCCATCTACCTGACCGATACCCTGGAGCTGAACCCGGCCTGGCTGCTGACCATGGGCCTGCGCTACGACCACTTCGACACCAAGGCCAAGACCAAGGTGGCGGGTGGTGCGACCAGCTTCAAGACCGAAGACACCAGCGAGTTCGTGACCGGCCAGTTGGGCCTGACCTGGAAGCCGACCGACAACGGCAGCGTGTACATCTCGTATGCGACCTCGGCCACCCCGGCCGGCGCTTCGCTGGGTGAAGGCAGCGACGGCAACCCGCTGCTGACGCCGACCACCACCAGCGACCTGAAGGCCGAAGAGACCACCAACTACGAAATCGGCACCAAGTGGGACCTTCTCGATCAGCGTCTGAACCTGACCGCCGCGATCTTCCGCACCGAGAAGGAAAACGCCCGCGTACTGGTCGATGCCAACACCTACCAGAACGCCGGCAAGAGCCGCGTCGATGGCCTGGAGCTGACCGCCACCGGCAAGCTGACCAATGACTGGCAGGTGTTCGCCGGCTACACCTACATGGACGCCAAGCTGGTCGACGGTGGCGCGCAGTCGGTCGGCGGTGTGCTGGTGGACGGCTACAACGACGGCAACCAGATGCCCAACACGCCGAACAACAGCCTGACCCTGTGGACCACCTACAACGTCACGCCAAAACTCACCCTCGGCGGTGGTGCCTTCTACGTCGACGACGTGTTCGGCAACGTGACCAACAGCGTGATGGTCGATTCGTACTGGCGCTACGACGCCATGGCCAGCTACAAGCTGACCAAGAACGTCGACCTGCAGCTGAACGTGCAGAACCTCACCAACGAGGTCTACTACGACAAGGCCTACGCGGCGCACTACGCCAACCAGGCGGCCGGTCGCACGGCGCTGCTGACCACCAGCTTCCACTTCTGACGGGAGCTGGCAGGCCCGGCCCCGTTCACTTCGGTGATCGGGGCCTTTGTGTATCAAGGCATAATGCGCGGCGCATTCACGCAACCCGCAACACAAGGTGGTCGATGTGGTGAAGAAAAGCCTGTTTCAACTGCACTGGTTCTTCGGCATCACCGCCGGGCTGGTGCTGGCGCTGATGGGAGTGACCGGGGCAACCTGGTCGTTCCAGGACGAATTGCTGCGCCTGTTCAACCCACAGGTGCTCAAGGTGCAGGTGCGCGACGAAGGCGTGCTGCCGCCGGCCGAACTGGTGCGCCGCGTCGAGGCCGAACAGGGCGACAAGGTGTCGATGCTGTGGGTGAACGTGCGCAGCGACGAAGCTGCGCGCATCTTCTTCACCCCACCGCCGGGCGAGCGCCGCGGCACCCTGCGCTATGCCGACCCCTACACCGGCAAGCTGCAGCCCCCGGTCAGTGGCCAGGGGTTCTTCGACCTGATGCTGCAGTTGCACCGCTTCCTCGCCATGGGCGACACCGGCCGGCAGATCACCGGCGCCTGTACCCTGATGCTGATCTTCTTCTGCCTGTCGGGGCTGTACCTGCGCTGGCCGCGTCAGGCGCTGAACTGGCGAACCTGGCTGACCCTGGACTGGGCGAAGAAAGGTCGTGTCTTCAACTGGGACCTGCACGCGGTGGCCGGTACCTGGTGCCTGCTGTTCTACCTGCTGTTTGCCCTGACCGGGTTGTTCTGGTCCTACGAGTGGTACCGCGAGGGGCTGAACCGGTTGCTGGGCGATGCACCGGCCGCTGGCGAACAGCGCAAGCGCGGCGAAGGCCGTGGCCGCCCGCCCGCACCCGGCAAGGATGCGGCGCCGCTGGTGGTGGACTACGACGCCATCTGGACCAGCCTGCAGGCAGCGGCCGGCCCGGGCCTGCGCACCTATAACCTGCGCCTGCCACCGGCCGGCGGCCAGCCCGCCACCCTGTTCTACCTGCTCGACAACGCCGAGCACGAGCGCGCGCTCAACACCCTGAGCCTGGACCCGGCCACCGGCGTGGTACGCCAGCACGATCGCTACGCCGACAAGTCGTTCAAGGCGCAGCTGCTGGCCAGCGTGTATGCCCTGCATGTGGGCAGCTACTTCGGGCTCACCGGGCGCATCCTGGTGACCATCGCCAGCCTGAGCATGCCGCTGTTCTTCATCACCGGCTGGCTGCTGTACCTGGACCGCAGGCGCAAGAAGCGCCAGGTACGCGAGGCGCGCAAGGGCCTGAACCCGGCCGGCGACACAGGCAACGGATGGCTGGTGGGGTTTGCCAGCCAGAGCGGCTTCGCCGAACAACTGGCCTGGCAGAGCGCCGGGCAACTGCAGGCGGCGGGCCTGGCGGTGCGCGTGCAGCCCCTGGCGACGCTGACCGAAACCGATCTGCAGCAGGCGCAACGCGCGCTGTTCGTGGTCAGCACCTTTGGCGACGGCGAGGCGCCGGACAGCGCCCGCGGCTTCGAGCGCAAGGTGCTTGGCCAGCCGTGGACGCTGGGTAACCTGAACTACGCCCTGCTCGCACTGGGAGACCGCCAGTACCCGCATTTCTGCGGGTTTGCGCGCAGCTTGCAGCACTGGCTGGAGGCTCGCGGTGCCACCGCCAGTTTCTCTGCCGTGGAAGTCGACAGTGCAGATCCTGCTGCCTTGCAGCAATGGCAGCAGCAATTGGCGGCATTGACCGGCGCAGCGCCGCTGTCTGCCTGGCAGCCGCCGCAGTTCAGCGCCTGGACCTTGACCCGGCGCGAGCTGCTCAACCCCGGCAGCCAGGGCGCACCGGTGTACTTGCTCGGTCTGCAACCGTCGCAGCCAGAGCGCTGGGATGCCGGGGACCTGGTCGATGTACTGCCGCGCAATGCCGGTTCGACGGTCAAGGCGTTGCTCGACGGGCTTGGCCTTGAGCCTCACACGCTTGTGCGTGTGGACGGCCTGGAGGAGCGCCTGGACCATGCACTGGGCGGGCGGCTGTTGCCGGCCAGCCGCGGCCACCTGATCGGCCTGCACGCGCAGGCGCTGGTGGATGCGTTGATCCCGGTGGCAGCGCGCGAATACTCCATCGCCTCGATTGCCAGTGACGGTGTGCTGGAGCTGATCGTGCGCCAGGAGCGTCATCCGGACGGCACGCTGGGCCTGGGCTCGGGCTGGTTGACCGAACACCTGGCGCTGGGCGCGAGCGTGAGCGTGCGGTTGCGCCGCAACAGCGGTTTCCATCTGCCGACGGCTCCGGCACCGATGATCCTGATCGGCAACGGTACCGGGCTGGCCGGGTTGCGCAGCCTGCTGAGGGCGCGAATCGTGGACGGCGAGCAACGCAACTGGCTGCTGTTTGGCGAACGTAACCGGGCGCATGACTTCCTGTGCGAGGAGGAACTGCAGGGCTGGCTGGCGAGTGGTGAACTGGCGCGGCTGGACCTGGCGTTCTCGCGGGACCAGGCGCAGAAGGTGTATGTGCAGGATCGGCTGCGCGAACAGGCTGATGAGCTGCGTCGATGGCTGGCGGAGGGAGCGTCGATCTATATCTGTGGCAGCCTTGAAGGCATGGCGGCGGGTGTGGATGCGGTGCTGGCCGAGGTGCTGGGGGCTGAAGAGCTTGAGCAGTTGATCGAGCTGGGGCGGTACCGGCGGGATGTGTATTGAGCGTCACTCTTCGCTGGCAAGGCCGGCGAAGGGGTCAGTGCAGGTCGAAGGTATCGGCATCCAGGTTGGCCGGGAACCGCGTGCGGTACGCAGCCAGGTCCGCCGCACTCAGCACCACGGTGAACACGCCGTCGGCCTCGCCGGCACTGAGCAGGCTCTCGCCCTGGAAGTCCAGCACCTGGCTGTCGCCGCTGTAACCAAAGCCCTTGCCATCGGTGCCCACGCGGTTCACCGCCGCCACGTAGCACAGGTTCTCGATGCCCCTTGCCTGCAACAGGCGGTTCCAGTGCAGTCGCCGCGCCGCCGGCCAGTTGGCGGTGTACAGCAGCAGGTCGGTGTCCTGCGCATCACGGCTCCACACCGGGAAGCGCAGGTCGTAGCAGATCAGCGGGCGCACCCGCCACCCCTTGAGCTCGAACTGCACCTGGCGCTCGCCGGGGGTGTAATGCTTGTGCTCGCCGGCCATGCGGAACAGGTGGCGCTTGTCGTAGAACAGGATCTCGCCGTCCGGGCGCGCCCACAGCAGGCGGTTGCGGTGGCTGCCGTCCTCGGCCTGGATGATCACGCTGCCGGTCACCACGGCATCGAGCTTCCTGGCCTGGCTCTTGAGCCATTTGTAGGTGGGGCCGTTTTCCGGCTCGGCCAGGCTTTCGGAGTCCATCGAAAAACCGGTGGTGAACATCTCCGGCAGGATGATCAGGTCCGCGCCGCGGGCCTGCTCCAGCAGCACCTCGAAATGCTCGTAGTTGGCCATGCGGTCCTGCCAGGCCAGGCTGGTCTGCACCAGCGCCACGGTCAGGTTGGGCAATGTACTCAGATCGCGCATAGTTTTTCCGCTGCCTGACGCAGCGTCTCCTCGCGTTTGGCGAAACACAGGCGCACCAGGCGCTGTTCGGGAAGGGGTTGCTGGTAGAACACCGACACCGGAATGGTCGCCACGCCGTGTTCGCGGGTCAGCCATACCGACATCTGCACGTCGTCGAGGTCCGGGCGAATCGCCGAATAGTCCACCAGCTGGAAATACGTACCGGCCACCGGCTTGAACTGGAAGCGAGAGCCTTGCAGCAGGCCACAGAACAGGTCGCGCTTGGCCTGGTAGAACGCCGGCAGCTCTTCGACATGTTCCGGGTGCTCGGCCATGAAATCGGCCAGCGCCCACTGCAGCGGCGTCACGCCGCAGAAGTTGACGTACTGATGCACCTTGCGCAACTCGGCACTCAGGGCTGGCGGCGCGATCACATAGCCGGTCTTCCAGCCGGTCACGTGGTAGGTCTTGCCGAACGAACTGACCACGAAGGCCCGCGCGTACAGGGCCTCGTGGGCCAGCACGCTGGCGTGGCGCGCGCCGTCGTACACCAGGTGCTCGTACACCTCGTCGCTGAGCACATAGATGTCACGGTCGGCGATCAGCGCCGCCAGCTGGTCCAGCTCGGCACGGGTAATCAGCGCGCCGCTGGGGTTGTGCGGCGAGTTGATGACGATCATGCGGGTACGCGGGCTCAGCGCATCGCTGAGTTTCTGCCAGTCGATGGCAAAGCTGTCGGCGCCCAGTTGCACGTGCACGCAACGGCCACCGGCCAGTTCCACGGCGGGTTCGTAGCTGTCGTAGCAGGGGTCGAAGACGATGACTTCGTCGCCGGGGCGGATCACCGCGTGGATGGCGCAGAAGATCGCGGCCGTGGCGCCGGGGGTGATGGTCACCTCGTGGTCGGCATCGACCGTCACGCCATACTGGCGAGCGACCTTGGCCGCTACCTGCTGACGCAGGGCCGGCAGGCCGGTCATGGGGGAATACTGGTTGTGGCCGGCACTGATGTGCCGCCCTACCGCGTCCAGCAGCGCTTGCGGGCCGTTGAAATCGGGAAAGCCCTGGGACAGGTTCAGGGCGCCGGTTTGCACGGCGAGCTGGGACATGGTGGTAAAGATGGTGGTGCCGACGTTCGGCAACTTGCTGCTGATCATGGAGCCCTCTTTCCTGCGCGGTCAGGCTCCGAGCATAGCGGATTGGACCGCCAGGTTGTAGGAGCCAGCGTTGCTGGCGAAAGGGTAAGCGCGGTTCAGTTGATCCGCGCTGCCCATTTCGCCGGCAAGGCCGGCTCCCGCACCATCAGCGCTTGTCCTTGCGCTTCTTGGCCGACTTCTTGTGGTGCGACATCAGGCGGCGCTTCTTGTTGACCTGGCGGTCGGTCAGGGTGTTCTTGTTGCCTTCGTACGGGTTCTCGCCACCCTTGTACTCGATGCGAATCGGCGTACCGACCAGCTTGAGCACACGGCGGTAGGTGTTTTCCAGGTAGCGCGAGTAGGACTTGGGCACCTTCTCCACCTGGTTGCCGTGGATCACGATGATCGGCGGGTTGGCACCCCCCAGGTGGGCATAGCGCAGCTTGATGCGACGGCTGTTGACCATCGGCGGCTGGTGCTCGCTGACCGCGTCTTCGAGGATCTGGGTCAGGCGGCTGGTCGGCCAGCGGGTGACCGCCGACTTGAACGAGTTCTGCACCGACTGGTACAGGTTGCCCACGCCAGTGCCGTGCAGTGCCGAAATGAAGTGAATGTCGGCAAAGTCGACGAAGAACAGCCGGCGTTCCAGCTCGGTCTTCACGTAGTCACGCTCGCCCGGCTGCATGCCGTCCCACTTGTTGAGCGCGATCACGATGGCGCGACCGGCTTCCAGGGCGAAGCCCAGCAGGTTCAGGTCGTGGTCCACCACGCCTTCGCGGGCATCCATGACGAAGATCACCACGTTGGCGTCCTTGATCGCCTGCAGGGTCTTGACCACCGAGAACTTTTCGACTTCCTCGTGGATCTTGCCGCGCTTGCGCACACCGGCGGTGTCGATCAGCGTGTACTTCTCGTCATTGCGCTCGAAGGGAATGTAGATGCTGTCGCGGGTAGTGCCGGGCTGGTCGTACACGATCACACGGTCTTCACCGAGCATGCGGTTGACCAGGGTCGACTTGCCGACGTTGGGGCGACCGATGATGGCGATCTTGATGCCATCCTTCTCGCTGGGGCCAGGAATGCGCACGGCTTCCTCGCCCTCGGCGACGTTCATGTCGATCTCTTCTTCTTCCTTGTCCCGCGGGAAGTCGCTGAGCACAGCCTCGAGCAGGTTGTTCACGCCACGGCCCTGGGCGCCGGCCACGCCGATGGCGTTGCCCATGCCCAGGGGGGCGAACTCGGCAATGGCGGTGTTCGGGTCGATGTTGTCGATCTTGTTGGCCACCAGGAACGAGCGCTTGTTGCGCTTGCGCAGGTGCTCGGAAATCATCTGGTCGGCAGCGGTCAGACCGGCACGGGCATCGACCAGGAACAGCACCACATCGGCTTCTTCGATGGCCAGCAGCGACTGCTCGGCCATTTTTTCGTCCATGCCATGTTCGTCACCGGAGATACCACCGGTGTCGACCAGGATGTAGGAGCGCCCTTGCCAGCGCGCCTCGCCATATTGACGGTCACGGGTCAGGCCAGACAGGTCGCCAACGATGGCATCGCGGGTCCTGGTCAGGCGGTTGAACATTGTAGATTTGCCGACGTTCGGTCGGCCCACCAGGGCGATTACGGGAACCATGCGGCTCTCCACTGCTTGAATTCAAAAAATACAAAGGCCGCTGCAGTGCAGCGGCCGGAGTTCGGGCGGCGCCCCGAAGGCGCCGCAGCCCGAGGCCCGCAGGCCTCAAGCATAGACTCAGCGAATGGTCAGCGCCTCGAGTTTGCCGCTGTTGCCAAACACATAAATCATGTCACCTACCACCAGCGGGCGTGCACGCAGGCCATCGCTGTCGATGCGCTCGCGACCCACGAAGCGGCCGTCCACCTGGCTCAGCAGGTGCAGGTAACCTTCCAGGTCACCCACGGCCACGTAGCTGGAGAACACTTCCGGTGCCGACAGCTGGCGACGGGCCAGCGAGTCGTTGCTCCACAGCGCCGACGAAGAACGCTCGTCGATGCCTTCGACCGTACCGGACGCCAGGCTCACGTAGACGTTGCCAAAGCCCTGGGCCACACCGGCATAGCTGGAGGCATCGCGCTGCCACAGCACGCGACCGCTTTCCAGCTCGAGGCCGGCGACGCGCCCCTGGTAGCTGGCCACGTACAGCACACCGCCCGACAGCAGCAGGCCGCCGTCGATATCCACCACGCGGTCCAGCTCGGAACGCCCTTGCGGAACGGCAACACGTTGCTCCCAGACCGGCACGCCGTTCTGGGTGTCCAGCGCCACGACCTTGCCGGTCGAGAGGCCGGCCACGGCCAGGCGGTTGGTCACGATCGGCGCACCGGTACCGCGCAGGGTCAGTACGGCCGGGGTGCTTTCGTAGATCCAGCGGCGGTCGCCGGTGCTGGCATCCAGGCCGATCACGCGATCGTCCTGGGTCTGCACCACCACCACGTCACCGTTGGTCGCCGGGGGCGCCAGTACTTCACTGGTGACCCGCGCACGCCACTTTTCTTCGCCGGTGCTGGCATCCATGGCGATCACTTCACCCTTGAGGGTGCCGAGCATGACCAGGCCGTAGCCGACACCCACCGCACCGGATACCGGCAGGTCGAGGTCTTTCTTCCAGATCACGTCGCCGTTCATGCGGTCCAGCGCCATCACCACGCCGGTCACATCGGCGGCGTAGATGCGGTCGTTCTCGATGGCCGGGACGAGCATGTTGAAGCTCTCGCCCTGGCCGTCACCGATCGAACGGCTCCACTGCTTCTTCAGTACCACCTCTTCGGTGAACTTGGTCAGCTCGGCCGGCGGCAGTTCCTTTTTGCTGTTGCTGCTGCAACCAACGGCCAGAAGGGCCACGGCCAGCACTGCTGCATGTTTCCAACCGATCACGTCACGCATCCCCTTTGGCAAGGTCGTCGAGCTTGAGTTGCAGGCCACCGATCGCGGCGTCATCCGACAGCGCGGCCTTGGCCTTCTGATACGCGGCGTGAGCATCATCGGCGCGACCCAGCTGTACCAGCAGGTCGCCCTTGAGTTCTTCACGGCTGGCCAGGAAGGCCTTGTCGGCATCGCCATCGAGCAGCTTCAGGGCGTCATCGACCTTGTTCTGCGCGGCCAGTACACGGGCCAGGCGCTGACGGGCAATTTCGCCCAGGGTGGCGTCGGCCGGCTTGTCGAGCACGCTTTTCAGTTCGCTGGCGGCGTCGTCGAGCTTGCCGCTCTCGACCGCGACCTTGGCCACGAACAGGCTGGCGTACTGCGCGTAGGCCGTGCCGCCGAACTCGCTCTTGAGCTTGCCCGACAGGTCCGCGACCTGGGCCATGTCCGGCTGGCCGGTCGGCGTCAGGGTGGTTTCAAGCAGGGCCTGATAAAGGTTCGAAGCACCTTGGGACTGGTTGCCCTGGTACTTTTGCCAGGTCTGCCAGCCCAACACTACCACCAGCGCCAACAGGCCACCGGTCAGCAGTGGTTTGCCGTTGCGCTGCCACCAATCCTTGAATGCGGCCAGTTGTTCATCATCGCTACTCGACACCCCAATACTCCTTTTCACCAAATCGGCTGTTGACCCGCTTCACGCCTGCGCGAGGGAAGCTTCCAGGTGCTCGGCCAGAGCATCCCAGGCAATGTTTTGTTGTTCGCCCTGACCACGCAGGGGTTTGAAACCTACCACTTGTTGCGCCAGTTCGTCGTCCCCCAGGATCAAGGCATACAGAGCGTTGCTCTTGTCGGCCTTCTTGAACTGGCTCTTGAAGCTGCCGCCACCGGCATTGACCTGCAGGCGCAAGCCCGGCAGGCGGTCACGCAGACGCTCGCTCAGGGCCAGCCCGGCGAGTTCGGCCTGTTCGCCAAAGGCGCACAGGTAGACGTCGATCTGACGCGAAATCGACTCGGGCACCTGGCCCAGGGTCTCGATCAGCAGCAGCAGACGCTCGATGCCCATGGCAAAACCCACGCCCGGGGTCGGCTTGCCGCCCATCTGCTCGACCAGGCCGTCGTAGCGGCCACCGGCACATACGGTGCCCTGGGAACCGAGCTTGTCGGTGACCCACTCGAACACGGTCTTGCTGTAGTAGTCCAGGCCACGCACCAGCTTGGTGTTGATCACGAACGGAATGCCGGCGGCGTCCAGACGAGCCTTGAGGCCCTCGAAGTGCACGCGCGATTCTTCGTCCAGGTAGTCTTCGAGCTTCGGTGCACCCACCAGCGCCGCCTGGGTGTTGGCGTCCTTGCTGTCGAGGATGCGCAGCGGGTTGGTCTTGAGGCGACGTTGGCTGTCTTCGTCCAGTTGCTCCAGGCGCGCCGAGAGGAACTCGACCAGCGCGTCACGGTAACGGCCGCGGGCTTCGCTGGTACCCAGGCTGTTGAGTTCGAGCTTGACCGCATCGCGGATGCCCAGCAGGCCCCACAGGCGCCAGGTGAGCACGATCAGCTCGGCGTCGATGTCCGGGCCATCGAGGTTGAACACCTCCAGGCCGATCTGGTGGAACTGGCGATAGCGGCCCTTCTGCGGGCGCTCGTGGCGGAACATCTGGCCGATGTACCAGAGCTTCTGCACCTGGCCACCACCGCTGATGCCGTGTTCGAGCACGGCGCGCACACAGGCGGCGGTGCCTTCGGGGCGCAGGGTCAGGGAGTCGCCGTTGCGGTCGGCGAAGGTGTACATCTCTTTTTCGACGATGTCGGTCACTTCACCGATGGAACGCTTGAACAGCTCGGTCGGCTCGACGATCGGGGTGCGGATCTGGCGATAGCCGTAGGTGTCCAGCAGGCCGGCCACGGTGCTCTCGAAATAGCGCCACAGCGGGGTCTGCTCGGGCAGGATGTCGTTCATGCCACGAATGGCTTGCAGCGATTTGCTCACGGTAAATCCTTAACGAAATCGGTGTCGGTCAACCGCGGGCAATCACTGCCGCGTCGGCCTCGGCCTTCTCGGCCGCTTTCTGGCGGATGAGTTTTTCCAGCTCATCCACCAGGTTGTCATTGGTCAGCTTCTGCGCCGGCTTGCCATCGATGTAGATCAGGTTCGGCGTGCCGCCGGTGAGCCCCACGTGGGCTTCCTTGGCTTCGCCGGGGCCGTTGACCACACAGCCGATCACCGCCACGTCCAGCGGTACCAGCAGGTCTTCGAGGCGCCCTTCGAGCTCGTTCATGGTCTTGACCACATCGAAGTTCTGCCGCGAGCAGCTCGGGCAGGCGATGAAGTTGATGCCACGCGAACGCAGGTGCAGCGACTTGAGGATGTCGTAGCCGACCTTCACTTCCTCGACCGGGTCGGCGGCAAGCGAGATGCGGATAGTATCGCCAATCCCTTCGGCAAGCAGCATACCGAGGCCCACGGCCGATTTCACCGTGCCCGAGCGCAGGCCGCCGGCTTCGGTGATGCCCAGGTGCAGCGGCTGCACGATCTGCTTGGCCAGCAGGCGATAGGCCTCGACGGCCATGAACACGTCGGAGGCCTTCACGCTGACCTTGAAGTCCTGGAAGTCCAGGCGATCGAGGTGCTCCACATGACGCATGGCCGACTCGACCAGCGCCGCCGGGGTGGGCTCGCCGTACTTCTTCTGCAGGTCCTTTTCCAGGGAGCCGGCGTTGACGCCGATACGGATAGGGATGCCGCGATCACGCGCGGCATCCACCACCGCACGCACGCGGTCTTCACGGCCGATGTTGCCGGGGTTGATGCGCAGGCAGTCCACACCCAGCTCGGCCACGCGCAAGGCGATGCGGTAGTCGAAGTGGATATCGGCCACCAGCGGCACGCTGACCCGCTGCTTGATGCGGCCGAAGGCTTCGGCCGCGTCCATGTCCGGTACCGAGACGCGCACGATGTCGACGCCGGCATCCACCAGGCGGGTGATCTGTGCGACGGTGGCATCGACGTCGTTGGTGTCGGTGTTGGTCATGCTCTGGACGGCGATGGGTGCATCGCCGCCGACAGGCACATTACCTACCCAGATTTTGCGCGATTCGCGACGTTTGATCGGAGATTCGCCGTGCATGACTTATTGTCCCAACTTCAGGCGAGCAGTCTCGCCACTGGTGAACGGCGCCACGTCGACGGGCTGGCCGTTGAAACTGATCTGTGCGCCACGGGCAAAGCCCAGGCGTACCGCGAACGGCGGCTTGCCGGTCAGCTCGAGGGTCTCGCCCTTGCGCTTGGTGGCATTGACCAGCACCTTGCCGTTGCCGTCGGTGACCGAAGTCCAGCAATCGGCAACGAACTGCATGTGCAACGAGGCGCTGCCGGCAGCCGGTGCAGCCGCTGGCGCAGCGGGGGTGGCAGGCGCAGGGGCGGCAGCCACAGCCGGGGCGCTGGCCGCAGGGGCCGGCGCTACGGGAGCCGGGGCTACGGGTGCGGCAGGCGCAGCTGGCGCCGGGTTGCTGGCGGCCGGGGCCTGTGCGGCAGCCTCGTCGGTGGCAGGCTGGGCCTGCTCGGCCGGTGCGCTGGCAGCCGGCGCTTCCTGGCTTTCGGCCACGGCCTGGTCTTCAGGCTCGTCCAGCGGGTGGATCTGGGTGGTACCGTCGGCGCTCTCGACCTCGACGTGTTCCATGGCCAGGCTGGCCAGGTCCTTGCCGCGCAGGCTGGTCTGGTCCTGCCACCAGAAGAAGCCACCGCCGATCACCAGGATCAGCAGCAACAGGCTGACGATGCGCAGGATGTTGTGCGACAGGCGTACCGGCTCTTCGATACGCCCCAGCGCATGCACGTCGCTGCCCTGGGAATTGCTGCCGGTGGCCTGGTCGAAGGCCAGCACCAGTTCGGCCTGGTCCATCTCGAACAGCTTGGCGTAGGCGCGGATATAGCCGCGGGCGAAGGTATGCCCTGGCAGCTTGTCGAACGCGCCGGTTTCAAGGTTGTTCAGGGAACTCACGGTCAGGTTGAGCTTGCGGGCCACTTCGGCCTGCGACAAGCCCTTGCTTTCACGGGCCTGACGCAAGGTCTCACCGGGATTCTGGCGAGTCGCTGCTGCTACTTCGGGATGCGCCGCTTTCATCATTGCTCCGACAGGTATTGCTGATATTCCGGCGTACCGGGATAAAGTCGTTGTAATTGCACGCCCAGTTCGGCGGCCTTGTCAGGTTCTTCGAATACAGTTGCCAGGCGCGAACCCAGCAGCAGGCTGCGGGGGCCGTGATCGCTCAGCTGGCTGAAACGATCGTAGTAGTCGCGCGCCGGCACATAATGCCTGTCTTCGTAAGACAACTCAGCCATTTCGAGCAACGCGCGCGGTTGCTGATGGTTGAGCCGTAAAGCCTTTTGCAGGTGTTCACGCGCCTGCTCGCGCTGACCCAGCTTGATGGCGGTCAGGCCAAGGTTCTCGAAAACCCGGGAGCGTTCAGGATACAGGGTATCGGCCGCCGCTTGGCGAAACATCTGCTGCGCCTGGGCATAGCGCCCCTGCGCATACAGGAAACTGCCGAAATTGTTGCGAATACGGGGGTCGTCGGGGTTGGCAGCCAGGGCCTTGCGGTAATACCCCTCGGCCAGCGCCGGCCCGTCCTCGCGCTGGAACACCAGGGCCAGCGCGGCATTGGCTGCCGGGTCGCGAGCGTCCAGTTCAAGGGCCTTTTTCAGCGGCACCTTGGCGCGTTCGGTCAAACCTTGTTGCAAATAACCCAGGCCCAGCTGCACATAGGCCTGGCGTGCCTCTTCGCGCCCCTTGCCGCTTTGCAGCGGGTCGGAACTGCCGCTGCCGACGCAGCCGGCAAGCAGCGTCAGCAACAGGGTTGGCAGCGCGGCGCGCAGGCCCATGTCGGCCTCAGTTGCCCGCCGCGCCGGTTTGCGGCATATCGGCGTCGGCATTGAGCTGCCGTACCGCGATATAGCGCTCACTGCGGCGCGTGCGGTCCATCACCTGCCCCACCAGCTGACCACAGGCCGCGTCGATGTCCTCGCCACGGGTGGTGCGCACGGTAACGTTGTAGCCGGCCTGGTGCAGGTGGTCCTGGAAGCGGCGGATCGCGTTGTTGCTCGGACGCTCGTAGCCGGAGTGCGGGAACGGGTTGAACGGAATCAGGTTGATCTTGCACGGGATGTTCTTGAGCAGCTCGACCATCTCGACCGCGTGCTCGAGCTTGTCGTTGACGTCCTTGAGCAGGGTGTACTCGATGGTCAGCACACGCTTCTCGCCGAGTTCGGCCATGTAGCGCATGCACGACTCGAGCAGCATCTTGAGCGGGTACTTCTTGTTGATCGGTACCAGCTCGTTGCGCAGGGCGTCGTTGGGTGCGTGCAGCGACAGCGCCAGGGACACGTCGATGTGCTTGGCCAGCTGGTCGATCATCGGCACCACGCCGGAGGTGGACAGGGTCACACGGCGCTTGGAAATGCCGTAGCCCAGGTCGTCCATCATCAGGTGCATGGCGGCGACCACGTTGTCGAAGTTGAGCAGCGGCTCACCCATGCCCATCATCACCACGTTGGTGATGGCGCGGTCGATGGTGGCTGGAATGCTGCCGAACGACTTGTTGGCAATCCACACCTGTCCGATCACTTCGGCGGCGGTGAGGTTGCTGTTGAATCCTTGCTTGCCGGTGGAGCAGAAACTGCAGTCCAGGGCGCAACCGGCCTGGGACGAGACACACAGGGTGCCACGCTTGCCCTGGGGGATGTACACGGTCTCGACGCAGCTGCCGGACGCCACGCGCACCACCCACTTGCGGGTGCCGTCGCTGGAGATGTCCTCGCTGACCACTTCGGGGCCGCGAATCTCGGCAACGGCCTTGAGCTTCTCGCGCAGGGCCTTGCCGACATTCGTCATGGCGTCGAAATCATCGACGCCAAAGTGGTGAATCCATTTCATTACCTGGCCGGCACGGAAACGCTTCTCCCCGATGGACTCGAAGAATTTTTCCATTTCCGGCTGGGTCAGGCCCAACAGGTTAGTTTTACCAGTCGATGTCGTCATGGATTCACCCTCACTCGTAAGCTGTCGCTTAGCGAGCGGTTACCTCGGTAGCTGCGAAGAAGTACGAGATTTCGCGAGCAGCAGCGGCTTCGGAGTCCGAACCGTGAACGGCGTTGGCGTCGATCGACTCGGCGAAGTCGGCACGGATGGTACCGGCAGCAGCTTCTTTAGGGTTGGTGGCGCCCATCAGCTCACGGTTCAGAGCGATGGCGTTTTCGCCTTCCAGAACCTGTACAACGACCGGGCCGGAGATCATGAAGGCAACCAGGTCACCGAAGAAGCCGCGCTCTTTGTGCTCGGCGTAGAAGCCTTCGGCTTCGGCTTTGGACAGTTGCTTGAGTTTCGAGGCAACGACGCGCAGGCCGGCTTTTTCGAAACGGGTGGTGATCTCGCCGATCACGTTCTTGGCAACGGCGTCAGGCTTGATGATGGAGAAAGTACGTTGAACAGCCATGGTGTAACTCCAGAAACAGTAAGTGAAGCGAAAAATTAAACCCGCGAATTATACGCGGGTTCCGGGGGATTGCCTAACCTGCCGAGTGCGCTCAGTCGGCTTCTTCGATCCAGGCGGCCTGAATGGCTTCAAGCACCTTCTCTCCGCCACGGTTCGGATCGTCGCTGAAGTCGGGCAGGGCCTGCACCCAGCGGCTCAGTTCGACGAAATTCACGTAGCGAGGATCGACTTGCGGCTTGCTTTCGGCAAGCTGAATTGCAATTTCAAGTACATCAACCCATTTCAGGCTCATGATGACTCCAACGGTCAGTGCGGCGCTTCGGCGGCGTGGTTGAGCGAGTATTTCGGGATCTCGACGGTCACGTCCTCGGTGCCGACCTTGGCCTGGCAGGTCAGGCGCGACGTGGGCTCCAGGCCCCAGGCGCGGTCGAGGTAGTCCTCTTCCAGCTCGTCGGCCTCGTTCAGCGAGTTGAAACCCTCGCGGATCACGCAGTGGCACGTGGTGCAGGCGCAGACGCCGCCGCAGGCGCTTTCGATCTCGATGTGGTTGTCATGGGCCACTTCAAGGATGGACTTACCGGTTTCGGCCTCCACCACCATTCCGTCCGGACAGAACTTCTCGTGGGGCAGAAAAATCACCTGCGGCATCAGTTATTCCTCGATCTCATTCAGGTTGCGCCCGGCCAAAGCGGCTTTTACCGTCGAATCAAGGCGACGGGCGGCAAAGGCATCGGTCACTTGCGACAGACGCTTGGTCTGCTGCTCGATGGCGGCGCCATCGGTACCGTTCATCAAATCACGCAAGTCTTGCATCTGTTGTTCGATCGCCAGGCGCTCTTCGGCGTCCAGCAGGCGCTCGCCATCGGCGTCCAGCGCGCCCTGCACCGCTTCGAGCAGACGCTCGGCGTCGACCTGGTGCTCGCGCAGCTGGCGCGCCACCTTGTCGTAGCCGGCATGTTCGAAGGAGTCCTTGAGCATGCGAGTGATCTCGCCGTCGGTCAGGCCGTAGGACGGCTTGACCTGAATGCTCGATTCCACACCCGAGCCCAGCTCGCGCGCCGAAACGCTGAGCAGGCCGTCGGCGTCGACCTGGAAGGTGACGCGAATCTTCGCCGCACCGGCCACCATGGCCGGGATGCCGCGCAGTTCGAAGCGCGCCAGGGAGCGGCAGTCGCTGATCAGCTCACGCTCGCCCTGCAGCACGTGGATCATCATGGCCGACTGGCCATCCTTGTACGTGGTGAATTCCTGGGCACGGGCAACCGGGATGGTGGTGTTGCGCGGGATCACCTTCTCCATCAACCCGCCCATGGTTTCCAGCCCCAGGGACAGCGGAATCACGTCGAGCAGCAGCAGTTCGCCGCCGTCGCGCTTGTTGCCGGCCAGGGTATCGGCCTGGATCGCGGCGCCGATGGCCACCACCTGATCGGGGTCGATCTCGGTCAGCGGGGTACGCCCGAACAGCGCGCCCACCGCCTCGCGCACACGCGGCACGCGAGTGGAACCACCGACCATGACCACGGCTTCGACTTCATCCAGCTCGATGCCACAGTCGCGCACGGCGCGGCGACAGGCCTTGAGGCTGCGCGCCACCATCGGTTCGATCAGCGCGTCGAAGCCGGCACGGGTCAGCTCGCCCTGCCAGGCGCCATGGCTCACGGACACGACATCGCTGTTGGTCAACGCTTCCTTGGCCGCACAGGCAGCTTGCAGCAGTTGACGCTGGGTGCCGGGGTCGAGGTCGGCAGACAGGCCCGCCTGCTCGATGATCCAGCCGGCCACCGCATGGTCGAAGTCATCGCCGCCCAGGGCGCTGTCGCCGCCGGTGGCCATCACTTCGAACACACCGCCGGTCAGGCGCAGGATGGAAATGTCGAAGGTGCCGCCGCCCAGGTCATAGATGGCCACCACGCCTTCGGCGTTCTGGTCCAGGCCATAGGCCACAGCCGCAGCGGTCGGTTCGTTGAGCAGGCGCAGCACGTTCAGCCCGGCCAGGCGCGCAGCGTCCTTGGTGGCCTGGCGCTGAGCGTCGTCGAAGTACGCCGGCACGGTGATCACCGCGCCGACCAGCTCGCCACCCAGGGTGGCTTCGGCGCGCTGGCGCAGCACCTTGAGAATGTCGGCCGAGACTTCCACCGGGCTTTTCGGGCCCTGCACCGTGTCGATGAACGGCATGTGCGACTCGCCGCCGACAAAGCGGTAGGGCAGTTGCTCCCCCAGTTGCTTGACGTCGGCCAGGCCGCGCCCCATCAGGCGCTTGACCGACAGCACGGTGTTCAGCGGGTCGCTGGAGGCCGCGTCACGGGCACTGTAGCCCACGTCGACATGGTTGGCGTGATAGCGCACCGCCGACGGCAGGATGACCCGGCCCTCGGCGTCTGGCAGCGGTTCGGAAATGCCGCTGCGCAATGCAGCGACCAGCGAATTGGTGGTGCCAAGGTCAATGCCCACGGCCAGGCGGCGCTGATGGGGCTGTGGCGTCTGACCGGGTTCGGCGATCTGCAGTAGGGCCATGCTTATCTGATACCAGGGGTGTCGCCAACGGCGCCACCGGGTTAATCGTCGAGGCGCTCTTCCAGCTGGCGCACTTCATAGGCGAGCTTGTCGAGGAACTGCATGCGGCGCATCAGGCGCTCGGCCTGTTCACGCTGCGCAGCATCCTCCCAGCAGGCGGCGAAGTCCTCGTTGAGTGCTTCCTGGGCGACCTTCAGGCGGCGCTTGAACGCGGCCACGCCATCGAGGTCGGCACTGTCCTGCAGGTCTTCGAGCTCTTCTCGCCATTGCATCTGCTGGAAGAGGAACTCGGGGTCGTGGACAGTGACTTCCTGCGGCACTTCGTGGCCCCCCATCGCCAACAGGTAGCGCGCCCGCTTGGGCGCACTCCTGAGGGTCTGGTAGGCGTCGTTGAGGCCGGCCGAGCGCTCCAGCGCCAGGCGCTGTTCACGCTCGGGGGCATCGGCGAAGCGGTCCGGGTGAACCTCGCGGGCCAGCTCGCGATAGCGTGCGGCCAGCTTGTCGAGGTCCAGGCGAAAGCCCGGCTGCAGGTCAAACAGGGCGAAATGACAAGGAGTACCCACGCGCAGCCTCAGACGTTGAAGCTTTCGCCGCAGCCACACTCACCGCGCACGTTGGGATTGTTGAACTTGAAGCCTTCGTTCAACCCTTCCTTGACGAAATCCAGTTCGGTTCCGTCCAGGTACACCAGGCTTTTCGGGTCGATGATCACCTTGACGCCGTGACTTTCGAACACCTGGTCCTCGCTGTCCGGCGCGTCGACGAACTCCAGCACATAGGCCAGGCCCGAGCAGCCGGTGGTGCGAACGCCCAGGCGAATGCCGTCACCCTTGCCGCGTCCTTCGAGGGAGCGCCGCACGTGGTTGGCGGCGGCTTCTGTCATGCTGATAGCCATCGAGACTCCTTACCTGCAACAGGCGAACTTAGAGCAAACCTTTCTTCTGCTTGTAATCGCGCACGGCCGCCTTGATGGCGTCCTCGGCGAGTACCGAGCAGTGGATCTTCACCGGCGGCAACGCCAGTTCTTCGGCCAGCTGGGTGTTCTTGATGGTTTCGGCTTCGTCCAGGGTCTTGCCCTTCATCCACTCGGTAGCGAGGGAGCTGGAAGCGATGGCCGAACCACAGCCGTAGGTCTTGAACTTGGCATCTTCGATGACGCCCTGCTCGTTGACCTTGATCTGCAGGCGCATCACGTCGCCGCACGCAGGCGCGCCGACCATGCCGGTACCGACATCCGGGTCCTCGGCATTCATCTTGCCGACGTTGCGTGGGTTTTCGTAGTGGTCGATGACCTTTTCACTGTAAGCCATGGTGCTATTCCTTCCTCATCAGAGAGCCGCTCTTGCTGGCGACTACTTAGTGCGCAGCCCACTCGATCTTGGAGATGTCGACGCCGTCTTTGTACATATCCCACAGCGGCGACAATTCGCGCAGCTTGGTCACGGCCTCGCAGACCTTCTGCGCGGCGTAGTCGATTTCTTCTTCGGTGGTGAAGCGACCGAAGGTGAAGCGGATCGAGCTGTGCGCCAGTTCGTCGTTGCGGCCCAGGGCGCGCAGCACGTAGGACGGCTCGAGCGATGCCGAGGTGCACGCCGAACCCGAAGACACTGCCAGGTCCTTGAGGGCCATGATCAGCGACTCGCCTTCGACGTAGTTGAAGCTCAGGTTCAGGTTGTGCGGAATACGCGCGGTCATGCTGCCGTTGATGTACAGCTCTTCAAGGTTCTCGACCTGCTTGTAGAAGCGGTCGCTCAGGGCCTTGATACGCAGGTTCTCGCTGGCCATCAGCTCCTTGGCGATGGCGAAGGCTTCGCCCATGCCGACGATCTGGTGGGTAGCCAGGGTACCCGAACGCATGCCGCGCTCGTGACCGCCGCCGTGCATGGTGGCTTCAAGACGCACGCGCGGCTTGCGGCTGACGTACAGCGCGCCAATGCCTTTGGGGCCGTAGGTCTTGTGCGCCGAGAACGACATCAGGTCGACCTTCAGCTTCTGCAGGTCGATCTCGACCTTGCCGGTGGACTGCGCGGCATCGACGTGGAACATGACGCCACGCGAGCGGGTCAGCTCGCCAATGGCGGCGATGTCGTTGATGGTGCCGATTTCGTTGTTCACGTGCATGATCGACACCAGGATGGTGTCTTCACGCAGGGCTGCCTCGACCATGGCCGGGGTGATCAGGCCATCGGCGCCCGGCTCGATGTAGGTGACTTCGAAGCCTTCACGTTCCAACTGACGGGTGCTGTCCAGAACGGCCTTGTGCTCGATCTTGGAGGTGATCAGGTGCTTGCCCTTGGTGCCGTAGAAGTGCGCGACGCCCTTGATTGCCAGGTTGTCGGACTCGGTGGCGCCACTGGTCCAGACAATTTCCCGCGGGTCGGCGTTGACCAGGTCGGCGACCTGGCGGCGAGCGTTCTCGACCGCTTCTTCGGCTTTCCAGCCAAAGACGTGGGAACGCGACGCCGGGTTACCGAAGTTCCCGTCGACCAGCAGGCAATCGCTCATCTTCTGGGCGACACGTGGGTCGACCGGGGTGGTCGCGGAGTAATCGAGGTAGATCGGCAACTTCATTGAATATCTCCTATCAGGCGGGCTCATCGCGCAGTCGAAACGGTCATTCGACGGCGGATGTCTCAATCTTGTCCAGATGCGGTGTCCGGCCCGCCATGCGGCGCAGGTCCTGACGCTGGGCGACTTCTTGCACCTCACGGCGAGTAACAAGGTCAGCCAGGCTGATACCGCTCAGAAATTCGTGAATCTGCTGGCTGAGATCACACCACAAGTGGTGGGTCAGGCAGGTATCGCCAGCGTGGCAATCACCCAGGCCCTGGCAGCGTGTAGCGTCGACCGATTCGTTGACCGCATCGATCACCTGGGCTACCTGGATGCTTTCCATCACGCGCGACAGCTGGTAGCCGCCGCCTGGACCGCGCACACTGGAAACCAGACTGCTGCGACGCAGCTTGGCAAACAGCTGCTCCAGATAGGAAAGGGAGATGCCTTGGCGCTCGGAAATGTCGGCCAGGGACACCGGCCCGTTTTGCGCGTGCAACGCCAGGTCAAGCATGGCAGTCACGGCGTATCGGCCTTTTGTAGTCAGTCGCATGGCTATTTGGTACCACGGGAGTTACGGGATGTGTGCGAGTATGCGATTCCCGAGCATTTAAGTCAACTATAAGACCTACTGCTTTAGTCGGGATTGCGCCTGAGAGGCGGCGCAGAGTGTAGCAAAGTCGGGCGCGCCAGCGCACGCCCTTCTGTCAATGCGTCGACGCGTCGCTGCGGGCGTCGACCTTCACATCCGCGAAGTCTTCGTCACGCAGGGCCGGCAGTTCCTTGGCGCAGTAGTCGCTGCCCAGGTTCTTGAGCGCCCCGCACATGTCTTCCAGGCGCCCGTCCACCGCTTGCAGGTGGTCGAGCAACTGGCCGATGGCGCGGGCCACCGGGTCGGGCATGTCTTCGCTCACGCCGTAGGCGTCGAAGCCGATCTTCTCGGCCATGGCCTTGCGCCGGGCCTCCTGCTCGGCATCGGACTTGACGATGATACGCCCCGGGATACCTACCGCCGTGGCGCCGGCCGGCACCGCCTTGGTGACCACCGCATTGGAGCCGATCTTGGCCCCCGCGCCCACGGTGAACGGGCCCAGCACCTTGGCGCCAGCCCCCACCACCACGCCGTCCTCCAGGGTCGGGTGGCGCTTGCCCTTGTTCCAGCTGGTGCCGCCCAGGGTCACGCCCTGGTACAGGGTCACGTCATCGCCGATCTCGGCGGTTTCGCCGATCACGATGCCCATGCCGTGGTCGATGAAGAAGCGCCGGCCTACCTTTGCACCGGGGTGAATCTCGATGCCGGTCATCCAGCGACCGAAGTTGGACACCAGCCGCGCCAGCCACTTCCAGTCCCGTACCCACAGGGCATGCGCCGCGCGGTGCAGCCAGATCGAATGCATGCCCGGGTAGCAGGTCAGCACTTCAAAGGCATTGCGCGCCGCCGGGTCACGGTGGAAAACGCTTTGGATATCTTCACGCAGACGCTCGAACATTTACTGATCCTTCCGCTTGTGCGCATCGCCCCGGGCCGCTTTCTGGGTTTCGGTGAGGATGCCGCGCAAAATGCTTATTTCCGATCGACTCACCGCGCTGCGCCCGTACAGGCGACGCAAACGCGGCATCAGGTGCTTGGGCTTGGTCGGGTCGAGAAAGCCGATGTCCACCAGCGCGGACTCCAGGTGCTGGTAGAACAGCTCCATTTCGTCCATGGTCGCCAGCTCTGCGCTGCGCACCGAGGCCACTTCGACCTTCTCGACTTTCGACGCCTGCCCGTCGGCTGCCAGCCAGGCCATGCGCACTTCATAGGCCAGGACCTGGACCGCAGCCGCCAGATTCAGCGAACTGAAATCCGGGTTGGACGGGATATGCACGTGATAATGACATCGCTGCAGCTCGTCGTTGGTCAGGCCGGCATGTTCACGGCCGAACACCAGCGCCACCTCGGCACCCTCGCCTGCCTGCTCGACGACCTTGGCGCCGCATTCGCGCGGATCGAGCAGGGGCCACGGGATGCGCCGGTCGCGGGCACTGGTGCCCACCACCAGGGTGCAGCCCACCAGCGCATCCTCGAGCGTGGCCACCACCTCGGCACCCGCCAGCACGTCATCAGCGCCGGAGGCACGGGCACTGGCCTCGTGGGAAGGAAAGTCGTTAGGCTCGACCAGCACCAGGCGCGACAGGCCCATGTTTTTCATGGCGCGCGCAGCCCCGCCGATATTGCCGGGGTGACTGGTATTGACCAGGACGACACGAATTCTTGGCAGCACGGGCACGGCTCACAGACGCGGAAGGAAGGGAGCAAATCTTACAGAAGCGACCGGCATTACGCTATGAAAGCAAATGTCGCCCTTCTTCGTTCAAAGTTTTCTGCTAGAATGTTCGGCTTTCTTTAACGACCCAGGTGAAACGTCCATGCAGCCCATGCTGAATATCGCGCTGCGCGCCGCCCGCAGCGCCAGTGAATTGATTTTCCGCTCCATCGAGCGCCTGGATACCATCAAGGTAGATGAGAAAGACGCCAAGGATTACGTCTCCGAAGTCGACCGCGCGGCGGAAAAAGTCATCGTCGACGCCCTGCGCAAGGCGTACCCGAACCACTCCATCTACGGTGAAGAAACCGGCCTGCACGCTGGCAACGGCGAAGAAGGCAAGGACTACCTGTGGGTCATCGACCCGCTCGACGGTACCACCAACTTCCTGCGTGGCGTCCCTCACTTTGCCGTGAGCATCGCGTGCAAGTACCGCGGCCGCCTGGAACACGCCGCGGTCCTCGACCCGGTACGCCAGGAAGAATTCACCGCCAGCCGTGGCCGTGGCGCCCAGCTCAATGGTCGCCGCCTGCGCGTCAGCGGTCGCACCAGCCTGGACGGCGCCCTGCTGGGTACCGGCTTCCCGTTCCGTGACAACCAGATGGATGGCCTGGACAACTACCTGGGCATGTTCCGTGCCCTGGTCGGCCAGACCGCCGGCATCCGCCGCGCCGGCGCCGCGAGCCTGGACCTGGCCTACGTGGCCGCCGGCCGCTTCGATGCGTTCTGGGAGTCGGGCCTGAGCGAGTGGGACATGGCGGCAGGCGCACTGCTGATCCAGGAAGCGGGCGGCCTGGTGAGCGACTTCACCGGTGGTCATGACTTCCTCGAGAAGGGCCACATCGTTGCCGGCAACATCAAGTGCTTCAAGGCGGTGTTGACGGCGATCCAGCCGCACCTGCCGGCCTCGCTGAAGCGCTGAGTTTCAGCCGGGCAATAAAAAAGCACCCTTCGGGGTGCTTTTTTGTGGCTGGCTTTCGGGCCTCTTCGCCGGCAAGGCCGGCGCCTACAGGTTGCGCATGGCTTTGTAGGAGCCCGCCTTGCTGACGAAAGGGCCATCACTGCCCAGGCTGTGCCTGCGTCAGTACCAGCTTGCCATTCTCGTCCAGCGGGATCTGCGAACCCGGGTCGCGCTCCATGCGCACCTGCCCGGCCTTGTCGCCAATCGAATACTTCACGTCGTACCCCACCACCTTCTCGCTCAGGTCATTGACCGTGTTGCAGCGGGTTTGCGTGGTGGTGTAGGTATCGCGGTTCTGCATGCCTTCCTGCACCTTGTTGCCGGCATAGCCACCACCGACGGCACCGGCCACGGTCGCGATCTTCTTGCCATTGCCGCCGCCGATCTGGTTACCCAGCAACCCACCTGCCACGGCGCCCAGCACGGTACCGGCGATCTGGTGCTGATCCTTCACCGGCGCCTGACGGGTCACCGTGACATCCTTGCAGACTTCCCGTGGCGTCTTGACGGTCTGCTTGACCGGCTGCACCGACGTCACCTGCGCGTATTGCGGCCCGCCCTTGACCAAGCTGTAGGTAGCCACGGCACCTCCGGCAGTGACACCGACAGCACCCAGCACCGCACCCACCAGCATTGACTTGTTCACGTGAACCTCCTGATTTACCTGCGGGAACACGCCCGCGCTTCTCCCAGCCTTGGAGCATAAAAAAAGGCGCGAGTTCAATACTCGCGCCTTCTTGTACCGCTCAGGACAGTGGCAAAAAGCCTTATGGACGCTCGTCCACACCCTCGGTTTTCACCGGCGGGATCAGGTCTTCACTGTTCAGGTTCAGCCAGATCAGCACCACGTTGGCGATGTAGATCGACGAGTAGGTACCGGCCATTACACCGATGAACAGTGCCAGCGAGAAGCCCCACAGGTTGTCACCACCGAAGAACAGCAGTGCCGCGATCGCCAGCAAGGTGGACACCGAGGTGGCCACGGTACGCAGCAGGGTCTGGGTGGTCGAGACGTTGATGTTCTCGATCAGCGAAGCCTTGCGCATCACGCGGAAGTTTTCCCGTACCCGGTCGAACACCACGATGGTGTCGTTGAGCGAGTAGCCGATGATCGCCAGCACCGCCGCCAGCACCGTCAGGTCGAAGGTGATCTGGAAGAACGACAGGATGCCCATGGTCACGATCACGTCGTGCACCAGCGACAGGATGGCGCCCACCGCAAACTTCCACTGGAAGCGGAAGGCCAGGTAGACCAGGATGCCGCCCAGCGCCAGCAGCATGCCCAGGCCGCCCTGGTCACGCAGTTCCTCGCCCACCTGCGGGCCGACGAACTCGACACGCTTGACCGTGGCCGGGTTGTCGGTGCTGATCTTCTGCAGCGCCTCGGCCACCTTGTTGCCCAGCATCGGGTCGTCGCCCGGCATGCGCACCAGCAGGTCGGTCGTAGCACCGAAGCTCTGCACCACGGCATCGTGGAAGCCGGACCTGACCAGCTCTTCACGAACCTCGCCAAGGTTGGCCGGGCGCTCGTAGGTCAGCTCGATGAGCGTACCGCCGGTGAAGTCCAGGCCGAAGTTGAGCCCTTTGTAGAACCAGCTGAACAGTGCCAGCACAGTCAGCAGCAGGGTGACGCCGAACGCGACGTTCCGCACACCCATGAAGTTAATGGTACGTAACATGGCAGCCCCTTATACCCACAACTTCTTGATATCCCGCCCACCGCAGGTCAGGTTGACCATTGCGCGGGTGACCATGACGGCCGTGAACATCGAGGTGAAAATCCCGAGGGACATGGTAACCGCGAAGCCCTTGACCGGACCGGTACCCATGGCGAACAGGATGCCGCCCACCAGCAGGGTGGTCAGGTTGGCATCGACGATCGCGGTGTAGGCACGGTTGAAGCCTTCGTGGATGGCGCGCTGCACCGACATGCCATTGGCCAGCTCTTCACGTATGCGCGAGAAGATCAGTACGTTGGCGTCGACCGCCATACCCATGGTCAGCACGATACCGGCAATGCCCGGCAGGGTCAGCGTAGCCCCCAGCAGCGACATCAGCGCCAGCAGCAGCACCATGTTGCCCGCCAGGGCGATGGTGGCGATCAGGCCGAAGGCACGGTAGATGGCCATGATGAACAGCGACACGAACAGCATGCCCCACAGCGATGCATCGATACCCTTGGTGATGTTGTCGGCACCCAGGCTCGGGCCAATGGTACGTTCTTCGGCGAAGTACATCGGCGCCGCCAGACCACCGGCACGCAGCAGCAGGGCCAGTTCGGACGACTCACCCTGGCCGTTCAGGCCGGTGATGCGGAACTGGCTGCCCAGCGGCGACTGGATGGTCGCCAGGCTGATGATGCGCTTCTCTTCCACGAACGACTGCACCGGCACGTCTTTCTCGACACCGTCGACCATCTGCTTGACGTAGCGGGTAACCGGACGCTGTTCGATGAAGATCACCGCCATGCTGCGCCCGACGTTGCTGCGCGTGGCGCGGCTCATCAGTTCGCCGCCGTGGCCATCCAGGCGGATGTTCACCTGCGGGCGACCCTGCTCGTCGAAGCTGGCCTGGGCGTCGGTGACCTGGTCACCGGTGATGATCAGGCCACGCTCGACCGCTGCCGGTGGGCGACCGCCCTCACGGAACTCGAAGGTCTCGGTAGTGGCCTTGGACGCACCCGGCTCGGCACCCAGACGGAACTCCAGGTTCGCGGTCTTGCCCAGGATACGCTTGGCTTCGGCGGTGTCCTGCACGCCTGGCAGCTCGACCACGATGCGGTTGGCACCCTGGCGCTGAACCAGTGGCTCGGCCACACCCAGTTCGTTGACGCGGTTACGTACCGTGGTCAGGTTCTGCTTGATCGAGTATTCACGGATTTCCGCGACCTTGGCCGGGGTAATCGCCAGACGCAGCACCGACAGGCCGTTACGCTCGGTGGTGGTCAGCTCGAAATCGTTGAAATTCTTGCGGATCAGGCTGCGAACCTGTTCGCGGGACTGGTCATCGGAGAAGCCCAGTTGAATGCCGCCATCTTGCTGCGGCAGGCTGCGGTAGCGCACACGCTCCTTGCGCAGCAGGCTTTTGACTTCGCCTTCGTACACCTTCAGACGTGCCGCCATGGCCTTGTCCATGTCCACTTCAAGCAGGAAGTGCACACCACCGGACAGGTCCAGGCCCAGCTTCATCGGGCTTGCACCCAGGTTGCGCAGCCATTGCGGAGTGGTCGGGGCCAGGTTCAGTGCAACGACGTAGTCGTCACCCAGTGCCTTGCGCACAACGTCCTTGGCAGGCAGTTGGTCGTCCTGTTTGGCCAGACGCACCAGTGCGCCCTTGCCCTTCTCGCCCAGGCTTGCACCCTTGACCGCGATACCGGCGTCGGCCAGTGCCTTGGTGGCACGGTCCAGGTCGGCCTGGCTGACCTGCAGCGCCGTGCTGGCACCGCTGACCTGAATAGCCGCATCGTCAGGGTAGAGGTTGGGAGCGGAATAAATAAAACCGATCGCCAGTACCGCCAGGATCAGTGCGTATTTCCATAGAGGATATTTGTTCAGCATCACGCCGCCCGTTCAAGACGCGGGGCGCCTTGCGCGCCCCGTCGATTGTAGAAAATCTGAAACTTAGATCGCTTTGAGCGTGCCCTTGGGCAGGGTCGCGGCAATAGCACCCTTCTGGAACTTCAGTTCCACGGTGTCGGACACTTCCAGCACCACGAAGTCATCGGCCACTTTGACGATCTTGCCGGCAATACCGCCGTTGGTGACAACTTCGTCACCTTTCTGCAGGTTGCTCAGCAGGTTCTTCTGCTCTTTGGCGCGCTTGGCCTGTGGACGCCAGATCATCAGGTAGAAGATGACCAGGAAGCCGACCAGGAAAATCCACTCGAAGCCGGTACCGGCTGGGCCGGCGGCAGCTGCCGGGGCTGCTGCGTCCGCGTAAGCGGCAGGAATCAGAAAGCTCATTTAGCACTCCAAGTTGCAAGTTGTTGTACGTGTGTCAGGTTCGACAGAACATCAATCCAAGGGCGGCACAGGCAGCCCGCGCTTGGCGTAAAAGGCATCGACAAAGGCGGCCAATGTACCCTGTTGAATAGCCTCGCGCAAACCAGCCATCAGGCGCTGGTAATGACGCAAGTTGTGGATGGTATTCAACATGCTGCCCAACATTTCGCCGCATTTATCCAGGTGATGCAGATAAGCGCGGGAGAAGTTCTGGCAGGTGTAGCAGTCACAGGTCGGATCCAGTGGCGAATCATCATGGCGATGGAACGCGTTACGGATTTTAAGCACGCCGGTATCGACAAACAGATGACCGTTGCGCGCATTGCGCGTGGGCATCACGCAATCGAACATGTCGACGCCGCGGCGCACACCCTCAACGAGATCTTCCGGCTTGCCTACCCCCATAAGGTAACGAGGTTTGTCAGCCGGCATCATGCCCGGCAGGTAGTCCAGCACCTTGATCATCTCGTGCTTGGGCTCGCCCACCGACAGCCCGCCAATGGCCAGGCCGTCGAAGCCGATCTTGTCCAGGCCCTCGAGCGAACGCTCGCGCAGGTTGCGGTGCATGCCGCCCTGCACGATGCCGAACAGCGCCGCAGTGCTGTCGCCGTGGGCGTTCTTGGAGCGCTGGGCCCAGCGCAGCGACAGCTCCATGGAGATGCGCGCCACATCTTCATCGGCCGGGTACGGGGTGCACTCGTCGAAAATCATCACCACGTCCGAGCCCAGGTCGCGCTGCACCTGCATCGACTCTTCCGGGCCCATGAACACCTTGGAGCCGTCCACCGGGGAGGCGAAGGTCACGCCCTCCTCCTTGATCTTGCGCATCGCGCCCAGGCTGAATACCTGGAAGCCGCCGGAGTCGGTGAGGATCGGGCCCTGCCACTTCATGAAGTCGTGCAGGTCGCCGTGGGCCTTGATCACCTCGGTGCCCGGGCGCAGCCACAGGTGGAAGGTGTTGCCCAGGATCATCTGCGCGCCGATGGCCTCGATGTCGCGCGGCAGCATGCCCTTGACCGTGCCATAGGTGCCCACCGGCATGAAGGCCGGGGTTTCGACCACGCCACGGGGGAATGTCAGGCGGCCGCGACGGGCCTTGCCGTCGGTGGCCAGCAACTCGAAGGACATACGACAGGTGCGACTCATGCTTGATCCTCGGGCCCGCGTGGCGCCGGATTGCGGGTGATGAACATGGCATCACCGTAACTGAAGAAGCGGTAGCCGTTTTCCACCGCTGCGGCGTAGGCAGCCATGGTCTCGGGGTAACCGGCGAAGGCCGAAACCAGCATCAGCAGCGTGGATTCGGGCAAATGGAAGTTGGTCACCAGGGCGTCGACCACGTGGAACGGGCGGCCCGGGAAAATAAAGATGTCGGTATCGCCGCTGAACGGCTTGAGCGTACCGTCGCGCGCCGCGCTTTCCAGCGAGCGCACGCTGGTGGTGCCGACCGCGACCACCCGCCCGCCGCGCGCCCGGCATTCGGCCACGGCGTCCACCACGTCCTGGCCCACTTCGAGCCACTCTTTATGCATGTGGTGATCTTCGATGCGCTCCACGCGCACCGGCTGGAAGGTGCCGGCGCCCACGTGCAGGGTGACGAAGGCGGTGCTCACGCCCTTTTCGGCGATCTTGCCCATCAGCTCTTCATCGAAGTGCAGGCCGGCGGTGGGCGCGGCCACGGCGCCGGAGCGCTGCGCATAGACCGTCTGATAGCGCTCGCGGTCGGCGCCTTCGTCGGGGCGGTCTATATAAGGAGGCAACGGCATGTGCCCGACGCGGTCGAGCAGTGGCAGCACCTCTTCGGTGAAGCGCAGCTCGAACAGCGCGTCGTGGCGCGCGACCATCTCGGCTTCGCCGCCGCCGTCGATCAGCAGCTGGGTGCCTGGCTTGGGCGACTTGCTCGAGCGCACGTGGGCGAGCACGCGATGGCTGTCGAGCACGCGCTCGATGAGGATCTCCAGCTTGCCACCGGAGGCCTTCTGGCCGAACAGTCGGGCCGGGATCACCCGGGTGTTGTTGAACACCATCAGATCGCCCGGGCGCAGGTGCTCGAGCAGGTCGGTGAACTGGCGATGCGCGAGCGTGCCGGTAGGCCCGTCGAGGGTCAACAGCCGGCTGCTGCGCCGTTCAGCCAGTGGATGGCGGGCGATCAGGGAATCTGGAAGCTCAAAGGAGAAATCGGCGACGCGCATGATGGTGATCGGTTTGACAGGGCCGCAAAGTTTAGCGGAAAGCGGCAAAATTGACCATGAAAGCTGATTGACCAACGGTAGGCGCCTCACTATACTTCGCCGCCACAAGCCCTGATGGCGGAATTGGTAGACGCGGCGGATTCAAAATCCGTTTTCGAAAGGAGTGGGAGTTCGAGTCTCCCTCGGGGCACCATACAAATCCTTGTAAATCAAGGACTTAGAGAAGGGGTAGAAAGAAATTTCTACCCCTTTTTCTATCCAGAAAATCTGTTCTTCTCAAACCCATTTCCCTCGGAAAATGCGGCCCCAAAGCGTTACACCACGCGAAGCCAAGATCATACAAACCCACAAAAGGCAATAGATTTTATGGGTATTCAAGAACCTTCGCGTCTCCGGCAAGGTCGTTTTTTGCGGTTGAACGTGTTCAAGCATGAAAATTGAGCACGGGTCTAACCCTAACTTTTAATTTTTGACAGCTACCATCCAACCCTACATATATTTTCAATCTACCATTGACACAATATTTCGTTGCATTAAGCCATTATTTGACTGTCATCGAAATTAAAAGACCGAACAAATCAAGCATTCAACAATGCTTGGCAACTGTATAGCAGGCATTGAAAAGGCCACCTTGAAAGGCAGCCTGATAGTTATCGACCATTATACGAACGCGGTCTATCTTCTCTTCATCGACCTCAAATCAACAAAAACACTGATGTGCTTTATTGTCGTTTACACATTTCAAAAAACAGTGCCATCATCCAAGGCAGACTTCAACTCGCTCTTGTAATTACTCTTATTGAAACTGTCGACTTTCTTGTAAGTATTCAGCTTTTCAGGAGAGCGATATTGCGTATCACTTGCGAACGATTGAAAGGTGTCATCGTCAACCATTCTTATATGCATTTGAAGCTCCCTTGAATCATAGCCATAAAACTCAACAAAACCGGGAATTTGACTTTGACGTGCAACCATCAACGCTTCTTTGACTGGCTTGTCATAGAGATAGAATGTAGCAGTCACCATAATGGCACCCCCGGATTCAGTATTGTTCTTACCGAATTGGGGATTCACATAAGGGGTGAACACGACCCCACCATCCATAGCCTTGGTTTGTCCTAGCCATTTACGTTCTTTAATCGCACTGATTGTCTTATTGATAGGTCCAGAATACTCAACGCTTCTTCTGTCTTTATCAAGCTCGACGTGTTCAAAGGTTTCTGCTGATGCTGTGCACGCAAAAGCGGCAACCAACGATGCCAGCACAAAGCTTTTAATTTTTTCCATCTTTTCCTTATCCATTCAGTTGAATCGCGAGAGCCAAGCCTTGCTGGTAAGGCAAAATGCTATCACCATTTGAGCAATAGTTAAACGCCAGCATTCCAACATCGCGGGGATGCAATATATTTAAGACTGGAACTTTTATGCGAGTTCTTCAAGTGCTTTCCTTCGGAATACCTGTCAACAGTCATCCGCAACAAACCCTCTGCTTTATGACCTACCCATGAAATGATGACAAGGTTTTTTACATCTGCACGCTCTAATGTAGCAATTACGGTTTTTCGTATGCGGTGGAAAACACATCGCTTATCACAGCCCAACTCTGTTTTGGATGTTCTTACCGAATGGCTTCCAAACCCATTACTATTTCGATGTACATAGCCGTCCAACGACGACTACGCAACACCCATAAAGCCCGCTGACTGCGGGCTTTTTAGTCTCTGGGGTTTCATCCCCTTCCCTGGCAAGTCAACGCTTCAGCGCCAACAATCCAATTGCCCCTGCGCACGAGTGCTGAAGATCGTCAGCAGCTCGCCCAGTGTATGCGGTGGCGGTTCGGCAGCGCGGGTCACCGCGTACAGGGTGATCGGCAACGCTGGAGCCAGGGGGCGAATGGCGGTGGCCCCAGGCGACGCGCTGAGGGCGGTGAAGGGATCGATCACCGCCAGCCCTGCACCGGATTCGACCATCGCCCTGGCCAGTGAATAGGTTTGCACCGCGATGCTCACCCGTGGCGGCGGCTCTACCGCCTCGAGATAGCTGTCGAGGCGGGCCGACAGCGGATCGGCACTGGACAGCCCGATCAGCGGCGCGTCGGCCAGGGCCTGCAGCGGCAGCGGCTGGCCTTCTTCCTCCTGGGGCCAGTAACCGGCCGGCGCCAACGCCACCAACACCCCACTGGCCAGCGCCTGGGCCTTGAGCCCCGGGTGATCGGGTAGTTGCAGGGTCAGGGCGACATCGATTTCGCGCATCAGCAGGTTCTGCACCAGCTCGCGGCTATGGGCACTGGACAGCTCGCAGGCGATCTCCGGATAGCGTTGCGTCCATTCATGAATGGCCGGCGGCAACAACGACAGGGCCAGTGCCGGGGTCGCGCCGATCCGCAGGCTGTGGCCCGGCTCGCGGCGCAGGCTCTGGGCCAGGCGTCGCACCCCTTGCAGGCTTTCGGTGACCTTGTCGACCTCACGCTCCAGCTCCAGCGCTTCCGGGGTGGCCTGGAGTTTGCCACGCACCCGTAGAAACAACGGGAAACCCAGATGCTGCTCAGCGTGTTGCAGCACTTTGGTCACGGCGGGTTGGGAGACGTGCAGTAACTGCGCGGCAGCGCTGACCGACCCGGTCTGACGGATGGCCTGGAAGATCTCGATGTGGCGAAGGCGCATGGCGAGTCCATAACCTTTGTTTATGGGATGACCATCTTTATTCATTGTTCGGCGCCTGTCACCTGGCTCTAACCTCGGTCTCGTCTCAACCACGGCTAAGGAATGACATGGCTCAGCGTGTATGCATCATCGGCGGCGGCGTCATTGGCCTGGCAACGGCTTACGCACTGGTGCGCGATGGCGTTGAGGTGACCCTGGTCGAGGCGCGGGATTCGCTGGGCAGTGAAACCAGCTTTGCCAATGGCGGCCAGTTGTCCTATCGCTACGTGGCGCCCCTGGCCGATGCCGGCGTGCCATTGCATGCCATCGGCTGGATGCTGCGCGGTGATTCACCGTTGAAGCTGCGCCCCCGCCTGGACCCGGCGCAGTGGCGCTGGATGGCGTCCTTTCTGGGGGCCTGTCGCTCCTCCGTTAACCGCACCAATGCAGCCCACCTGCTGCGCCTGGCGTTGTTCAGCCAGGCCACCCTGCAGGCCTGGCGCGAGGACGATGCCCTGGACGGTTTCCACTGGCGGCGCAATGGCAAGCTGGTGACCTTTCGCAACACCGCGAGCTTCGAGCACGCCCGCCACAGGCTGGCTGCCCCCCAGCAACAGCAGGTGCTGTCGTCTGCCGACTGCGCCCGCCTGGACCCGGCGCTGGCCGATGCCCCCTTTGTTGGCGCGATCTACACCCCCGATGAAGAGGTCGGTGACTGCCACGGCTTCTGCCAGCTACTGGCGGCGCGTTTGCGGGCCTCGGGCCGTTGCGAGTTCCGCCTGGGCCAGGCCGTGACCGGTATTCGCCAGGCCAATGGCATGGTGAGCGCAATCGAACTGGGGGATGAAGTGCTGCCAGTGGAGCATCTGGTGATTGCCGCCGGCCATCGCAGCCCACTGCTGACGTTGCCAGGGGGGCACCTGCCCCTGTACCCGCTCAAGGGCTATAGCCTCACCGTGCCGATCGGCGCCCACCACCGGGCCCCGGACCTGAGCATCACTGACTATGACCGCAAGATCGTCTACGCCCGCATCGGCGAGCAACTGCGGGTAGCGGCCATGGTCGACATCGTCGGCTTTGAACCGGCGCTGGACCCCAAGCGGCTGGCCCTGATCAAGCGCCAGGCGCGTGACACCTTCGCCAATGCCGGCGACTACGAGCAGGCCATCGAGTGGGCCGGTATGCGCCCGGCGACCCCTAGCGGCGTGCCGCTGCTGGGCGCAACCGCGTATCGCAACCTGTGGCTCAACCTCGGCCATGGTGCCCTGGGCTTCACCCTGGCCTGCGGCAGTGCGCAGTTGCTCGGCGAGCTGATCGGCCAGCGCCGCCCCTCCATTGATCTGCAGGGCTTTGCGCCCCGTGTGGCCTGAAATTACCCAAGAGAAGGACTATCCGATGACCATCAGCCGCATCCAGACCAATCCACGCTTGTCCGCTGCCGTGACCTTTGGCGACCTGGTGTTTCTCTCCGGCCAAGTACCGGGTGATGCCACCGACGCCGCTGGCCAGACTCGCCAGGTGCTGGCAAAAATCGACGCGCTGTTGGCCGAGGCGGGCAGCGACAAGGATCACCTGCTCAGCGCGACCATTTACCTGAAGGACATAGGTGAGGATTTCGCGGCGATGAACTACGTATGGTCGGACTGGTTGTCGCCTGGCCAGGCACCGAGTCGCACGACCTTGCAGGCCGAGCTGGCCCGCCCGCAGGTGCGAGTCGAAATCAGCGTTATCGCGGCCCGCCGCTAAGCAATCCATCACCCACAACGGAGAATAACAATGCAAAAAATCACGTTGCTCGGCTGCACCCTGGGCGTATTGCTCGGCACTCAAGTGCAGGCTGAAGAAACCTCGCTGGGGCCGACCCTGAGCAAGATTGCCAGTACCAACAGCATTACCCTGGGTTATCGCGATGCGTCGGTACCCTTCTCCTACGTGGGCGATCACTCGGGTCAACCGATGGGTTACTCGGTGGACCTGGCGAACAAGATCGTCGAGCGCGTGCAGCAAAAGCTCGCGGCGCCCCAGCTCAAGGTCAAGTACAACCTGGTGACTTCGCAAACCCGCATTCCGCTGGTGCAGAACGGCACGGTCGACCTGGAATGTGGCTCGACCGGCGTGACCGCTGAGCGGCAAAAACAGGTGGCGTTTTCCTACGGCTTCATCTACGTCAAAGGCCAGTTGCTGACCGCCAACGACAGTGGGATCAAGAGCTTCGCCGACCTGCGCGGCAAGAACGTGGTGACCACCGCCGGCACCACCAACGAGCGCTATCTGAAGAGCTACAACATCGATAACAAGATCGACATGTTCGTGATCAGCGCCAAGGACCACGGCGAAGCCTTCCAGCTGTTGCAGTCCGGTCGGGCAGCGGCGTTCTACATGGACGATGCGTTGCTCTACGGCGAGCGCGCCAAGGCTCGCGATCCGCACAAGTGGGTAGTGGTTGGGGAGGAGCAGTCTCGGGAAATCTACAGCTGCATGGTGCGCAAGGACGATCCGCAATTCCTCGCACTGGTGAATTCGACACTGGGCGAGCTGTACAGCTCGGGGGAGATCAACGGGATCTACCAGCGCTGGTTTGAGCAGCCGATCCCGCCAAAAGGCTTGAACCTCGAGTTCCCGATGACCAGTGAACTCAAGGCGATCATTGCCAAGCCGGTGAGTGATCCGGTGCAGTAGCGATCAGTGCCCTCACCGGTTGGCGCGGGCTACCCGCCACCAGGGCTTGGGGATTGCTATCCCCCAAACGGTAGGTCGAGCAGCAGTGTTCCGCTGAGTTCTTCAGCGTTCACTCTGAGGCGATTCACTGAGGACACGGTGATTTTTCTGGGCTGCCATACAGGCAGCTCAGAAGTTGTTTCCAGACAAAAAAGTCGCTGAAGCATTCCAGAATCAACCTACACCGAAGCCCCTCGATGCGAGCGCGCACAGAGTTCGATTCCCAGCGCATGCATCACCTTCAGCACCGTATCGAAACGAGGCTTGGCGCCTGGCGCGAAGGCCTTGTAAAGGCTCTCTCTTCCCAATCCAGTCTCTTTGGCAACCAGCGACATTCCGCGCGCTTTGGCCACGTACCCTATTGCACGTAAAAGCTCGTCGCTGTCGCCCTCTGCCAGCACCTGAGACAAGTACTCGCTGATGGCTTCATCACTATCAAGCAGTGCCGCCATGTCGAATGGAATCAATGTAACGCTCATGGTCAAACCTCTTTGGCCAACCGCTTGGCCATCCGGATATCTGCTGCTTGAAAAGACTTGTCCCCGCCTGTCAGCAACAAGATTGCTACGCTGCTACGCACGGTGAAGTACACCCGATAGCCTGGGCCGGAATCGATGCGCATCTCTGAAACACCATCACCAACCGCCTTCGTATCCCCCAAGTTGCCCGCAAGCGCACGTTCGATGCGTCGACCAATGGCGATCCTCGCTCGTACATCGCGTAGCGCCAGAAGCCAGCCGCTGAATGCCAAAGTCTGTTCTATGGAATAGATCACATCAGGCCCTGAATGTATCCCTACGGATACAGGCTGGCAAGCAAGATCACGTTTGGATGCTTACCAGACTGCCGGTGAATCGCTCGCCTTTCGAGCGAGCAACTGGAATACGATGGGCGCTTGCGCATGCCTCTGGAACAAGACAATTCCTGATTTGAAGCGGTACATTTCCCAAGGTTAAAAACCTGCCAGCTGCTGCAGTTGCAAGAGCATGTCACCTCACTTCGCCAGCAACGCTGGCGCCTACACCGTCTCGCGCTCCCCTGTAAGCGCCAGCCTTGCTGGCGAATGCGCCCGCCCAGGCCACTTCACGAACCCCGCCCCCAGCGCCGCCAGAATCAACCCGATCGAAACCGCCTCGTGCGCATCCACCCGGTGACCCAGCAGCACCATCGACCCTGCCACCCCGAATACCGGGATCAGCAACGACAACGGCGCCACCTTCGACACCGGATACTCACGCAGCAGCAGGTTCCACCCCCAGTAACAGAAGTGCGTCGCCGCATACACCTGGAACATCAGCGAAAACACCGCCACCCACCCCACCTGCGCAACCACCCCGGTGAACGGCGCGGTGCCATGCATCAGCCAGGTGAGCAACACCAGCGGCAGCGGTGCGAACATACTCGCCCACACCACAAAGGCAAACATCTCGCGCACCTTCGAGCGCTTGATGATGACGTTGCCCACACTCCAGCTGAACGCACTCACCAGCAACAAGCCATAACCCACCACCGAGCCATCGCCGGGCCTGCCACCGATGATGGACACCAGCCCCAGCACTGCCAGCACCACCCCGACGCCCTGCCCCACGCCAAGGCGTTCGCGAAACAGCAACACGCCCCAGCCCAGGGTGAAAAACGCACTGAACTGCACCAGCAACGCCGCCGTGCCCGGCGGCACGCCCAGCTCGATACCCAGGTTGATCAACGCCCACATCGCCACGCCAAAGATCAACCCGTATGCCGCCACCCAGCCCAGGCCGACCGCCGGGCGCCGGATGAAGAACACCCACGGCAACGCCGCCAGGGTGAATCGAAACGCCGTCAACAGCAGCGGGTCAATCGCGGCCAGGCCGAGCTTGGTGATGGGAAAGTTGAACCCCCACACCGCCGTCACCAGCACGGCCAGGGCCAGATGTTTCTTTTGCATGGCGTACCTATCCCGAAAGTCAGGGCGCCACTATGCGCAATGAGCACACTGGCTCGCTTGCACTATCAGGTCATAGATCATTAAATTCGGGCCATGCGCGAAATCGACATCGACCCCTATGAACACACCCCCCGCGACGCCGTGGTCACGGCCAACGACTATGGCGACGGGCAGCACTTTGCCTTGCATACCCATCAGCGTGGGCAGTTCGCCTATGCGGCCTGCGGGGTGATCACGGTGTTCACCCGCCAGGGCAACTGGGTGGTGCCGCCGCAGCGGGCCATCTGGGTGCCCGCAGGCGTGCCCCACGAGATGAGCATGAACGGCCCGGTGACGATGCTGAACACCTATGTGCGCCAGCCTGCCGCCACCCGCCTCGGCCTGCCCGAACACTGCCAGGTGTTCGGTGTGTCGACGCTGCTGCGCCAACTGCTGCTGGGCGCCCGGGATGTGCCGGCGCTGTATGCCGAAGGCAGCCGCGAGGGCTACCTGATGAACCTGCTGCTGCACGAGATTGCCGACATGCCGGCGCTGTCGCTGAATGCACCGCTGCCCAGCGAACCCAGGCTCGCCCGGGCCTGCCAGCACTTGCTGGCACAGCCCTCGCTGGATACAGGGATCGATGACATGGCCCGCCAGGTGGGCATGAGCCGGCGCACCTTCACCCGGCTGTTTCGCCAGCACACCGGCATCAGCTTCGTGGCATGGCGACAGCAGGCATGCCTGATGGCGGCGGTGGTGCGCCTGGGCAATGGCGAGGCGATCACGCGGGTGGCGACGGACCTTGGCTACAGCAGCCCCAGTGCGTTCACCAGTGTGTTCCGGCGCGTGCTGGGCGCGGCGCCCAGCCAGTACTTCGCCAACGCGGCAAGTTGATGCACCACGATTCGCTGCAACCCAAGCAGTAGCGCGCCAGGCCTACACAGATAGCCAACTGTCTGCCCAGCAACTGTTGCCCCAGCAACAGCCAGCCAACAAAAACCTCCCGCACCAACACCATTGCCACCTCACTACCGCGCCAGGCCCAGCAAAAACGGGGCCTGCGACTGTGGTACGGCTCTTGCTCAAGCCTGGGTAACGCTCTGAGCGCAGGGCCACACCACAGGACGCACACATGACCGCAGCACTCAAGGTCGTCGCCGTTTCCGGCGGCGCCTATCGCCCCTCACGCACCCTGGCACTGACCGAGGCGATCGTCGCCGAGCTGGGCAAGCACCTGCACATCGACGCCCAGCTCATCGAGCTGAGCGAGATCGCCCGCCCGGTAGGCGGCGCCCTGTCGCGCGCCGAACTGCCGGCCACGGTCGAACAGCAGCTGCAGGCCATCGAGCATGCCGACCTGCTGATCGTTGCCTCGCCGGTTTACCGGGGCTCCTACCCCGGCCTGCTCAAGCACCTGTTCGACCTGGTGGGCCAGGACAGCCTGATCGACACCCCGGTGCTGCTGGCCCCCACCGGTGGCAGCCCGCTACATGCGCTGGTGATCGACCACCAGCTGCGCCCGCTGTTCAGCTTCTTCCAGGCCCTGACCCTGCCCATCGGCGTGTATGGCAGCGAAGGCGACCTGCAGAACTACCAGGTCAGCAGCCCGGTGCTGCAAGCCCGTGTCAGCCTGGCCGCCGAGCGTGCCGCACCGTTCTTCGCCGCACACGCCCACAGCCAGCGCAAGCTCGCCAGCGGGGCCGAACGGTGAACGTGTTCTGGTTCCTGCCCACCCACGGCGACGGTCATTTCCTCGGCACCAGCGACGGCGCGCGCCCGGTCACCCTCAACTACCTCAAGCAGATCGCCCAGGCCGCCGATGGCCTGGGCTACCACGGCGTGCTGATCCCCACCGGCCGCTCGTGCGAGGACTCCTGGGTGGTCGCCTCGGCCCTGGCGCCGCTGACCGAACGCCTGCGCTACCTGGTGGCGATACGCCCCGGCATCATCTCGCCCACCGTGTCGGCGCGCATGACCGCCACCCTGGACCGCCTGTCCGGCGGGCGCCTGCTGATCAACGTGGTCACCGGCGGCGACCCCGACGAGAACCGCGGCGACGGCATCCACCTCAGCCACAGCGAACGCTACGAGGTCACCGACGAGTTCCTGCGTATCTGGCGCCGCGTACTGCAAGGCGAGTCGGTGGATTTCGAGGGCAAGCACTTCAAGGTCGAGAACGCCAAGGCGCTCTACCCACCGGTACAAAAGCCCTACCCGCCGCTGTACTTCGGTGGCTCGTCCGACGCCGCCCATGACCTGGCCGCCGAACAGCTGGACGTCTACCTCACCTGGGGCGAACCGCCCGCCGCCGTCGCCGAGAAGATCGCCGATGTGCGCGCCCGCGCCGCCAGGCACGGGCGCACGGTGAAGTTCGGCATCCGCCTGCACGTGATCGTGCGCGAAACCGCCGAAGAGGCCTGGCAGGCCGCCGACCGCCTGATCGCGCACATCAGCGACGACACCATCGCCGCGGCGCAACAGTCCTTCGCGCGCTTCGACCCCGAAGGCCAACGGCGCATGGCTGCCCTGCACGGCGGTCGCCGCGACCAGCTGGAGATCGCCCCCAACCTGTGGGCCGGTGTGGGCCTGGTACGGGGCGGCGCCGGCACCGCGCTGGTGGGCGACCCGCAACAGGTGGCCGCGCGCATCAAGGAGTACGCCGACCTGGGCATCGAAAGCTTCATCTTCTCCGGCTACCCGCACCTGGAGGAGGCCTACCGCTTCGCCGAGCTGGTGTTCCCGCTGCTGCCAGAACCCTACGCCAGCCTGGCCGGGCGCGGCGTCACCAACCTGACCGGGCCGTTCGGCGAAATGATCGCCAACGATGTGCTGCCCAAGGCGCAGACCGCATGAGTGCCAAGCAACCGGAACCCACCCTGCTCAGCCCGCTGCAGACCGCGCGCGCGCTGGCCGCCGAGTTCGCACTGACCGCCGCCGAACGCGACGAGCGCGGCGGCACACCCAAGGCCGAGCGTGACGCCATTCGCCACAGCGGCCTCTTGGCCCTGAGCATTCCCACGCAGTTCGGCGGCATGGGCGCCAGCTGGGGCGAAACCCTGAACATCGTGCGCGAGTTCGCCCGGGTCGACAGCTCCATCGCCCACGTGTTCGGCTTCCAGCACCTGATGCTGGCCACCGTGCGCCTGTTCTCCAGCCCCGACCAGTGGCAGCCCTGGTTCGAACAGACCGCCCGCAAGAACTGGTTCTGGGGCAATGCCCTGAACCCGCTCGACACCCGCACCGTGGTCAAGAAGTACGACGGCTGGCGCGAATTCTCGGGCAAGAAGAGCTTCTGCTCCGGCGCCAGCGACTCGGAAATGCTGATCGCCTCGGCGGTGGATGAAAGCGCCGGCGGCAAGTTGCTGATCGCTGCCATCCCCACGGCACGTACCGGCATCACCCTGCATGGCGACTGGAACAACATGGGGCAGCGCCAGACCGACAGCGGCAGCGCCACCTTCGAGCGCGTGCGCGTCGAGGAATCCGAACTGCTGCTCGACCCCGGCCCGCTGAGCACCCCGTTCGCCTGCCTGCGCCCGCTGATCGCGCAACTGCACTTTGCGCACATCTTCCTCGGCATCGCCGAAGGGGCGCTGGAAGAGGCGCGCCAGTACACGCTCAAGGAAGGGCGACCGTGGTTCAAGTCCAATGCCCGGCACGTCAGCGAAGACCCGTACATCCTGCGCCACTACGGCGACTTCTGGGTGGGCCTGGAAGGCGTTCGGCTGCTGGCCGAACGCGCCTGCAACCAGCTCGACGAAGCCTGGCACAAGGGCCCCACGCTGAGCAGCGACGAGCGCGGGCAACTGGCGCTGTCCATCGCGGCGGCCAAGGTGGCGGCCACCCGCACCGGCCTGGACCTGTGCAACCGCCTGTTCGAAGTGACCGGCGCGCGCGCCACGCATGCCTCGCTGCGCTTCGATCGCTACTGGCGCAACCTGCGCACCCAGACCCTGCACGACCCGGTGGACTACAAGGTCCACGAGCTGGGTGACTGGGCCCTGAACCGGACGGTGCCCGCCCCGTCCTTCTACTCCTGAGGGCTGCCCATGCACCTGTTGACGCTCCCGCCATCGCCAACCCTGGCCACCTCGATCAGGGCCACCGCACAGGTGTTCGAAGACCCGAGGTCGCAGGCGCTGCTCGCCCACCTGCAGCAGGTCGCGCCGAGTGAGGCCAGCGTGCTGATCATTGGCGAAACCGGTACGGGCAAGGAGCTGGTGGCGCGACATATCCACAACCTCAGCCGGCGCCACCACGGGCCGTTCGTGGCGGTCAACTGCGGGGCGTTCTCCGAGTCGCTGGTCGAGGCCGAACTGTTCGGCCACGAAAAGGGCGCCTTCACCGGCGCCCTGGCGTCCAAGGCCGGCTGGTTCGAGGAAGCCGACGGCGGCACGCTGTTTCTCGACGAGATCGGCGACCTGCCGATGGCCATCCAGGTCAAGCTGCTGCGTGTGCTGCAGGAGCGCGAAGTGGTGCGCCTGGGGTCGCGCAAGAGCATCCCGATCAACGTGCGCGTGCTGGCCGCCACCAACGTGCAGCTGGAAAAGGCGATCAACGCCGGGCACTTTCGCGAAGACCTGTTCTACCGCCTCAACGTGGTCAGCCTGCAGTTGTACCCGCTGCGCGAGCGCCCCGGCGATATCCTGCCGCTGACCCGCCACTTCATGGCCAGCTACAGCGCCCGCCTGGGCTATGGCGATGTGCAGTTGAGCAGCGAGGCCGAGCACAAGCTGGCCAGCTACGACTGGCCGGGCAACATCCGCGAGCTGGAAAACGTCATCCACCACACCCTGCTGATCTGCCATGACGGCGTGATCCAGCAGGACGACCTGCGCCTGTCCAACCTGCGCATCGAGCGGCCCGAGGGCACACCCGCCCCGGACACATCCGCCAACGCCCTGTTGCAGCGCGCGTTTCAGAAGCTGTTCGAAGAAGAGCACGGCGCGCTGCATGAAAAGGTCGAGGAGGCGCTGCTGCGCAGTGCCTACCGCTTCTGCCACTACAACCAGGTGCACACCGCACGCCTGCTCGGCCTGAGCCGCAACGTCACCCGTGCCCTGCTGATCCGCGTCGGCGAACTGGTGGTGAACAAGCGCCAGCCGCCACCGGAGCCGAACGCCACACGCGTCATCAACCTGTCGATCTGACCCAGACTTGCCCAAGCAAGCAGCGACTTCACCCACCTTGCGTTGCACGCCGTCCCGGCCGGGGCGGTGGCCCATTCTTCCTGCAACGAGCACCCCACCATGAGCCTCGATATCTTCTGGTTTCTGCCCACCTCCGGCGACACCCGCTACCTCGGCCACTCCGCCAGCGGGCGCCCGGCCACCAACGCCTACATGCGCCAGATTGCCGTGGCCGCCGAGAACCTCGGCTATGACGGCATTCTCATCCCCACCGGCAGTAGCTGCCTCGACCCCTGGGTCACCGCCGCCAGCCTGGTGCCGGTGACCCACCGCCTCAAGCTGCTGGTGGCCCTGCGCACCTCGCTGGGCAACCCCACCGCGTCGGCGCGCCAGGCCGCCACCCTCGACCAGGCCAGCGGCGGACGCCTGCTGCTCAACGTGGTGCCCGGCGGCGATGCCACCGAGCTGGCCGCCGATGGCGTGTTTCTCGCGCACGACCAGCGCTACGACGCCGCCGACGAATTCCTCACCGTGTGGCGTCAACTGCTCAGTGGCGAACGGGTCGACTTTCACGGCGAGCACCTGCGGGTGGAGGGCGCGCAGAACTTCTTCGCGCCGGTGCAGACGCCCTACCCGCCGCTGTACTTCGGTGGCTCGTCAGCCGCCGCGCACGAGCTGGCGGCCAGGCATGTGGACGCCTACCTGACCTGGGGCGAGCCACCCGCCGCGGTGGCCGAAAAGATCGCCGACGTGCGCGCCCGTGCCGCCCGCCACGGGCGCACGGTGCAGTTTGGCGTGCGCCTGCATGTGATCGTGCGTGAAACCAGTGAACAGGCCTGGGCGGCGGCCGAGGAACTGATCAGCCACCTGGACGAGGCCACCATCGCCGCCGCACAGGCCAACTACGCCAGCATGGATTCCGAAGGCCAGCGGCGCATGGCCGCGCTGCACGGCGGGCGCCGCGACCGACTGGAAGTCTCGCCCAACCTGTGGGCCGGGGTCGGCCTGGTGCGTGGCGGCGCCGGCACCGCACTGGTCGGCGACCCGGCCACGGTGGCGGCACGGCTGCAGGAGTACGTCGCCCTGGGCGTGGACCGCTTCGTGCTGTCGGGCTACCCGCACCTGGAGGAAGCCTACCGCTTCGCCGAACTGGTGTTCCCGCTGCTGCCCGGCAAAAGCAAGGTGACGGTGGATGGCGCCTTCACCGGGGGCGCCTTCGACGTGCGTGCCGGCCAGGCCAGGCCCGCCGCCAGCCAGTAACGGGCAGGGCCCGGGCTACCCGGTGCAGGCGGGTCGGCTCAGGCCCGTGCGGCCACCCGCTCGACGCTGTCGGCCACTGTGCGGGCCTGCTGCAGCACCTGCGCACACACCTGTTCAGGGGCCTCCACGCGCACGCGCAGACGGCCAAGGATACGCCCCTGGATACGCTCGATATTGGCCTGCACCAGGTGGGTCGGGTAACCCAGTGCCGCGCTGATCGCGCTCAGCTCCGGCGCCTGGCCACGGGCCCCGGTGTAATGCAGGTCGAGCAGCCAGTCGCCGGCGCTGGCTGAGGCCAGGTCATGGGCGCCGCCAGGGTGCAGGGTGCGCAGCAGGGTGCGGGTCACCTCGTGGCACGGGCAGCCGAACACCCGCCACACCTCGCCCTGCTCCACCACCTCGCCCGCCTCCAGCACCACCACGCGGTCGCACAGCTCGCGGATCACTTCCATCTCGTGGGTAATCAGCACGATGGTCAGGTTCAGGCGCCGGTTGATATCGCGTAGCAACGCCAGAATCGACTGGGTGCTTTGCGGGTCCAGCGCCGAGGTCGCCTCGTCGCACAGCAGCAGATCGGGCTGCAGCACCAGCGCCCGGGCGATGCCGACGCGCTGCTTCTGGCCACCGGACAGCTGTGCAGGGAAGGCATCGCGCTTGTCCTCCAGGCCCACCAGTTGCAGCATCTCGCTCACCCGCCGCTCGCGCTCGGCGCGGCCAATGCCGGCCAGCTTGAGCGGCAGGCCGATGTTCTCGCCGACGGTTTTCACCGACATCAGGTTGAAGTGCTGGAAGATCATGCCGGTGCGCTGGCGCTGACGGGCCAGTTGCGCGGTGTCGTAGCCGGCGATGTCCTCGCCGTCGATCAGCACCTGGCCGTTGCTGGGTTGCTCCAGGCGGTTGAGCGAACGCAGCAGCGACGACTTGCCCGCGCCGCTGCGCCCGATGATGCCGAACACCTCGCCCCGGCGTATCTCCAGGTTGATGTCGCGCAGCGCATGCACAGTGCGCTCGCGCCCCGGGTACTGCTTGCCGAGCCCCACCAGGCGGATATGCACGGCGCCTGCCAGCGGCTGTTGATTGAAACTGACCATGGATCAAGGCCTGCCCTGCGAAGGATGCGATTCGACCAAGGCCCGCGCTGTCGCCAGCGCAGGCCACCGGGGCTCAGAAGCCGGGCACTATCTGGCCCTTGTAGCGGGTCAGGATGAAGTCGCGCACCTGTGGCGAGTTCAGCGCCTTGGCCAGCTTCTGGATGCGCGGGTCATCGATGTTGTCGGGGCGTGCGACCAGGTACTCCACGTACAGGTCCTTGCCCTTCTCCACGATCAGCGCGCTGCTGGTATCGATGCCCGCCTCCAGCGCGTAGTTGGCGAAGACGAACGCCAGGTCCACCTGGTTCACCGCACGGGCCAGCAGCGCGCCTTCGAGTTCGCGAATCTTCAGGTGCCTTGGGTTGGCCGCGATGTCGCGCTGGGTCGCCAGGGTGTTGCTCGGGTCCTTGAGGGTTATCAGCCCGGCTTCGTGCAGCAGCACCAGGGCCCGCCCGGCGTTGACCGGGTCGTTGGGGATGGCGACGCTGGCGCCGTCCTTGAGCTCGGCGATGCTCCTGATGCGGGTGGAGTACGCACCGAAAGGCTCGATGTGCACGCCCACCACCGGCACCAGGTCGGTCTTGCGGGTGGCGTTGAATTCGTCGAGGAACGGCCGGTACTGGTAGTAGTTGGCGTCCAGGTTCTTCTCGGCCAGTTGCAGGTTGGGCTGGATGAAATCGCTGAACACCTTGATGTCCAGGTCCACGCCTTCGGCCGCCAGCGCCGGTTTGACGAACTCGAGGATCTCGGCATGCGGCACCGGGGTGGCACCCACCACCAGTTTCTCGTTGGCGTGCGCCGACAGCGACAGCACGGCGGCCAGTACGGCCAGGGTCTTCTTCATGGGCTTGCTCCTGAACAGGTAGAACATTGGCCGCCGTGGGATACGTGGGCCGGCGGCAGCGAAACCCGGCTGCCGCTGACGGGAAACACAATTCAACGCCGGGTGAAGCGCCGCACCAGCCGGTCGCCACTCACCTGCAGCACCTGTACCAGCACGATCAGCAGCAGCACGGTCACCACCATCACGTCGGTCTGAAAGCGCTGGTAGCCGAAGCGGATCGCCAGGTCGCCCAGGCCGCCGCCGCCGACCACCCCGGCCATCGCCGTGTAGTCCACCAGCACGATGGCGGTCACCGTCACCGCCGCAATCAGGCCGGTGCGCGCCTCGGGCAGCACGGTGTGCCACACGATCTGCCAGGTGCTGCCACCCATCGACTGGGTGGCCTCCACCAGGCCGCGGTCGACCTCGCGCAGGGCGATTTCCACCAGCCGCGCAAAGAACGGCGTACAGCCGATCACCAGCGGCGGTATGGCGCCGGGCACGCCCAGCGAAGTACCGGCCACCACCTGGGTGAGCGGGATCAGCACAATCAGCAGGATGATGAACGGCATCGAACGCAGCACGTTCACCACCACCGACAGCACGCGGTACACCAGCGGCGAGGCCAGCAACTGGCGCTGGCCGGTGAGGTACAGCAGCACCCCCAGCGGCAGCCCCATCAGCACCGTGAAACCCAGCGCGACGCCGAGCATGTTCAAGGTGTCGAGGCAGGCCTGGCCCACCTCGGGCCAGTTGACATGGGTCAGCAGCTCGCTCATTGCCCAGCGCCCCTGCGCAGCGCGGCGGCCGGGTGCGGCGCGCCCAGCCGGTCACCTGCGTCGAACAGCTTGTTGCGCAGCGTGCCCGGGGCGTAATCGCGCTTGAACAGGCCACGGGCCTGCAGCTCGGGCACCAGCAGGTCGACCACCGCCTCGAAGGTTTCCGGGGCCACCACGCTGGCCAGGTTGAAACCGTCCACGTCGGTGTCTTGCACCCATTCCTGCAACTGGTCGGCCACCGTCTGCGCCGAGCCCACCAGTACCGGGCCGTCACCACCGATGGCGCAATAGTCGGCAATTTCGGCGGTGGTCCAGGTGCGGCTGGGGTCGGCACGGGTGAAGGCTTCCACCGCCGACTGGATCGCATCGCTCTGCACTTCGCGCAGCACCTGGTCGCTCTGGTACTGGGCGAAGTCGATGCCGGTCCAGCCCGACATCAGCGTCAGCGCACCGCTGGCGCTGGCGTACTCGCGGTACTCGCGCAGGCGCGCCAGGGCCTGTTCATCAGTGGGGGCGACAATCACCGTAAGCTGCTCCAGCACCAGGATATCGCCCGGTGCGCGGCCGGCCGCCACCGCCGCAGCGCGCACCTGCGCCACCTGGTTCTTGAGCACCGTCTTGCTCGGCGCAGCAACGAACACGCACTCGGCGTTGGCCGCCGCAAACGCCCTGCCGCGCGTCGAGGCACCGGCCTGGTACAGCACCGGGGTGCGCTGGGGCGAAGGCTCGCACAGGTGAAAGCCCGGCACCTGGAAGAACTCGCCCTGGTGGCCGATGCCGTGCACCTTGGCCGGGTCGGCATACACCCCGCTGGCGCGGTCGGCGCGCACGGCGTCGTCTTCCCAGCTGGCCTCCCACAGCTTGTAGCAGACCTGCAGGTACTCCTCGGCCAGGGCGTAGCGCTGGTCATGCGACAGCTGTTCGCGCTGGCCAAGGTTGCGCGCCCCGCTGGACAGGTACGAGGTGACGATGTTCCAGCCGGCGCGGCCACGGGTCAGGTGGTCGAGCGTGGACATGCGCCGGGCAAACGGGTACGGGTGCTCGAACGACACCGAGGCGGTCACGCCAAACCCCAGGTGCTCGGTGACGGCGGCCATGGCCGGCACCAGCTGCAGCGGGTCGTTGACCGGCACCTGCGCTGCCGTGCGCAGCGCCTCGTCGGCGTTGCCGCCGTACACGTCGTAGGCGCCCAGCACATCGGCGATGAACAACCCGTCGATCTTGCCGCGCTCCAGGGTCCTGGCCAGCTCGGTCCAGTAATGGATGTCGGTGTAGCGCGTGGCCTGGTCACGCGGATGGCGCCACAAGCCCGGCGACAGGTGGCCGACGGTGTTCATGGCAAAGGCATTGAGGCGTATCTGCTTGGGCATGGTGGCGGCCTAGTTCCAGTCGTGACGCTGTGGCTTGGCCCCGTTCAAGGCCCAGTTGCCCACCAGGTGGTACTTCCAGCGCACGGGGTCGTGCAGGGTGTGCACGCGGGCGTTGCGCCAGTGCCGGTCGAGGTTGTGGCGCACCTGGGTGGAGCGCGTGCCGCCCAGCTCGAACAGGCGGTTGCTGGCCTCGATCGCCGCTTCGGTGGTCAGCACCTTGGCCTTGGCCACGGCCACCGAGGCCTGGGCCACCGAGTCCTCGTCGGGGGCCAGGCTGGCCCGGTCGAGCACCTTGCCGGCGCGCTCCAGCAGGGCCTCGGCGGCTTCCTGGCGAATCTCCAGCGCGCCGATCTGCACGATGGTCAGCGGGTCCTGGCTGGCCTGCTCCACGCCCGCATCGATCCACGGGCGGGCCTGCTCGCGGATGAAGGTGATGGCGTCGTCCAGCGCCGCACGGCCGATGCCGGCGTCGATGGCGGCGGTGGTCAGTTGCGCGAAGGGGCCGGCCAGGGTCGGGGTTTCGTACGAGCGGTAGGTGGGAAACAGGTTGAAGGCCGGCACGATCAGTTGCTGCGCCAGCACCGTGCCGCTGGAGGTGGTGCGCTGGCCGATGTTGTCCCAGTCATCGACGATCACCAGGCCCGGGGTATCGCGACGCACGAAGGCCAGTTGCGAGCGGTCCTGCGAGTCCAGCGCCAGCACCCCCAGCCAGTGCGCGTACAACGAGCCGGTGCAGTAGCCCTTGCGCCCGTCGATGCGGTAGCCATCGGCATGGGGCACGATGCGGGTCTGGATCTCCTTGACGTTCTTGCCGCCGGTTTCCGACAGCGCATTGGCAAAGCGGTGCCCGGTCAGCACCAGGTCGAAGAAGAAGCGCTTCTGCTCTTCGCTACCCTGCAGGCGGATGTCTTCGAGCAGGCAGTAGTGGTTCTGCGGTATCTGCCCCAGCGAAGGGTCGGCGGCGGAGATGATCGCGATCACTTCGGCCAGGGTGGCGAAGGACACCTGCGCCCCGCCGTATTGTTTCGGTACGGTGATGCCCCACAGGCCGCTGTTGGAGAACGCATCCACCACGTCGGCCGGGACCTGGCGGCTGCGGTCGCGCTCGGACGCGCCTTCGCGCAGCAGCGCGGCAACCCGATGGGCAATGGCGATGGCTTCGGCATCGTCACGGATGACGTGGGCATCCGGCTGGCGGATGTCGTAATGGGCAGAAACAGGGGTGGCAGTCATGGTCTATCTCGATGAGTACACAGAGTCACCCGTGAGATAGCACAACCCATGCCACTTGAATTTCACATATAAATCAATGAGTTACGTACAAAAGAAAGTGACATGGCTGGATGCACGGCAACAAAGTGTTGGCCAACTGTTCGCAGTGCAACAGTACGACAGCGGTCAGTTGCTACCCGTACACCGCGCGCCTATTCGCAGTAAAGGGCGGGCATGAAAAAACCGGCTACTGCGAGCCGGTTCCCATGCAGTACCGCCAGCCTCAGCCGCCGCTGGCTGCCACGCTCTTGCGTTCAGCCACGAAGAACAGCGGGCGAATCCGCACCCCCACCACGTTGCCGGCATACGCCGCCACCAGCCACAGCCAGCCATGCACGCTGCCCGAGGCGATGCCGCTGAAGTACGCGCCGATGTTGCAGCCATACGCCAGCCGCGAGCCGTAGCCCAGCAGCAGGCCGCCGATCACCGCGGCCAGCAGCGAGCGCATCGGAATCCTCAGGCTCGGCGCAAAGCGCCCGGCCAGGCCTGCTGCCAGCAGCGCCCCCAGCACGATGCCGATGTCCATCACCGTGGTCACGTCCTCCCACAGCGGTGCAGCCAGGGCCTTGGCGTTGCCCGGCATCTGCCAGAACGCCCAGCTGCCCACGTCCACGCCCAGCCCGCTCAGGGTCTTGGCGCCCCACAGGGCGAACGCCGAGGTGATGCCCCAAGGCCGGCCCGCCAGTGCCAGGGTCGCGTAGTTCAGCAGCGCCAGGCCGATCGCGCCCCACACCAGCGGCCACGGGCCACGCAGGAAGCGACGCAGGCCCTCATGCTGGCTGCCTGCCGGGGCCTCGAGGGCGCCGTGGCGACGCTTCTCCAGCACCACCGTGCCCCAGGCGATCAGCCCGAACACCACCAGGTTAAGCACCAGCGCGGGGGCCACGCCAAAGGTCTGCACCACGGAGGTGGCCGGGAACGACGGCAGCGCGAACCACCAGTCGGCGTGGTGGGTTGCGGTTACCGAACCGATGATGAAGAACAGCAGCGTCACCAGCATGCGCGCGTTGCCACCGCCCACGGTGAACAGTGTGCCCGACGCACAGCCGCCGCCCATCTGCATGCCGATGCCGAAGATGAACGCACCGAACACCACCGACACCCCGGCCGGCGCCACCAGCCCGGTCACCGGCTGGCCGAACAGCGTGCCGGTGCCCAGGGCCGGAAAGAACAGCAGCACGGCGATGGCCAGCATCACCATCTGCGCGCGCAGGCCGGCGCCACGGCGCTCATTGATGAACACCCGCCAGGCGGACGTGAAGCCGAACGCGGCGTGGTACAGCGTGAGGCCCAGGGCGGCGCCGACGATCAGCAGCAGCACCTGTTTGATGCCCACGCTGGCATTCAGAAAGACGGCGCCGACCACCAGCAATGACAGCGCAACCAGTGGCGCGCCGAGACGGCGCTCAGGCGCCGCGGAGAGAGAAAGACCCATGACGATACTCGGATATAGACGGAACAGGCCGCGAGTATACCGTCACCAGCCACCGTGCGGGCTCACGGATAGAACAGCGGGTACATCGCCAGTGCCAGGGTCGAGGCGCAGGCATGCATCGCCATGGGCACCAGCAGGCCGCCGGTTCGGATCCGCGCATAGGCCAGCATCAGGGCGAGGATGAACAACAGCACCACGGTCGACCTGAAGGTGTACTGCAGGTGGATGGCGGCAAACGCCAGGGCGCTGACCACGATCGCCACCACCGCCCACAGCGGCTTGCGGAACGGGAACAGGTTGAGCAGAAAATGCCGGAATGCCAGCTCTTCGCCCAGGGGGGCGAGCACGATGACCATGCTGGTCAGCAGCACGCGATCGGCCAGCGAACCGGCACCGAGCAGGGTCATGAACTGCAGCATGAACGGCTCGGCGGGCTGGTCGACCAGGGCGGCGTAGTTGTAGGCCAGCAGGTAGACCACCACCACGCTGGTCAGGCCAAGCCAGAGGGCCTTGTAGCTGAAGTTGGCCCCCCTGAAGGCATGCCCGGCCAGCGGGTTGCGCCGCAGCAACAGGTACAGCCCGCCGATGGCTGCACACGCCACCAGGTGGGCGCCGAACAAAGCCAGGGTGAAGTCCAGGCCACTGCCGAACAGAAAGGCGCCGGCGAACTGCGCGGTGAAGTACAGCAGCAGACCCAGCAGCGCGAGGCCGATGCGCTTGCCGGCGGTGCTGGCGATGTAAGGGGTGGTCACGGGACTTCCTTGTACGGGGTTGTTCACAGCGTTCTCCTTGGCGGGGGGCGCATTATGGCGAGTTTCGCGGCTGCTGCGCAGCCCATCGCCGGCAGCCGGCTGCTACAGGCTAAGCGCTCAAGTAGATTCACATCTGGATACATCCGGCCATTTGCCATTCCCCTCGCCCTCTGTTTGCATCCGCGCTCTCTCCCCGTGCAGACAAGGAAATCACCCCATGAAAACCCTGGTAGTCGGTGCCAGCAAAGGGCTGGGCAAGGCCCTGATCGAAGGCCTCGGCGAGGCGGGCGACACGCTGGTCGGCGTGTCGCGCACGCGCCCCGACGGCATCGCCGCCAAGGCCGGCGTGCAGTTGAACTGGGTCGAAGCCAACCTGGCCGAGCCGGCCAGCGCCGCGCACGCCATCGCCCAGGCTGTGGCAGAGCACGGCCTCGACACGCTGATCTACAACCTCGGCATCTGGGAAGAGCTGGCCTTCGACCCGGCCTACGACTTTCTCGGCGACAGCGACGCGCAGGTACAGGCCATCGTCAGTTGCAACATCACCGCCACCCTGCTGCTGATCAAGCGCCTGCTGCCCACCCTGCTGCGCAGCGCCACCCCGCGCATCATCCTCACCGGTTCCACCTCCGGCCTGCCCCAGAGCGGGCGCCCCGAGGTGGCCTTCGGCGCCTCCAAGTTCGCCCTGCGTGGCATCGCCGATGCGCTGCGCGAAGGCTACCGCGAGCAACGCCTGGCCGTGACCTGCCTGAACCTGGGTTACCTCAACACCGAAGACCCGCTCAGCACGCCCCGCGACGTGGCCGAGCAACGCGGCGAAGGCCAGCTGATCCCCGTGCACGACGTGGTGCAGGTGGTGCGCATGGCACTGAGCCTGTCGTCGGCCAGCTACGTCAAGGAGCTGACCTTGCCGGCCCTGCTCGACGAGCGCTTCTGAGCGCTGATCAGCACGCTGGATAAAAACCGGCGAAAGCGCCATCCTTCCCGCCTTTGACGCGCAGCCTGGCTGCGCCCACCGTTATGTGAAGGACCTTTTTCATGCAGACGCTCAACGACACCGACTTCGAGTTCATCGAAGACATCCTGCTGCAGTATGGCGATGACCATTCGGTGCTCAACGCCTCGGAACTGGACGGCTACCTCACCGCGCTGGTGTCCGGCCCGGCGCCTGTGGCTATCGACGACTGGTTCCCGGGGATCTTCGGTGGTCGCCAGCCGGAATGGGAAAGCGCTGCAGACTGCCAGCGCTTCGTCGAGCTGGTGACCCTGCACGCGAACAACCTGGCCCAGCGTTTCTCGCCGCGCTTCGAGGAGACCGAGCACAACGGCCAGCCGCTGACGCTGGCCGAAGAGTGGTGCTTTGGCTACCTGCGCGGTGCAGGCCTGGCCAACTGGCCGGCCTTGCCGGCGGCGCAGCAGGTGGCACTGGATGTGATCGAGACCTGTGCCGCACAGGACAACTTCGAACTGCCCGCCGACCTGGATGTGGCGCTGCATCGCCAGCGCGTGGCCGCCATCGAGCCCGCGGCGCGGGCGTTGCAGGGGTATTGGGCGACGCAGCGCTGAAGCGGGCGGCGGCGCCGCCCATCGCGGGTCGAGCCCGCTCCCACAGGTTCGGCGCAGTTCCTTGTGGGAGCGGGCTTGACCCGCGATGACGCCAGCACATACCCCAACAATCCGGAGCAGTGCATGCCCACCACCCTCACCGCCGCCTTCCCCCACCACCTGGCCCGCGAAGTCCAGGACCTGGCCCGGCAACTCGACCTGCCCAACGGTGACCAGGGCATCGCCGTCACCCTCGACGGCGAACCCCTGACCCTGCCCTACCGCCTTCACCTGCCGGCTGCCGATACAGCCCGGTCACTGATCCACGCCTGCCTGCTCACCCGCCACCCCGACGGCCACGTGCGCGAGCGTTACCTGCAGCAGATCATTCGGGCACCAGAAGCGTGGGTCATCCCGTTCGTGTTCCAGCTCACCGGCGAATACGTGATCGAGCTGCTGGCGCTGTGCGAGGCCAACCTGCCGACCCTGGACGCCAGCGCCTACGGCCGCTTCTTCAACGACAACCCCGCCTACTTCAGCCTGACCCGCGCACGCATGGTCAGCTACTGGGATTGCTACCACCGCAGCCGCCACCCGCACCTGCGCAGCTACGTGGGCACCCGCCTGTTCCGCGCCTTCAGCGACTTCACAACGACCACTTCACGGTGAACATCACATTGCGCGGCTCGCCGAAGATGTTGGCCCCGGCCGGGTTGCTGATGCTCTGGTAGTAACGCTTGTCCGCCACGTTGTTGAGGTTGGTCTGCAACGTCACCGCCGGCGTCACGCGGTACTGGGCCATCAGGTCGACCACGCTGTACCCGCCCTGCTTCACGCTGTAGCTGGTATAGGTGCGGCTCTGGGTGCGAAAGGCCCCGCCCACGCTCCATTGATCGAGGTCGCCCGGCAACTGGTAGCTGGTCGCCAGCTTGAACAGGTTGTACGGCGAATCACTGTCGAAGCGGTCACCCTTCTGCGCCGAGCCGGTGGCCTTCACATACTCGGCCGCCGCATAGGTATAGCCGGCCGACGCCTGCCAACCCGGCGCCAGTTCGCCGCCCAGCTCCAGTTCCAGGCCGCGGGTACGAATTTCGCCGGCCGCCTCGTAGCAGGCATCCATGGTCGGGCAATCACCTGCCGGCAACGACTTGGCCAGGTTCTCCTGGTCGAGCTGGAACAGCGCGAAACTGGCGTTCAACGCACCACCGAAGTACTCGGCCTTGAGCCCGGCCTCGTAGTTGGTGCCGGTTACCGGCGCCAGCAGGCCACCGCTGCTGTTCTGGTATTCCTGCGGCTTGAAGATGCGCGTCCAGCTGGTGTAGACCGAGTAGGTGTCGTTCAGGTCATAGATCAGCCCCGCATACGGGGTGACCTCGCGGGTGGCCTTGTAGTCGGCGCCGAAGGCGTAGGCCCCGACCTCGGTGTGCTGCTGGTACTCATACCAGTCCAGGCGCGAGCCGAGGATCAGCTTCAGGTCATCGCGCAGGTTGAAACGCACGGCGGTGTAGGCACTGGACTGATCCACCTTGCCCTTGCGCGACCAGTTGTAGTCGATGGCCGGCCGGGGCACGTCCTTGTAGTGGAAGTTGTTGGGGTCCACGACATAGTTGAAGCTCGCATCCGGGCCGCCGCCAGGGCCGTCGTCGGTATCGTCGCGGCGGTAGCTCGCCCCCACCACCAGTTCATGGGTACGCCCGAACAGGCTGAACGGCCCGCTGGCATAACCATCGATACTCTTCTGCGTATGTTCGTAGGAGTAGCGCCCCACGTTCAGTTGCAGCTCGTCGGCGGTCGGGTCCAGCCGGTAGTAGCTGCTACCCAGCATCTCCAGGTTGGCCTTCAGCCAGCTGGCGCTCAGGCGCAGGCGCCAGTCGTTGTCCAGGCGATGTTCCACCTCGGCGAACACGCTCTTGTTGGTCTTGTCCCAGTAGGTCCAGTCGGGGCTGAAGCGCGACGAGCGGGAAATGTCGAGGAAGCTGCCATCGGCATGGGTCGGGCTGCCATTCCAGTCCGCGCCGGGGTTGTCCTCGCGGTTGTAGTAGCCGCCCAGGGTCAGCGTGGTGGCGTCCGACAGGTCGAATTCGGTGATCCCGTACAGCAACTGACGCTGGTTGCTGTAGGCATCGGTAAAGCTGTTCTTGTCCTGGTAGCTGCCCACCACTCGCCCGCGTACGGTACCGGCATCATTGAGGCTGCTGCTGGCGTCGATTTCGGTACGGTAGTTGTCCCAGCTGCCGGCTGCCGCCGTGAGGGTGATCTGCGGCGCCAGCGTGGGGCGCTTGCGCACCAGGTTGAGGGTACCCGACGGGTTGCCCGAGCCGACCATCAGGCCGGAAGCCCCGCGTACCACCTCCACCCGGTCGAACATCGCCAGGGTCGCGGTGCCCAGGGTGTCGCTGTCGTAGGCGATGGGCAGGCCGTCGACCATGATGTTGTCGATGGCCGCACCGCGCGAGTAGAACTGCGGGCGCTCACCGCCGGTCTTGCGCAGGGTCAGCCCCGGCGTGTAGCTGGCGATGTCGTCCAGGGTCTGCATGTTCTGGTCGTCCATGCGCTGGCGGGTGACCACGGTCACCGACTGCGGGGTTTCCCGGGCCGAGGCCTTGAACTTGGTGGCCGTGGCCATGCTGGCGGTGGTGTAGGAGCCAGTGTTTTCCGTGACCTCGCCCAGCGTACTGCCGGTGATGCTGGTGGCACCCAGTTGCAGCGCATCACTGCTGTCGGCCTTCTCCAGGGTCAGGGTGCCGTTGTCGGTCACGCGCAGTTGCAGGCCGCTGCCCGCCACTGCCTGGCGCACCGCTGCCTCGGCGCTCAGTTGCCCGTTCACCGCCGCGCTCTGGCGCCCGCGCAGCAGCGCCGGGTCCACCACCAGGGTGCTGGCGCTTTGCCGGGCGATCTGGCGCAGGGCCTGGTCCAGCGGTTGCGCCGGTAACGCATAGCGCTGCATGGCTGGGTCCGCCCAGGCGCGGTTCAGGTCGAGGGAGCAGGCAGAAACGGCAACCGCGACAGCCAGTGCCAGGCGCGCGGGGCTCAGGAGTTGGGGACGCATGTGAAGGGCTTTCCTCGCAGGAAGTGAATGGGCGTTTCCTGCTATGTCCAGCGAGCCGAAAAAAGCCTTCACCCTGGCGGAACGTTTTTTTCAGCGCAGGTCGATCAGCGTGATCGGCCCAAACGCCTCGACACTGATCGGCAGCACCTGCGCCAGCGATTGCAGGGCGCGGTCGCTGTCGTCCAGCGGGAACACCCCGAACACGCGCAGTTGCGCCGCCGCCGGGGAAACCCGCAGCACGCCGTAGCGGTAAGGGCGCAAGGCATCGATCACGCTGCCCAGCGACGCGTCGTCCACCTCCAGGCGACCTTCCATCCAGGCATCCAGGCGGCCTTGCTCATTGCCCAGGGGCGAGAGTGCATCGTCGGCAAAGCGCAGGGTCTGCCCGCTGTCCACCACGATGCTCTGCCCGGCGCGATTGCGCACCTGCACGCTGTGCTGCTGCACGCTGACGGCACTGCGCTGATCCAGCGTGGCGACACTGAAGCGCGTGCCCAGGGCCCGCACCCGGCCTTGCGCAGTGACCACCTCGAGAGGGCGGTGCGGGTCGCGGGCCACCTGGATGTTCAGCTCGCCGTGGCGCAGATGGATCACCCGGGCTTCGGCACTGAACGCCACCTCCACGGTGGTGCGCGCATTGAGCAGCAGCACGCTGCCGTCGGCCAGTTGAATGCGCCTGCGCTCGCCGGTGCCGCTGTAGTGGTCGCTGAACACGGCGTCCAGCGGCATGCGCCGTTGTACCGTCAACAACGCCGGCAGGCCCAGCATCAGCAGCAAGACGCTGCCGCCGCGCAGCAACCGGCGCCGCTGCAGCGACAACCCGCTGCTGCGCAGGGCGCGCGTGGCCGCACTGGCGCTGCCGGGCACTTCCAGCAAGGGGTTCAAGGGTGTGTGGGTGGCCTGGGTAACCGCCTGCCAGGCCTGGCGATGGCTTGCGTCCAGCGCCTGCCACTGCTCGAAGGCGTCGCGGTCGGCTGCCGTCGCCGCCCCCGAGCCCAGGCGCACGCTCCATTCGATGGCTTCGCGCACCGCCGGGGTCAGCGCTGCCAGGCTGCGGCCGCTCACGTGCCCGCGCCCAGTTTCGCCAGGTAGCAATGGGTCACGGCGCGCCGCACCCAGCGCTCGACGCTGCTCAGCGACACCTGCATCTGGTCGGCGATCTGCTGGTGGGTCAGGCCCTCCAGGCGGTTGAGCAGAAAGGCATGGCGCACCTTGGCCGGCAACCCGGCCAGCAAGGCATCCACCGCCTCCAGCGCCTCGCGCAGCACCGCCAGGGTTTCCTCGCACGGCGCCACCGGCTCGGGCAGGTTGGCCAGCGCTTCAAGGTAGGCGCGCTCCAGTTCGCCGCGACGCCAGAAGGTGTACAGCACCCGCTTGGCGACCATGCACAGGAACGCCCGCGGCTCGTCCAGCTGGCCCAGGTGCGGCGAAGTCAGGGTACGCAGGAAGGTGTCGTGGGTGAGGTCCGCGGCATCGGCGTGGGAATTGAGCCGACGGGCCAGCCAGCCGCGCAACCAGTGATGGTGTTGGGCGTACAGCAGGTGCAACGGGTGCTGGGCGGACGGGCGCGGGTTGGACATGCGAGAGGCACACTAATGGTAATTGTTCGCATTCTTATCCCTCGCCCTGGGATTTGCAAGCCGTGCTCTACTCGCGGCAACTGGGCGAGCCGCCCCAGCGCATGTTGCGAATGCAGAAGTAGCGGTTCTTTTTCAGGGTCACGGGGGCGATCGTGCAAGGCAGCACCGCCGGGTCGATCTCGATCGACATCTCATCGGCCGCGTAGCGATCGTCATCGAATTCGATCACGCAGGTGCCGTCCTCCTGCGCCCGCTCGGGAAAGCGCAGGCCCTGTACCACCTGATCGCCCATCTTCACCCGCAGCGGGCTCGGTGCCGATGAGCTGCACGCCTTGAGGGCCGGATGGTTGACGGTTATCCACAGGGGGTACTCGCCGCCTGTGCGGTCAGGGAACAACGGAATGAACAACAGCGACTGGTAGGTCGACTGACCGTGATTCACCACCTTGAGCCACAACGGGCTGGCGTTGCAGGTGGCGCCCAGCGACGCGCCGTAGCGCAGCTTGGGGTCGGTGTGGTCCTGCCAGCCGCCCAGGCGGTCGGGCTTCCAGTCATGGCCCCATTTGTATTCGGTACAGCCGCCCAGGGTGAGCAGCAAGCACAACAGCGTGGCGATACGGTGCACGGTGAAGTCCTTCCTTGGTGGAGCATCCATCGGGAACACATTGTCGGGGCCAGGCGCCTCGCCGGCAAGGCCGGCTCCTGCACGCCGGCTCCTGCACGAGTCAGCCGCGCTGGAAGCAGCCCGGGGTGATGCCGACCACTTTCTTGAAGGCCCGGGTCATGTGGCTCTGGTCGAAGAACCCGCAACGCAGCGACGCCTCGGCGATGCCCACGCCACTGCGCAGCAACTGCTGCACCCGCGCCACCCGCGTCTGGATCTGATAGCTGTGCGGCGATACGCCCACGCTCTTCTTGAACACCCGTATCAGGTACAGCGGATCGAGCCCCACCCACTGCGCCAGGTCGTTCAGCGCGATGTTCTGCGCGTACTGCTCGTCGAGCATCTGCCGCACCCGTCGCACCACTTCGCGTTCGTCGGCCACCGCCCGGGGCTGCGGCCCGCCGCACCGCTCGAACAGCTGGCTGACCAGGTGCAGCAGCACGCTCTCGCGCTCAAGGCTCGAACACGACTGCTCGATCACCTGATGCTGGTGCAGGAAGGCCTGGGCAAAGCCCATGTCGTGGGTCAGCGCCTGCTGGAACAGGTGGATATGCTCGTCGCCGAAACGCCCCTCGAATACCGCACGGTTGAGCCACTGCGGGTCGAGGTAGAGCATGCGGTAGCTCCAACCCTCGGCGCTGCCCGGCACGCCGTCGTGCATCTCGCCCGGGGTCAGGGTGACGATGCTGCCGGCGGTGCCCAGGTGCTGGGTGCCACGGTAGAAGAGCTTCTCCACACCCGCACCGATCACCCCCACCGCGTAGCGCTCATGGGAATGGCGGCCGAAGGCCCGTGCGCTGTAGCGCGCCGCCAGCAATTCACAGCCCCCTTCGGGGACGCGCCAGAAGCGCGAGAAGTCCTGTTGCTCCATGGCCTGTCCAGTTTTGTGCAATACGCGCGCAAGGCGGGTGGATAAATTTGCCCGACTTCTTCGCAACAGACCAGAGAAAACCATGCAGTCATCCAACGGGGTCACCCTCTCCAGCAACCGGGCCATCGTCGAACTGACACTGGGCGGGCTGATGCTCAGCCTGTCGGCGCTGGCGGTGGCCTTCGCCCATATCGGCGCCGGGGGCGCGGGTTTCTACCGGATGCTGATCGCCTCGGTGCTGTTCTACCTGCTGCTGCGGGTGAGAAGGCAACCTGCTCGCCTGGCCCACCCCAGGGCTCGACGCTACACCGCCCTGGCCGGCGTGTTCCTGGCCATCGACCTGATCCTGTGGCACCACAGCATCTACATCGTCGGGCCGGGCATCGGCTCGATCCTGACCAACTGCCAGGTGTTCTTCATGACATTGCTCGGGCTGTGCCTGCTCAAAGAGAAACCGTCGCTGTACTTCGTCGCCTCGATCAGCCTGGCCTTCGTCGGCCTGTACCTGTTGCTGCTGCCGGAGATGGGCAGCGCGCTGGGTATCCAGGGCGTGGTCTACGGCGTGCTGTCGGGGCTGGCCTATGCCGTGTGCGTGTACTACCTGAAAGTCACCACCCAACTGCCCCAGGGCGGCGGCGACAAGATCGCACAGATGCTGCACCTGAGCCTGTGGGCGGCCGGGGTGATGCTGGGGTACGCGCTGTTGCGGGGCGAGAGCCTGGCCATCGCCGACCAGCAGACCTTCTACATGCTGGTGATCTATGGCGTGCTGGTGCAGTTCGTCGGCTGGTTGCTGGTCAACCGCTCGATTGGTGCCATCAGCCTCGGGCTGGCAGGGCTGATCCTGCTGCTGGAGCCGGTGATCACCTACTTCATCGACGTGGCGTTTCTGGACAAGGCCAGTTCGGCCATACAGATCACCGGGGCGCTGGTGACGGTGCTGGCGGTGTACATTGGCTCGATAAAGCCGCCGAGCAAGGCCCCGGCGCTGAGCGAGCCGGCCTGACACGGCGCTCGCGCAGCTGCTGCCTGAGCACATGCAGGGGCGGTGCGTAGAGGAAGCCGAACGACACGCTGTGCCTGCGCCCCTTCACCGCGTGGTGCATCAGGTGTGCGTGATACAGCCGACGCAGATAGGGGTGGCGCGGCCTGGGGCGCGCGGGCCAGTGGCGGTGCACGATGCCGTCGTGCACCAACACGTAGATCAGCCCGAACCCCGCCACCCCGGCGCCCACCCACTGCAACGGGTCGTGGCCGGCATTGCCCAGCACGATCAGGGTGATCGCGGCCAGGGCCAGGATCAGCAGGTAGATATCGTTGGTTTCAAGCGTGCCCAGGTGCGGTTCGTGGTGCGAGCGATGCAGAAACCAGCCCCAGCCGTGCATCACGTACCTGTGCGCCAGATAACCGACACCTTCCATGGCGACCAGGGTGCAGAGAAAAATCGCGAAGTGGGCAATCATGGTCGGTACGGGGTTGGGAAATGACGGTGTCAGGGTATTTGATCGGCGGCCGATGGTCCATGCCCACCGGTAGCCAGGGCCAGCATCTGCATGGCCGGCGCCACTGCCTTGAGCAGGCGCTCACGCGCGATCCCGTCGCGGGCCTGCACCGACAACCCATGCAGCAGCGTGGCAAAAAAATCGCCCAGCGATTGCACATCGACCTCGGGTTTCAACTCGCCCGCCTCGGCCGCCTGCTGCAAGCGCTGAATGATCGACAAGGTTTTTTCGCGGCGGTGGTCGGCCAGCCATTCGCGCACGGCGTCGTTGTCGGCCGAGCAGTTGGTGGCTGCCGACACCACCATGCAGCCCAGTGGACCCGCTGGGCGGGTGTACAGGTCGACGGCATCGAGCAACAGCCGCTCGATGGCCTGGTAGGCCGTGGGTTGCTCGCTCAGCGCCTGGGTCGAAAATGCGCCCTCTTCGCGCTCATACAGCTCGATGGCCTCCTTGAACAAGCGCTCCTTGGAGCCGAACGCGGCATAGATGCGCGCCGAAGCGATACCCAGCGCAGCCACCAGGTCGCTCATGGACGTGGCTTCGAACCCTCGTGCCCAGAACACATCCCGGGCGGTGCGCAACGCGGCTTCACGGTCGAACTGGCGTGGTCGGCCTGCCATCTCGATAGTCTCCAACCAGGAATGAAGGCGGCATTATCCGTAATTGTTTGTCGAAAGACAAATAATACTTGACGACGCGCAAGCTGCATCCTTATTGTTTGTCGATCAACAAACAATAGGAGTTCCACATGATCACGTTGAAAGGCCCCAGCCTGCATCTGGCGCAATTCAGTGCCGACCAGCCACCGTTCGACTCACTGCCCAACATCGCCCGGTGGGCTGCGCACATGGGCTTCAAGGCGTTGCAGATACCGGCCTGGGACAAGCGTCTGTTCGATGTCGAGCTAGCCGCAAGCAGCCAGGCCTACTGCGACGACATCACTGCCATGCTGGCCGAACACGGGCTGGTGATCAGTGAGCTGACCACGCATCTCTTTGGCCAGCTGGTGGCGGTACACCCGGCATACGACGCCTTGTGCGACAGTTTTGCACCGGCCCACCTGCAGGGCGACGCGGCTGCCCGCAGTGCCTGGGCGGTGCACCAGCTCACCTGCGCGGCCATCGCGTCGCGGCGCCTGGGCCTGAGCGACATGGGGACTTTTTCCGGCGCACTGGCATGGCCGTACGTCTTTCCCTTCCCGCAACGACCCGACGGCCTTGTTGAAACAGCCTTCGCCGAGTTGGCCAGGCGCTGGCTGCCGGTGCTCGATACCTGCGCCGAACAGGGCATCAACCTGTGCTTCGAAATTCACCCCGCCGAAGACCTGCACGACGGCGCAAGCTTCGAGCTGTTTCTCGAACACGTCGGCCACCACCCGCGCTGCAAGATGCTGTTCGATCCCAGCCACCTGATCCTGCAGCAACTCGACTACCTGGCGTTCATCGACCACTACCGGGACTACATCCGCATGTTCCACGTCAAGGACGCCGAGTTCCTGCCCACCGGCAAGCAGGGCCTGTTCGGCGGTTATCAACCCTGGCTCAAGCGCGCCGCACGCTTCCGTTCGCTGGGGGACGGGCAGGTCGACTTCAAGGGCATCTTCAGCAAGCTGGCCGAGTACGACTACAGCGGCTGGGCCACGCTGGAGTGGGAGTGCTGCCTGAAAAACCAGCACGATGGGGCACGTGAAGGCGTGGCGTTCATCAACCGGCACATCATCCAGGTCACCGACACGGTGTTCGACGACTTCGCCGGTACCCCGGTGGCGCCGGCGGTCATCGCCAGGATGCTCGGCCTTGAAGGCAACCCTGTCGGGGAGCTGCAACGATGAGCACGCACACTCACCATTACGCCCATGTGCACGGCCTGCGCCTGCACTACGTCACCCAGGGCGAAGGGGCACCGGTACTGCTGATCCCCGGCTGGCCACAGACCTGGTACACCTGGCGGCACGTCATGGCGGCCCTGGCCGACAACGGTTACCAGGCGATTGCCGTGGACCTTCCCGGCATGGGGCTTTCCGACAAGCCGCTGGACGGCTACGACACCGGCACCTGCGCCGCCCGCCTGCACGCGCTGATGGGGCACCTGGGGCACGAACGCTATGCCGTGGTGGGCCACGATGTGGGCATGTGGGTGGGGTATGCCCTGGCCAGCGATTTTCCGGGGGTGGTGAACCGGCTGTGCCTGAGCGAAGCGGTGATTCCGGGCCTGGCGCCGGCGCCGTCGATCTTCGCGCCGCCGGAGCAGAACATCTTCCTGTGGCACTTCATGTTCAACCAGTTGCAAGACCTGCCCGAGGCGCTGATTACCGAGCGCGAAGCGCAGTACCTGAGGTTCATGTTCGAGAAATGGGCTGTGCGCCTGGATCGGGTGGCGGTGGATACCTATGTGCAGGCGTATTCGGCGCCGGGGGGCTTGCGTGGCGGGTTTGCCTACTACCGCGCGATACCCGAAACGATTCGCCAGAACCAGCAGCGCGGGCAGGTGCCACTGGGCATGCCGGTGCTGGCGATCGGGGCGCAACTGGCAACCAATGATGCGCCGCGGGTAACCCTGGAGGGGCGCGCCACCACGTTGCAGGGCGCGATCATCGAGGGCTGCGGGCACTTTGTGACCGAAGAGGCGCCCGAGGCGTTTGTCGGGCACCTGCTGCCGTTTCTGCGCTGAGGGTTGCGGCGCGGCCTTCGCCAGCAAGGCGCGCGCCTGTCATCTAGCGCGTGCCATTGCCCGCGAAGGGCGTTCAAGGCGCCTGCAATGCCTCCAGCTCATCCGCGCGTTCGGAGGTCATGCGCAGGCGGCAGCCACCGCCATTGAGGATGTCCATGGTACCGCCGGTCTGCGTGAAGTAGAAATCGCAGTTGCTGTCGATGTACTTGATCCACGCCCGCTGCGCATCCCGGAGCTTGCCCTGCTGCACCGGCCCAAACGCGGCCATGGCCTTCTTGTAGACCTGGTTCAGGCGTTTGTCCTGACGGGCGATCTCGGCGTTGTTGCATTCGTTCATGCTCACCGTGGTGTTCGCGGTGTCCATGCAGGCCTTGTACGCCACCGAAGTCTTGTCCTGCGCCAGCGCCAGCGGCGCAACTGCCGCCAGCGACAGCACCGCAACCCCCATCATCCGCTTGATACTCATGGCTTGCCTCTCCTGTTCTGACTGCCTAGGGCGCACAGGCTCGCATGACCTGCTCGCGCAACCAATGGTGCGCCGCTTCCTTTTTGCGTCGCTCGTGCCACACCTGCTGAAAGGCGAACGCGCGAATCGCCAGCGGCGGCTCGAAACAGCGCAACCCACGCAGCGCCTTGATGTTCTGCACGCTGCGCCGCGCCACGGTCAGCACCAGGTCGGTACCCACCAGCACGTCGCTGGCCGCGGCCCAGTGCGGCAACGCCAGCACCACCCGGCGCTGCTGCCCCTGTGCCGCCAGGGCCTGGTCGATCTCGTTGTCGGCCCCGGGCCGCATCGCCACCAGCACATGGGGGCGCGCCAGCCAGGCGGGCAGTGTCAGCCCGCCACGGGCCGGCAGCGTGGCGCGGTCGGCCACACACACGAACCCCTCCTCGAACAGCGTGGCGGCCTGCAACGGCTCGGCCAGGGTGGGGAATACGCCCAGCGCCAGGTCCACCTCGCCATCGAGCAACTGGCCGAGCATCGCCTCGCGGCTGCCCTGGCTGACCACCAGGTCGATGCCCGGTGCGGTCTCGCGCAGGCAGCGCATCAGGCCCGGCAGCACCACCCGCGCGCCATAGTCCGACATCGCCAGGCGAAAGCTGCGCCGCGCCCGCGCCGGCTCGAAACCGGGGCTGCCCAGCAGCGCATCCAGTTGCTGCAGGGCATCCTGCAACGGCGCCGCCAGTTCCAGCGCACGCAACGTGGGCTGCAGGCGGCCCGCACGGCGCACCAGCAGCGGATCCTGGAAGATCTCGCGCAACTGCGCCAGCGCATGGCTCACCGCCGGCTGGCTGCGGTGCAGGCGCAAGGCCGCGCGCGAGACGTGCTGCTCGGCCAGCAGCGCATGCAGGGTCAGCAGCAGGTTGAGGTCGATACGGCGCAGATCATCCATGTGGCGAATAGCCCCTGTGCACAATTCGAATTTCCATCAGTGAAACAGATAACCAAGACTGTACCAAGCCCTCCATAGCCAGAAGGAAACCACCATGAACCTCAACCTCGCTGTCGCCATACCGCTGCTTGTCGCCCTGCTGGCCGGTGCCGCCGTGCCGTTCCAGGCCGGCGCCAACGCCGCGCTCGGGCGCCTGCTCGGGCACCCGCTGTGGGCCACGCTGATCTCGCTGGCGGTGAGCGTGCTGATGGTGCTGCCGGCCCTGCTGCTGATGCGCGCACCGCTGCCGCAACTGGCCAACCTCGGCCAGGCGCCGTGGTGGGCGTGGCTGGGTGGCGTGGCCGGGGTGGCCTACATCACCGCGGCGCTGATCCTCACCCCGCGCCTGGGCGCGGCCGGTTTCATCGTGTGCGTGATCGCCGGCCAGGTACTCTCGTCGCTGATCATCGACCAGTGGGGGCTGATGGGCCTGCCATCGCGCCCGGTCAACGGCCTGCGCATCGCCGGGGTGGCGCTGATCATCGTCGGCATGCTGGTGGTGCAATGGGGCACCCGCACCAACCGTTGAGGGCTCACCAGGGGTGGGTGCGCTCGAACACGTAGCCGTGCTGGGGGAACGCATTGAACAGGATCACCCCCAGCACCACCAGCAACAGCAGCCAGTCGACAACGCGCAGACGCGGCACCTGGCGCACCTCGCGCCGGTCACGACAGTGCAGCGCCTGCCCCAGGGTCATCAGTACGAAGGCGCCGATCCACAGGTAGTACCCCACGCCCAGCGCGGTGAGTTGCACGAAATCGTAGGACTGCGGCGTGTTGTCCGGCACCGTGCTCACCACCAGGAACGACAGCCCCAGCAGCAGCGCCAGCACCGACAGGCCCAACCCCACCCGCGGCCACCAGCGGTGGGCCAGCAGCGCCAGGCCGAAGACCGGGTTGGCAAACCAGCCATAGATCTGGAACGGGATGCCCCACAGCCCGTACACCAGCAACCATACCGAACTCATGTGGGCACCGTTGTCGGTGTAGTAGGCATTGAAATACAGGCAGGCCACGTACAGCACCAGGCTGAGCGTGAGGTAATGACGTTTCACAGGAGTGTCCGCAGGTCAGATGGAATTGGAGGGTATTGCCGGGGCCGGGGGCGTGACATTGGCGCCGCTGCCCACGCTGAACGAGAACGCCGCCGTGGCATAGATCGCCGCCACCAGCACCCAGGCCAGCCAGCCCTGGCCCGGCCCGCCCGGCGCCTGCCGGCGGTTGAGAAACTGGCCGGCCACGTATGCCGCCAACGCCAGCAACCACAGGTAGTAGGCGCCGAGCAGGTTGGCCTGGCCATTGGCCTTGCGCGGCACCAGCGCGCTGTCGCCCCAGCCGATCACTGGCAGCCACTGCGCCGCCAGCACCAGTGCCGCGACCGCCGCCAACAGCGACAGCAGCGGCCGGTTGCGCCGCAGCATCAGTGCCAGGCACAGCAGCGGGTTGGCCCACCAGGCGCTGCCACCCAGCCAGCCGAGGGTCAGCACATGCATGCCGCGCATGGTCACCTCGCTGACCGGCACGGCATCCAGAAACAGGCTGCCCAGGTACAGCGCCAGGCTCAGTACCACGTAATGCCGCTTGAACAGTGCCAGCATCTAGTTGACCCCGAGTTCGCAGTCGTCGCAGGCCGCTGGCGGCTCGCCGAGGTTCATGTAGACCGGTCGCGCCGGCGCGACGGTGGCCTTGACGAACGACAGTGGAATGGTCAGCACGATACCCGCCACCAGCACCCAGTGCAGCCAGCCCAGCGCTGGCTGGGTGAGCCTGGGCTGGCGCCGGTAGCGGTGCTGGCCGATCACGAACGCCAGCATCGAAGCCAGCCACAGGTAGTAGCCGGTGCGCACGTCAGGCCCGCCGTGGGGCGCCGGCGGGATCGGCGACCAGTCGGTCCAGCCCAGCGCCAGGGCCGAGCCCGCCAGCAGCAGTGCGCACCAGCCCAGGCGGTAAGCGGTTTTGGGGTCTTTGCGGTGGGTTGCGAAGGCGCCCAGCAGCAGCGGGTTGGCGAACCACAGGCCGCCGGCCAGCCAGCCCATCGACAGCGCGTGCATGCCGCGCAGCACCGAATCGTGCCCCCAGGCGCAGGCCTCCGGGTACAGGCAGGCGAGGTACAGCAGCAGGCTCAGCAAGCGGAAATCGAAGCGCACCAGTAAGTCCATTCAGCCGGGTGGGAAGCGGGGCGCGACGATAGCCCATCGCCTGCCCCGCTGTCCAAGTCATTCAGGCCGATTCGAGCAGCAGCCCGTACAACGCCGAATCCGACACCTCGCCGGCGATGCACCAGCGCTCGCGCAGCAGCCCTTCACGCTCGAAGCCCATGCGTTCGAGGGTGCGCGCCGAGGCACCGTTGCGCGGGTCGATCTCGGCCTCGAGGCGGCGCATGTTCAGGCCGATGGCAAGGTACTCGACGAACAGCTCCAGCGCCTCGCCCATGTAGCCCTGGCCCTGGGCGCTGCTGGCCAGGCAGTAGCCGATTTCGCCGCGGCGCGACTCGGCGTCGATGTTGAAGAACTGGCACATGCCCAGCAGCAGGTCGCTGCCCTGGGGGTAGATACCCAGCTTGAGGCTGCGCCCGGCCAGGTAGGCGGCGCGGTCGGCCAGCAAGGCCACTTCGGCTTCGTCCAGGGTCTGCCACGGCCCGTGGTGCCAGTAACGCATCACCTCGGGGTCGGCCATGATCCCCAGCCACTGCTCGGCATCGCGGGCCTGCATGGGCCGCAGTTGCAGGCGCGGCCCGTTCAGGCACAGCGCGGTGTCGAAAGCTTCAGGCAAACTCATGAAATTACTCCTGGTGGGTGAACCTGCCACCACGCCACCACGCCCACCGTTACCAGCAGGACCGCGGCCTGGGCCAGGTTGAATTCGTAGAGCCGGTGCAGCGTCACCCACGGCTGGCGCCACGCCGGGCCGCCTTCCTGTGGTGGCTGATACGGCAACAGGCCAAGCAGCCCGACAGCGAAGTAGCCCGTCAGCGCGACGATACCGGTCCACGGGTGGGTACCGGCCAGCATCGGGTAGATCGGCAGTGCCAGCAGCAGGCGCGGCACGCCATGGCGCAGCAGCAGACGCTCGCCATCGGGGTTGAACCGACGCGGGATCAGCCATTCGCTCAGGCGCAGGTCCAGCGCCAGCAGGTTCGGCGCGGTCCACAGCCAGAAACGCATGAACACCGCCGACAGTTGCACCGTCAGCAGCGAGCCCACCACGGCGGCAATCAGTACATTGGAGGGGTGTGCGAAGAAATCCGGCCCCGCCAGCCACAGCACGATCACCAGCACCATGCAGCTCATCACCCGCAGGTAGCTGCGCGGGTGCAGCGGGCGCGGCGCCAGCCTGCGCCAGAAGTACAGGTCGCGGTGCGGCACCTGGTCAAGCAGTTCGGGGTAGTGGTAGAGCAGGGTTTGCGTCAGATGCTCACAGGCTTCCCAGTCGGCCTCGCTGAAGCCCTGGGCCAGCGCCACCTGCTGCTTGAACTCGAGGTTGCGCAGCAGCAGGTAGGCCGCATTGCCCTCGGGGTTGGTGTGCCAGTGCCACTGCTCGGCCAGGGCCTGCTGGCGGGCGAACCAGGTATCGCGACGGCAGCGCTCGTTCAGGCCCTGCCACAGGTGCGCGGGCCGGGGTCCACCGTCATCGTCGCTCCAGTTGAAGTAGCCGCACACGCGTTCGAACAGCGCGGTGCTGCTGCCGGGGTGATCGTGCAGCAGCTCCAGCAGCATGGCCTGGAACTGCTCGCGGCGGTCGAAGGGCTCCAGCCAGGCCTGCCCGCCCCAGTGCTGCAGGCTGGCGAAAAACGCCTGTTCGTCGCCCGCCTGCAAGTAGTGCTGCAACTGCGCGTGGCAGGCTTGCCAGAGGCTGCCCAGCAGTTCGTCGCCCTGGTACGCGCCGATCGGCACCGCCTGCCAGGGGGTGAACCAGCCACGCCTCGGCACCGCCCAGTGCAGGATGGGCAGGCGCAGGGTTTCGTCATCCAGGCTGCGCTGCAGCAACTGCTGCTCGAAGGCCGCCTCGCACCCCAGTTCGCCGGCCTGGCGCCACAGGTTGTCGAGCTGCGCAGGGTCCAGCCCTTCGAGCAGCGCGCGGGCCTGTTGCTCCCTGGCGGGTGCGGGTTCGACGTCGACGTGCACCGCCGCGGCCTGCGGGGCTGGCACATCGGCCGATTCCAGCGCTGGCGCTGCATCGTCCTCGTGTGCCCAGCGGCTGCGCGCCAGCGCCTGTTCATAGGCCTCGCGCAGGCGCTGGAAGGCCTCGGGGTCCTCGTCGGGGCGGTGCACCTTGAGCAGGCGCGCATACTGGCGCCTGATACTGCGTTCATCAGCGCCCGGGGCCAGGGCCAGCACGCTCCAGCAGTCTTCGATCACGTCACTCATTGCCGCTCCTTCAGCGCCAGCTGTCCTGGCCCAGTTCATTCACGCGCTGTTCGAGCTCGTGGCGCACCTCGCGGATCTGGCGCTCGTCCTGGGTTTCCAGCACGCGCTGGAACTGAGCGGCCCAGGCCCCGATCAGCTCACGTACCTCGCCCAGGCTTTCCTGATACAGGCGCTCCAGGCGCGCCAGCAACAGGGTGTTGGGTTGCTGGTCACGCGGGTGGGTCTTGAGCTCGGCCAGCGCCGCCAGGCGTTCGCGTACCTCTTCGGGGCTGAGTACGCCGGGGTTGTTCTCGATCACCAGGGCATGCTGCTCGCCGGTCAGCGGGATGCTCACCTGGGCTTCGAGAATGCCGTTGATGTCGTAGGTGAAGCGCACGTCCAGGGCCACCTCGCCGGCCTTGCGCCGTGGCACCGGAATCTCCAGCACGCCCAGCAGCACGTTGTCGCGCACCAGGCGGCTCTCGCCCTGGAACACCTTGACCAGCACCTGCTCCTGCTGGTCGCCGACGGTGTACACCGTCTGCACCCGGCTCACCGGCACCACGCTGTTGCGCTCGATGATCGGCAGGTAGTGCCCGCTCTCGTGGCGGTCACCGACCTGGCGCACGGTTTCCATGCCCAGGGTGTAGGAGCACACGTCGGTCAGCACCACCTCTTCGAGCGCGGCATCCCGGGCCTTGAGCGCGGCCTGCACGGCGGCGCCGTGGGCCACCACTTCATCAGGGTTGAGGCTGATCGAAGGGAAGCGCCCGAACAGCCCGGCCGCCAGCTTGCGCACCAGCGGCATGCGCGTGGTACCGCCCACCAGCAGTACTTCGTCCAGGTCCGAGGCGCGGATGCGCGCATCGCGCAGGGCGCGTTCGATGGGGGTGCGCAGGCGTGCCAGCAGCGGTGCGAACAGGTCGGCCAGGGCGTCCTGGGTGTACACGTGGCGCCATTCGCGGCCCTCCACGCGCACCACGAAGTCGGCCTGCTGGGCCTGACCCAGCTGCCGGCGTACACGCTCGGCCTCGCGGCGCAGCGGCTGCAGCAGCGTGGTCGCGCCGGGGAAGTCGTTGCCCTGCTGGGCCTGCACGAAATGCTCCAGCAGCAACTGGTCGAAGTCTTCACCGCCCAGGTAGTTGTCGCCGGCGCTGGCACGCACCTCCATCACCCCTTCGAACAGCTCCAGAATCGACACGTCGAAGGTGCCGCCGCCCAGGTCGAAGACCAGAAACGAGGTTTCCTTGTCGCGCTGGTGCAGGCCGTAGGCGAGTGCGGCGGCGGTGGGTTCGTTGATCAGTTTGTCGACGCGCAGCCCGGCCAGTTCGCCGGCCACGCGGGTGGCCTTGCGCTGGGCATCGCTGAAGTAGGCCGGCACGCTGATGACCGCCTCGGTGACCGGCTCGCCATAGGCACGCTCGACGTCTTCCTTGAGGCTCTTGAGCACCAGTGCCGAGAGTTCTTCGGGGCGGTAGGCACGCCCACCCAGGGTGACCTGCTGGTTGCTGCCCATGTAGCGCTTGAACAATGCGGTGGTCAGGTGCGGATGGGTGTGCAGGCGCTCGCGCGCCGCCTGCCCGACCAGCACCCGGCCCTGGTCGTCGAGCCCCACCACGCTGGGGGTGAGCGTGTGGCCGAGTGCGTTGGCCACCAGTTCAGTGGCGCCATCGCGCCACACCGCCACCAGGCTGTGGGTCGTGCCCAGGTCGATACCGACGATCATCAGCGACTTCCCTCTCATCAAATCAGAGGGCGATGGTACTTGAGGTACCTGCGCTCAAGCCACCGCCTTCACGCGCCGTGATCGTCGTTCGCCGCCTAGAACCCCATGCTGAAACTCACCGTTACCGCATGGTCGCGGGTGTCGCTGGACAGCTGCCCCGAATAGCCCAGGCCCAGTTTGCCGGCCTGCCCGATCGACAGGTCCAGCCCCGCCTCGACCACCGCCGCATCGCGGGCGATCGGCACGCCCTGGGTGGTGAAGCCGGCGCCGCCCTCGATGAAGCGCAGGTCGGCATCGGGCTTGGTGTCGCCGTAGGCATGCCGCCAGCCCAGGCTGCCACGCGGGGTCAGGGTGCTGCCGTTGGCCAGCTTGAACGCCTTGCCCGCCCGCAGGCCCACGGTGGAGAAGGTGATGTCCTGGTCGGCACTGGCCTTGAGCCGCGCCGCGCCGCCCTTCTCGCGTGCAGTGTCGCTGTCATAGTTGACGTAGGCCAGGCCCGCGAACGGTTCCAGCGCCACACCGCCTGCCTCGATGGCGTAGCTCACCTCGCCGAACACCTGCGCGGTGCGCGCCTTGTACTTGGCCTTGAGGCGGTCGTCGTAGCTGCCGATGGCGACGTCACGCTTGCTCTCGATGTCGTGCCAGCTGTACGCCGCACCCACGCGGGCCGAGAAGGCATCGAGCTGGTAGCCCAGATAGGTGGCCAGGTGGTAGCTGTCGATGCTCGCATCGGAACGGCGGCCGCTGGCATCCAGGTCGCTGCGGGTATAGCCGGCGGCCACGCCCACGCGCCAGTCGCTGTTCAGGCTGCGGTCCACCCCGAGCAGGAAGCCCTGCACGTTGCGGTCGATGCTGGCGCTGTTGCTGTTGCCGTCCATCTTGCCCCAGGTGCCCAGTGCCTGCGCCCAGCCCACGGCCTCGTCGTGGCAACCATCGCTGGTGAGCTGGTTGGCATTCGGTGCCAGGGCCCGACGCGGATCCTCCTCGCGCATGCAGCCTGGCTGGCGCAGGCGGTCGTTGACCGCTTCGCGCACGTAGCGCGAGTCTTCGATCAGCGCACTGGCGGTACTGGCATGGATCTCGCCCGACAGGCTGTCCAGCGCCGCCTGAACGCCACCACGGTTCTGCGCCATGACCGCGCCCAGTACCGCCGCCGGTGCCCCGCTGCTGCCCAGTGCGCCGGCCACGGCCTGCTGGTTGGGGGTCGAAGCCACATCGCCGAGGCTGGTGCCGTTGCGGCTGATGGTGACGCCGACCTGGTTGCTGCCGTAGTTGAGGGTGGTGTCGTAGAACGGCGTATCCGGCAACTGCACGGTGGTGAAGGTGCCGTTCACCCCGCCGCCGGCAGTCACCACGGTGTACTGCGCGTTGCCCGAGGCCGGTGCCGAGTTCAGCACCACCAGGCTGCCGCCCAGGTTGGCCGTGCCGCCCACGGTCAGGCCGCTGCTGGCGGGGTTGCCGACCACCACCTGCAGGGTGCCGCCCGGGGCGTTGGTGAAGTTGCCGCCGACCTTGAGCCCACTGGCCGGGTCAGGCTGCACCACACCGTTGTTGACCAGCGAGCCCACGCTGCCGTTGCCGCTCAGTGCGGCACCGGCCCCCACCGTGACCTTGGCCCCGAGCATCGTGCCCGGGTTGGCCGCATTGCCCACCAGCAGCAGGCCCTGGTTGACCGCCAGGTTGCCGCTGAACGGCTGGTTGCCGGTCAGCAGCAGGCTGCCGCTACCTTGCTTGACGGTGTTGCCGGTGCCGCTGAGTACACCGTTGAAGCGGCCGTCGGTGTCCTGCTGGAACACCAGGCTGGCGTTGTCGACGATGTTGCCCTGCAGGCTGGTGGTGTTGCCCACCAGCGTACCGCCGCTGACCCTGGTGCCGCCGGTGTAGGTGTTGGCGCCGCTCAGGATCAGCGTGCCTGCGTCGAGTTTTTCGATACCGCCCGCGCCCACCAGCGGCGCGGAGATCTGCGTGCTGTCGCCGGTGTTCACGCGCACGGCGGCCAGGTCGCCATTGGCTGCATTGACCGGTGTCAGGCTGCCGCCGCTGCCGGCCACCAATTGGTAGCCGCCGCTGAGGAACTGCAGGCCGGTGAAGGACTGGTTGCCAGCCACGGTGACGGTCCCCGCCTGACCACCGAACACGCCGAACTGCGCATCCCAGGTTTCGCTCAGGTTGCCGTTGACGTCGGTCCAGTTGGTGCCGTTGCCCCAGGTACCGCTGCCGCCACCGATGGTGCCGTCGGCATTGGTCTTGCCGCCGTTCCAGAACTGCAGTGCGCCACCGGCGCCCTGCACCACCAGGTTGATCTGCTGGGCGATGGCCGTCTGCAGGGTCAGTTGGCCTGGCAAGGTGCCGCCTGGCAGCAGGCCGAACAGCAGGCCGTTGTCGGTCAGGTTGCCACCGTAGCTGAACAGCTGGTAAACGCCGCTGCCGAAGCCACCGGCATTGCTGATGTTGAGCGTGCCATCAAGGGTCAGGTCGCCCGCCACCTTGACCACGGTGGTCGAGGCCGATGCCTGCCCGAGCGCCAGGTCGACATTGCTGCCGGCATCCAGGTTGAGCGCACCGACCTTGAGTGGCGTGGCGCTGCCTGCCGCCAGGGTCGCACCGCTGGCCAGGTTGACCGTGCCGGCGTAGTTGCCGCTGCCGCCCAGGGTCGCCCCGTTGTTGACCTGCACCGTGGCACTGGCCAGGCTGCCGTTGACCAGCAGGCTGCCGGCGTTGACCGTGGTGGCGCCGGTGAAGCCGCTGTTGCCGGTCATCAGCAGTTGCCCGCTGCCGTTCTTGATCAACGTGCCGCTGCCGGTGAGGTTGCCGGTATAGGTACCGTTGCTGGCCTGTTCGAAGGTCAGCGCGGCGTTGTTGAGGATCGCGCCCTGCAGGCTGCTGGTATTGCCCTGCACGCTGCCGGCGTTGAAGGTGCTGCCGCCGCTGTAGGTGTTGGCACCGCTCAGCAGCAGTGCACCATTGCCGTTTTTCACCAGGCTGCCGTTGCCGCTGATCACCCCGTTCAGGGTCAGGTCGTGGCTGCCGCCCAGGGTCAGTTGCGAGGCCAGGCTGACGGCGTTGCCCAGTTGCAGGTCAAGCGTGCCGTCGAGCTGCGCAGTGCCACCCACCGTGAGCGCGCCGCTGCCCAGTGCAGCGTTGTCGCCCAGGGTCAGGCTGCCGGCATTGAGACGCGTGCCGCCCTGGTAGGTGTTGGCGCCGGCCAGGGTCAGGTCGGCCGTACCGTTCTTCACCAGGCTGCCGCTGCCGCTGACGAGGTTGGTGAGATCAAGGTCATTGCTGCCCGCGATGGTCAGCGCACCGCCGAGCGTCACGGCGTTGCCCAGGGTCACGGCCTGGTTGGCATCCAGCGTGGTGCCGTCGGCAGCCGTCAGCGCGCCGCTGCCCAGGGCGGTGTTGCTGCCCACCACCAACGTGCCGCCGTTGAGCTGGGTGCCGCCGGTATAGCCGTTGTTGCCGTTGAGCACCAGGGTGCCGCCTTCGAGCTTGGCCAGGGTGCCGCTGCCGTTGATGTCCACGTTCAGCGTGGCGCTCACGCCGTTGCCGATACGCACGTTGCCGGTGCCCTGGGCACCGTTGGTGAGGTTCAGCGCGTCACCGCTCAGCACGTAGCCGTTGTCGAGGAACTGCAGGCCGTTGACGGTCTGCACACCATCGACGGTCACCGCGCCGCCCGTGCCCTGGAACACCGCGAAGGTGCCGTTCCAGGCCTGGTTGAGCGCTCCGTTGGCATCGGTCCAGTTGGTGCCGCCAACGCTCCAGACACCGGCGCCGCCGTCGACCGATCCATTTCCGACGGTCTGGCTGCCGTCCCAGAACAGCACATTGTTGTTGCTGCCGCCCACCACCAGGTTGACCTGGTTGTTGACGGCGGTCTGCACATCCAGATCGCCCGCGATGACCCCATTGGGCACGCTGCCGATGGCCAGGCCGTTGTTGGTCAGCGCGCCGCTGTAGTCGATCAGGCGATACACGCCCGCACCGAACCCGCCCAGGTCGGTGACATTGAGCTTGCCGTCCAGGGTCAGGTTGCCGCCCACGTTGATCAGCGCCGGGGTACCCACCACAGGGGCGCCCAGGGCCGCATCCAGGTTGGCGTCCGCGCCCAGTACCAGCGAGCCGACGCTCAGGGTATCGCCGCTGCGCAGCGACAGGTGCCCGCCGTCGGCGACGGTCAGCGCGCCGCCGAGGCTGCCGGTGCCGCCCAGGGTGCTGCCGCTGTTCACCGTGACCGTGCTGCTGGCCAGGCTGCCATTGACGATGAGGCTGCCGCCGCTGACGGTGGTGGCCCCGCTCAGGGTATTGCCACCGCCCAGGGTCAGCGTGCCGGTGCCGGTCTTGTCCAGCGTACCGGTGCCGCTGAGCACCCCGCCGAACGTGCCCTCGCCCACTTGCAGGCCGGTACCGGCGCCCACGTTCACGGTGCCGCTGCCGCTGAGCTCGCCCAGGTTGGTGGTGCCGCCCAGGTTGAGGCTGGCGCCGTTGCCCAGGTTGAGCTCGGCAGGGTTGCCGAGTGCACCGCTGCCCACCGTGCTGAGGCTGCCGGAGAGAATATTGAGGATGCCGCTGAAGCTGTTGTTGCCGCTGAGGGTGAGGTTGGCCGCACCGTTCTTGTTCAGGGTGCCCGCACCGCTGAGCACGCCGGCCAGGGTCAGGTTGTTGGTACCCGCCACGTTGAGCGTGCCGCCCACATCCACCGCGTTGGCCAGGGTCATGGCGCTGGTGGTGGTCAGGGTGGAGGTGCCGCTGACACTCAGGGCACCGCTGCCCAGCGCCGAGCCGTTGCCCAGCGTCAGGTTGCCGGCACCCAGCTGGGTGCCGCCGCTGTAGGTGTTCACCCCGGTGAGGGTCAGGCCGCCGCTGCCGGTGTGGTTCAGGCTGCCCGTGCCACTGATGACGCCGCCCAGGGTGAGGTTGTTGCTGCCCGGCAGGGTCAGGCCGGCGTTGAGCACGATGGCATTGGCCAGCGACAGCGCACTGCCATTGACCAGGCTGGAGGCGCCACTGACGGTGAGCGCACCACTGCCCAGCGCCCCGGCGTTGCCGACATTCAGGGTGCCGCTCTGCAGTACGGTACCGCCCGTGAAACCGTTGGCACCATTGAGCGTGAGGCTGCCGCTGCCCTGCTTGGTGAGGCTGCCGGCGCCGTTGACCAGGCCATTGAGGGTCAGGTCGTTGCTGCCGAGCAGCGTCAGGTTGCCGCTCAGGTTGAAGGTGTTGGCCAGCGACAGTGCGCTGCTGCTGTCCAGTTGCGTGCCCGCGGCCGCGTTGAGGGCGCCGACGCCCAGTGCGGTGTCACTGCCCAGTACCAGCGTGCCGGCATTCAGGGCGGTAGGGCCGGTGTAGCTGTTGTCGCCGTTGAGCGTCAGGCTGGCGCCGCCCGCCTTGAGCAGGCCGCCGTTGCCGCTGATGTCACCGTCCAGCGTCAGTGCGTTGCTGCCGGCAATGCTCAGTTGGCCGAGCAGGCCAATGGTGTTGGCCAGGCTCACCGCCTTGTTGCTGTCCAGGGTGGTGCCATTGGCCGCAGTCAGCGTGCCACTGCCCAGCGCGCCGTCATTGCCGACCACCAGGGTGCCGCCATTGAGCTGCGTGCCGCCGGTGTAGCCGTTGGCGCCGTTGAGCACCAGCGTGCCGCTGTCGAGCTTGGCCAGGGTCGCGCTGCCATTGACCGGCAGGCCCAGGGTGGCGGTCACGTTCGGGTCGACACGTACCGCAAAGCTGCCACTGTTGCCGTTGACGGCGTTGAGCACCCCGCCGCTGCCGGCGACCAGCTGGTAGCCATCGGTGATGAACTGCAGGGCATTGACGGCCTGGCCACCTTCGACCGTGACCACGCCGCCCGCAGCGCCCTGGAACACCGCGAACTGCCCCTGCCAGACGTCGTTGACGGTGCCGTTGAGGTCGGTCCAGTTGGTGGTGGTGGTGTTCCAGGTGCCGCTGCCGCCCTGCACCACGCCATCGGGGACAGTGCCCGCCCCATCCCAGAACTGCACGATCAGGTTGGGCGAGTTGACCAGCACGTTGACCTGGCCGGTAATCGCGGTTTGCAGTTGCAGCTCGCCGGGCGTGACGCTGCCCGGCAGGCTGCCCAGCACCAACCCGTTGTTGGTCAGCGAGCCGTAATCGAACAGGCGATAGATACCATTGCCGAAGCCGCCGTCATCGCTGATGTTGAGCGTGCCACCCAGGGTCAGGTTGCCGGCAACACTGAACAACGAGGTACCGCCGGTGACGGGCGAGCCGAGTGCGACGTCGATGCTGGCGTTGGGCGCCAGCGCCAGCGAGCCGAAGCTGAGCTGGGTGCCGCTGGTGCCGGCCAGGTGGCCGCCGTTGACGATGGTGGTCAGCCCGCCCACGCTGCCGCTGCCGGTCAGGGTCGCGCCGGAATTGACCGTCAGGTTCCCCCCGTTCAGGGCGCCCGACACGTTCAAGGTACCGCCGCTGACCTGGCTGGCGCCGCCCAGGTTGCTGATGCCGGCAAGTTCCAGCACGCCGGTGCCGACCTTGTTCAAGCCGCCGCTGCCGACCAGGGCACCGGCGAAGACGCTGTCCAGGTTGGTACTGCCCAGGCTCAGCGTGCTGCCCAGGCCGATATTGGTGGTGCCGCTGCCGGTGAGTGCACCGATGCTGGTGTTGCCGTTCAGGTTCAGGTCGGTGCCGCTGCCCAGGTTGACACTGGCGACATTGCCCAGGGCGTTGCTATTCAAGGTGGTCAGCATGCCCTGGGTGATATCGAGTGTGCCGCTGAAGGTGTTGTTGCCGAACACCACCAGTTCCTGGGCGCCGCTCTTGATCAGGTTGCCCGAGCCACTGATAACCCCACCCAGGGTCAGGTTGGCGGCCGTGTCCAGGGTCAGGTCGCCATTGACCGCGATGGCATTCAGCAGCGTGACAGCCTGGGTATTGCCCAGGGTGCTGGTGCCCGTCGCGCTCAGTGCGCCGCTGCCCAGCGCAGCGCCATTGGTGACGGTCAGGGTGCCGCCGCCCAGGCTGGTACCACCGGAGTAGGTGTTGGTGCCGCTCAGGGTCAGGTTGCCGCTACCGGTCTTGATCAGTTGGCCGTTGCCGCTGATCACGCCGCCCAGGCCGAAGTCGTTGCTGCCGTTGACGGTGAGGTTGGCATTGAGGCCGATGCCGTTGTTCACCACCACGGCGCTGTTGCCGCTGCTCAGGGTCGAGTTGCCGGTGACCGACAGCACCCCGGTGCCCAGCGCATTGTTATTGCCCAGCACCAGGGTGCCGGCGGTGAGGATGGTCTCGCCGCTGTAGGTGTTGCTGCCGTTGAGGGTGAGGGTCGCAGCGCCGTTCTTGGTCAGGTCGCCGGGGCCGTCGATCACGCCGTTCAGGGTCAGGTCGTTGCTGCCGCCGACGTTCAGGTTGCCGACGATGTTCAGCGCATTGCCCAGCGTCACCGCCGTGCTGGCATCGAGGATGGTGTTGTTGCTGGTGCGCAGGGTACCGACGCCCAGTGCGCTGTCGCTGCCCACGATCAAGCGGCCGGCGCCCAGCAGGGTGTCGCCGCTGTAGGTGTTGGCGCCGCTCAGGGTCAGGTCGCTGGCGCCGGTCTTGACCAGGCCGCCCGCGCCGCTGATCGCGCCCGTCAGGGCCAGGTTCTGCGCGCCGAGCAGGGTCAGGTTGCCGGTCAGTACCAGGGCATTGTCCAGGGTCAGCGCGGTGCTGGTGTCCAGCGTGGTGGCGTCGGCGGCGGTCAGGGTGCCACTGCCCAGCGCCGTGGCCGAGGTCAGCAGCAAGCCGCCGGCATTGAGCGCGGTACCGCCCTGGTAGGTATTGTTGCCGCCCAGGGTCAGCACCCCGGTGCCGGTCTTGATCAGGCCGCCCGCACCGCTGATGTCGCCGCCCAGGGTCAGGCCGGCGCTGTTGGCGACGGTCAGGTCGGCATTCAGGCCGATGGCGTTGCCCAGGTTCAGCGCGGTGTTGCTGGCCAGGGTGGAGGCGCCGCCGACCGTCAGCGCGCCGCTGCCCAGTGCGGTGGCGTTGCCTACGGTGAGGGTGCCGGCATTCAGGGTGGTGCCGCCGCTGTAGGTGTTGGCACCGGGGAGGGCGAGGTAGCCGCCACCGGTCTTGATCAGCCCGCCAGTGCCGCTGACCACGCCCGTCAGACCCAGGTCGGTGTTGCCGGCGACCGTCAGGTTGGCGCCCAGGTTGACCGCGTTGGCCAGGTTCACCGCAGCGCTGCTGGCCAGGGTGGACGCCCCGCCCACGCTGAGGCTGCCGTTGCCCAGCGCCAGCGCATTGCCCACGGTAAGGGTGCCGGCGTTCAGGGTGGTGCCGCCCTGCCAGGCGTTGGCACCGGTCAGGGTCAGGTTGCCCGCGCCATTCTTGGTGAGGCTGCCGGCACCGTTGACCTGGCCGCCCAGGGTGATGTCGTGGGTGCCGCCAACGGTCAGGTTGCCGGCCAGCGATACGGCGTTGAGCACGGTGACATCCAGGCTGCTGTCCAGCGTGGTGCCGCCTGCTGCCACCAGGTTACCCAGGCCCAGCGCCTGGTCACTACCCAGGACCAGGCGGCCGCCATTGAGCAAGGTGTTGCCCAGGTGGGTGTTGCTGCCCGACAGGGTAAGCGTCGCGCCACCATTCTTGCTCAACCCGCCGCTGCCGGTGAGGTTGCCGGCAAGGGTCAGGTCGTTGCTGCCGACCACCGTCAGGCCGCCGAGCAGGCCGATGGCATTGCCCAGGGTCACGGCGCTGCTGGCGTCCAGTGACGTGCCGGCCTGTGCAGTGAGCGTGCTGGTGCCCAGTGCGGTGTTGCTGCCGACGATCAGGGTGCCGCCGGCGAGGCTGGTGCTGCCCTGATAGGTGTTGTTGCCATTGAGGGTCAGGCTGGCCGAACCGTTCTTGACCAGCCCGCTGCTGCCGCCGATCACGCCATTGAGCACCAGGTTGCTGGTGCCCGGCAGGGTCAGGTCGGCGCCCAGGTTGATCACGTTGGCCAGGCTCAGCGGGGTGCTGGTCGCCAGGCTGGACGCGCCGGTGACGTTCAGCGCACCACTGCCCAGTGCCGCACCATTGCCCAGGGTGAGGGTGCCGCCGCCGACGCTGGTGCCGCCCTGGTAGGTGTTGGCACCATTGAGGGTCAGGTTGCCCGTGCCGGTCTTGTTCAGGGCACCGCTGCCGCTGACGATGCCGTTGAGGGTCATGGCGTTGAGGCCGTCGAGGGTCAGGTTGGCGCCCAGGTCGATAGCGTTGGCCAGGCTGGTCGTGGTAGTGCCTGCCAGGCTGCTGGCAGCGGTCACGTGCAGCGCGCCCGTGCCCAGGGCCAGGTCATTGCCCAGCAGCAGCCGGCCAGCGGCCAGGGTGGTGCCGCCGGTGTAGCTGTTGGCGCCGCCCAGGGTGAGCGTGGCAGCGCCGTTCTTGGTCAGGTTGCCGGCGCCGTTGATGCTGCCGTTCAGGGCCAGATCGTTGCTGCCGGCCACCGTCAGGCCGCCGAGCAGGTTGACGCTGTTGCCCAGGGCGATGCTGGCGTTGCTGTCCAGCGTGGTGCCGTTGGCAGCAGTCAGCGCACCGCTGCCCAGCGCCAGGTTGTTGCCTACCACCAGGGTGCCGCCATGGAGGGCGGTGCCGCCGCTGTAGCCGTTGCTGGCGTTTAGCACCAGCGTGCCGCTGTCGACCTTGCTCAGCAGGCCGCTGCCGCCCAGGGCGACACCAACCGTGGCGGTCACACCCGGATCGACACGCACCGTAGTGGCGCCATTGCTGCCATTGACCAGGTTCAGCTGGCCGGTCACGCCATTGAGCAGGCGGTAGCCATCGGTGACGAACTGCAGGCCGGTGATCGACTGCGCGCCATTGACCAGCACGTCGCCTGCGGCGCCCTGGAATACCGCGAAGTTGCTGCTCCAGTCACGGTTGCCGGTGCCGTTGACCGTGGTCCAGTTGGTACTCAGGGCATCCCAGGTGCCGTTGCCGCCCTGGATCACGCCGTTGCCGACCAGGCCGGTGCCGTCCCAGAACAGCACGCTGCCATTGGCGCCACCGACCAGCAGGTTGACCTGGCTGCCGATCTAGGTCTGTACCTGCAGGTCGCCCAACTGCACGCTGCCGGGAATGCTGCCGATCACCAGGCCGTTGTCGGTGAGCTGGCCGGTGTAGTTGATCAGGCTGTAGATACCGGTGCCAAAACCGCCGAAGTCGCTGACATTGAGGGTGCCGTCCAGGGTCAGGTTGCCGTTGACCTTGATCAGCGCATTGCCGCCGGTAGCCGGCGAACCAAGGCCCACGTCCAGGTTGGAGTTGGCGTTGAGCACCAGCGAGCCCAGGGTCAGGCTGCTGCCGCTGTTGGCCGCCAGGTGGCCGCCATCGGCGATGGTCACCGCGCCCAGCACGCTGCCGGTGCCAGTACTGGTGAGAGTGGCGCCGGTATTGACCTGCACCAGGTTGCTGCCCAGCGAACCGGTGACGTTCAGGGTGCCGCCATTGACCTGGGTGGTGCCAGTGAGCAGGCCGTTGTTGCCGGCCAGTTCCAGGCTGCCGCCGCCGACCTTGATCAGGCCACCGGCCCCGGCCAGGCCGCCGGTGAATACGCTGCTGGCATCCCCCGCGCCCACGCTCAGGTTGGTACCGGCCCCCAGGTTCACGCTGCCGCTGCCGGTGAGGCTGGCAAGGCTGCTGCTGTTACCCAGGTTGAGGCTGGCGCCCAGCCCCACGTTCACCGCCGAGGCATTGCCCAGTGCGCCGGCACCAACCGTGGTCAGGCTGCCATTGAGCACGTTGACCGCGCCGCTGAAAGTGTTGTTGCCACTCAGGGTCAGGTCGGCCAGGCCATTCTTGATCAGGCCACCGGTGCCGCTGATCACCCCGCCCAGGCTCAGGTCGTTGTTGCCCGCCAGGCTCAGGTCGGCATTGAGTATCAGGTTGTTGCCCAGTGCGAAGCTGGCGCTGTTGTCCAGGCTGGCGTTGCCGGCCACGGTCAACGCGCCGGTGCCCAGGGCATTGGCATTGCCCAGGGTCAGGCCGCCGGCATTGAGCACGGTGCCGCCCTGGAAGGTGTTGACGCCATTGAGGGTCAGGTTGCTCGCCCCGTTCTTGACCAGCCCGGCGGCGCCGCTGATCACGCCGCCCAGGGTCAGGTCGTTGCTGCCGGCCAGGGTCAGGTTGGCACCCAGGTTGATCGCGTTGGCCAAGGCGAAGCTGGCGCTGTTGTCGAGGCTGGCCGCACCGGTCACGTTCAGTGCGCCATTGCCCAGCGCCGAGGCATTGCCCAGCACCAGCGCGCCGGCATTGAGCAAGGTCCCGCCGGTGAAGGTGTTGAGGCCATTGAGGGTCAGGGTGGCGGCACCATTCTTGATCAATTGGCCGGCCCCGGCGATCACACCGCCCAGGGTCAGGTCATTGCTGCCGACAACGCCCAGGTTGGCGTTCAGGTTCACCTGGTTGGCCAGGTTGAGCGCCACGCTGTTGTCGAGCGTGGCAGCGCCGCCCACGTTCAGTGCGCCGCTGCCCAGTGCCTGGTTGTTGCCCAGGCTGAGGCCGCCGCCATTGAGGTTGGTACCGCCTTGATAGGTATTGGCCGCGTTCAGGCCGAGGGTGGCCGTGCCCGTCTTGGTCAGGCTGCCGGTGCCGCCCACCACGCCGTTGAGCGTCAGGTTCGCGGCCCCGCCGATGCCCAGGTTGCCGGCCAGGTTGACCAGGTTGGCCAGGCTGACCGCCGTGCTGGCCTCCAGTTGGGTGTTGCCGGCTGCGTTCAGCACGCCGGTGCCCAGCGCGGTGTTGCTGCCGACGATCAATTTGCCGGCGTTCAGGTTGGTGGCGCCGCTGAAGGTGTTGGCACCACTCAGGGTCAGGTCGGCACCGCCGGCCTTGGTCAGGCCGCCTGCGCCGCTGATCACGCCGCCGAGGTTGAGGGTGTTGCTGCCCAGCAGGTTGAGGTTGCCGGCCAGGGTCACGGCATTGCCCACCGTCAGGGCTTTGGTGGCGTCCAGCGAGGTGTTGCCGGCAGCAGCCAGCGTACCGGTGCCCAGTGCGGTGTTGTTGCCCAGGTTCAGCGTGCCGGCATTGAGCGCCACGCCGCCACCGAAGGTATTGGCAGCGCCCAGCGTCAGGTTGGCCGCGCCGTTCTTGCTCAGGCCCGAGGCGCCGCTGATGACGCCGTTCAGGGTCAGGTTGCTGGTGCCCGGCAGGGTCAGCACGCCATTGAGGACCACGGCATTGGCCAGTACCAGCGGTGAACTGTTGGCAAGGCTCGCCGCGCCGCCGACAGTCAGGGCGCCGGTGCCCAGCGCTGCGGCACTGGCCAGGGTCAGGGTACCGGCGTTCAGGGTGGTACCGCCGAGGAAGGTGTTGTTGCCGCTGAGGGTCAGGTTGGTGGTGCCGTTCTTGATCAGGCTGCCATTGCCGCTGATCAGGCCTTGCAAGGCCAGGTCGTTGCTGCCGTCGAGGGTCAGCGCGCCGTTGAGCGTGAGGGCGTTGCCCAGGGTCACGCCCGGGGCGGCGTCAAGGCGGGTACCGTCCGCCGCGATCAGTGCGCCCTGCCCCAGCGCCGTGCTGCTGCCGAGCACCAGCTTGCCGGCGTTGAGCCGGGTGTTGCCCACGTAGGTGTGGTTGCCGGCAAGGGTCAGGTCGGCTGCGCCGTTCTTGATCACGCCGCCCGCGCCACTGATCGGGCCGCCCAGGCCAAGATTGGCCGTGCCGCCGACGGTCAGGTCGGCGCCAAGGTTGACCGCGTTGGCCAGGCTGAGTGCCACGCTCGCATCCAGGCTGGCGGTGCCCGTGGTGTTCAGGGCGCCGCTGCCCAGGGCGTTGGCCGCGCCCACCATCAGGCCGCCGGCATTGAGCGTCACACCGCCCTGGAAGCTGTTGTTGCCGTTGAGCGTGAGCAACGCGGCGCCGTTCTTGACCAGCCCGCCGCTGCCCGACACCACGCCGCCGAGCGTCAGGGCATTGCTGCCGGCCAGGGTCAGGTTGCCGCCCAGGCTGATGGCATTGGCCAGTGCAACCGAGGTGGTGCTGTCCAGCGTGGTGCCATCGGCCACGGCCAGCGTGCCGGTACCCAGCGCCGTGTTGTTGCCGACGATCAGCTTGCCGGCCTGCAACTGCACGCCGCCGCCGAAGGTATTGGCCGCGCCCAGGGTGAGGTCGGCCGCACCGCTCTTGATCAGCCCGCCGGTACCGCTGACCACGCCCCCCAGGGTGGTCGCGCTGGTGCCCAGCAGGCTCAGCGTGTTGGCGCCGAGCACCACGGCGTTGTTGAGGTTGACTGCGCTGCTGGCGTCCAGGCTGGCATTGGCGCCCAGGGTCAGCGCGCCGGTACCCAGCGCCGCGCCGTTGCCCACGGTCAGGCTGCCGCCGTTGAGCAGCAGGCCGCCGGTGAAGGTGTTGGTGCCCGTGAGGTTGAGGTTGGTGGTGCCGTTCTTGACCAGGCTGCCATTGCCGCCGATGACGCCGCCGAGGGTCAGGTTGTTGCTGCCGGTGAGGGTCAGCGCACCGCCCAGGCTGATGGCGTTGGCCAGGGTCAGCGCACTGCTGGTGTCCAGGCTGGTGCCGGCGGCCGCAGTCAATGTACCGCCCCCCAGCGCGGCGGCATTGCCGAGGATCAGCTTGCCGGCGCCCAGCGTGGTACCGCCGCTGTAGGTGTTGCTGGCGGCCAGGGTCAGGTCGCCGCTGCCGGTCTTGTTCAGCGAGCCGGTGCCGCTGACCACACCGCCCAGGGTCAGCGCATTGCTGCCGGGCAGGCTCAGCGCTGCCGACAGCTGCACGGCGTTGCTCAGCACCAGCGGTACCGAGCCCTGCAGGCTGCCGGCCCCGGTAACGCTCAGGCTGCCGGTGCCCAGGGCCGCGGCGTTGGCGAGCGACAGTACGCCAGCATTGAGGAAGGTGCCGCCGGTATAGGTATTGGCCCCGCTCAGGCCCAGGGTGCCGGCGCCTGTCTTGGTCAAGGGGCCGCTACCGCTGACGATGCCGGTGAGGGTCAGGTTGTTGTCGCCGATGATGCCGAGCCCGCCGGCACCGAGGGTGACGGCGTTGGCCAGCGACAGGTTGGCCGCGCCCGCACCCAGCGCGCCACCGTTGGCCGCGATGGTGCCGGTGCCGAAGGTCGAGGCGTCGTCGAACACCAGCGAGCCGCCGTTGAGGCTGGTGCTGGTGACCCCGAGCAACGCGCCGGAGAGTGTCCAGGTGCCGCTCTGCACGAGCAGGTTGTTGAAGTTGATGTAGTTGCTGGCCGAAAGCGTGCCCGTGCCGCCGGTACCGGTGCCCCCGCCGATGGCGTTCTGCAGGGCAAGGGTGTTGCTGCCGCCGGCACCGCCGTCGACCTTGCCGCTAGGCGCATACAGCAGGTTGATGCCGGCGATGCCCAGGTCGACGCCTACACCTCCCCCGCTACTGACACTGGAACCTGTGATTGCGTTGAAGCGGTTGGTGGAGTTCGCCCCCATCGACACGCCGCCACTGATCGCGCCACTGTTGGTAAAGGTATTGCCGGTGGCAGTGCCTGATGCCTGGAACGCCACGCGACCGATGATGGTGCCGGTGTTGGTCATGTTCACGCTGCCGCCGCCATACACCGCCACCACCGGGGCGTCTGGGGCCAGCACGCTGACGCCGACAATGTTCGATGAACCGATGGTGCCGTCGTTGACCAGCGTGGTAACGCCACCGTTGCCGTTCTGCACGCTCAGGGCCAGGCCGTTGAGGTTGAGCAGGCTGGCACTGAGCACACCGGTGGTGCCCTTGATAACGCCACCGCTGAAGTTGGTGATGCTGACCGTGCTGGCCGCCGAGTTGCCGACCTTGATCCCGGAGCTGAGCCCGCTCAGGATCCCGAGGAATGCGGGGTCGATGGTGCCCGAGTTGTTCAGGGTGACGTTGTTGCCGCTCAGGTTGACTGCCGTGCCGAGCAACGGCGCGTTGATCTGCGAGCCATTGCTCAGGTTAAGGGTCAGGTTGTTGGCGGAGGAACTGACGTTGCCGTTCAACCCCGGGGTGCAGGTGACCGTCGCGCCCGCACCGGGGATCAGCGGGGTACAGGCGGCACTGGCCGTTGCACTGAACAGGCCGAAAGCGATTCCCGCGGTGGCCAGGCTCACGGCCAGCGACAAGGGGCGAACACGGGTGGGGGCAAGCTTGACGGCACGTCTGTCCACGGGCGACTCCTTCGTGGATCAGGCAGTTCGTTCCTTGAATGCGTGCGACGGGTAAGCCGTGGAAACTACACACACTAACGTCGAAATGCCTGACCTTGGCGACTACGATTCCAGTGCTGGAATATGTAGCCGCTTTCCCGGAGCCCTTGCGCAAAGGCGTTACGTCAAATGGTGTTAATACTTTGGCAATGGGCCCCGTGAATACAGGGCCTCGTCAAACTTACAGCGTCAGCCAACCGACGAACGGTCAGGCCACCTCCGGGTCTTCGGCGGGCCAGAACGGCTCGTTGGCTTCCAGAGGGGGCAGGCCGTGGGCGGCCCGCGCCGCGTTGCAGTCGTCGTTGGGCTGGCCATTGACCCAGGCGGCATCGAACTCGCGGCAGGGGCTGGAGCGCTGGGCATAGAGCGAACAGCTGACGCTCTTGCCGATCTCGCCTTCAAGCCCTATGCAGCGACACGGCTTGGCGTCGGTGCCGATCATCGCCACCCGGGTCGGGTTGATCTGCACCACCAATTCATCAGGCACGACACCCCCGGCCGAGGTGCATTCACCCCAGAAAAAGGACACACGGAAATACGCGCAGCAGGCACCGCAAGTCAAACAAGGATTGTTTTCGGACATGATTTGGGAGGGGGGGGAGAAGTATCGTTGGAGGGAGAAACCCGACGATCATTCTATGCTTCGGCGTGGCGTTGAAAAGGGGGGCAGTGAAAGAAATATGGGCGGCCGACGGAAGGCGGTGTCGCGCCCTTCGCCGGCAAGGCCGGCTCCTACGGGAGCAGGCCTTGCCGGCGAGGTGCATCACGACGTGCGTGAAGCCCTGGCCGCCTTCGGCGCCTCGATGCCATCGGCACGGAACATCTGGCGGATGCCGCGCACCGCCTGGCGAATGCGGTCCTGGTTCTCGATCAGGGCAAAGCGCACATGGTCATCGCCATAGTCGCCAAAGCCGATGCCCGGCGACACGCATACCTTGGCTTCGGCCAGCAGCTTCTTGGCGAACTCCAGCGAACCCAGGTGCGCGTACTGCTCGGGGATCTTGGCCCACACGTACATCGAGGCCTTGGGGTTCTCGACCATCCAGCCGGTCTCGTGCAGCCCCTTGACCAGCACGTTGCGCCGCTGGCGGTACTGCTCGGCGATGTCGCGCACGCACTGCTGGTCGCCTTCGAGCGCCGCGATCGCCGCCACCTGCAACGGCGTGAAGGTGCCGTAGTCGTGGTAGCTCTTGATTCGCGCCAGGGCGTTGACCAGCTCCGGGTTGCCGACCATGAAGCCGATCCGCCAGCCGGCCATGTTGTAGCTCTTGGACAGCGTGAAGAACTCCACGGCGATGTCCTTGGCACCCGGCACCTGCATGATCGACGGGGCCTTCCAGCCGTCGTAGACGATGTCGGCATAGGCCAGGTCGTGGATCACCAGCACGTCGTACTGCTTGGCCAGTGCCACCACACGCTCGAAGAAGTCCAGCTCCACGCACTGCGCGGTGGGGTTGGAGGGGAACCCCAGGATCATCATCTTGGGCTTGGGGATCGACTCGCGGATCGCCCGCTCCAGCTCGTTGAAGAAGTCCACGCCGGGCACCAGCGGCACCGAACGCACCTGGGCCCCGGCGATCACCGCGCCGTAGATGTGGATCGGGTAGCTGGGGTTGGGCACCAGCACGGTATCGCCGTGGTCCAGGGTGGCCAGCATCAGGTGGGCCAGGCCCTCCTTGGAGCCGATGGTGACAATGGCTTCGGACTCGGGGTCGATCTCGACGTCGTAGCGGTCCTTGTACCAGTGCGAGATGGCCCGGCGCAGGCGCGGGATACCGCGCGAGGTGGAGTAACCGTGGGTGTCTTCGCGCTGGGCGACCTGTACCAGCTTCTCGACGATGTGCGGCGGCGTGGCCCCGTCGGGGTTGCCCATGCTCAGGTCGATGATGTCTTCGCCACGACGGCGCGCGGCCATCTTGAGTTCGGCGGTGATGTTGAATACGTAGGGGGGGAGACGATCTATGCGCGCAAAGCGGCGCGGCGAACCTTGGTCAGCCATGGTTACCTCGAGGACGTAAGCGCCCGGAACCGTCCGAGCGACGTTGGCCACTGCGGTGGCCGAGGCAGAAGATAGTGCCTGCAGGCAATGCCTGTAAAGTGGATTCGATCGCGGGCCGCGCAGCGCGGCCGCGACCGGTGCCGGGGTGTCAGCACAGACGCTCGAACGACAGCGAGCGCCAGCTCCCCACATCCAGGCCCTCCTCCGGCGCCATGTGGGCCCCGCGCACGAAGCTGAAAGCCTTGCGCATATCGCCCTGGTGGACCAGCCGATGCTCCCCTTCGGACTCGCTCAGCAGCGTGTAGGAGTGCTTGCGCATGGCCCTGTAGCGGGCATCGTCGCGGTCCATGGCATCCAGGTAGTCGGCCACCTGCCCTTCGCTCAGCTCAAGGCGTTTTTGCAGCGTCACGCCCCAGCGGGTCAGGCAGGTTTCGGCAAAATGGCGCACGATCAGGCCCGGGTCGGGCAGCTCGTTGCCGGCACTGGCGCCATCGGCCGAGGCATTGCCCACCAGCGTGGCGTGGCGTCCTGGCAGCGGAAAGATGTGGACACGGGTATCGGGGTAGGTGGACGGGATGACGCAGGCGAAGCCCTTGGAGCGCTCGTCGCGAGAAAAGAAACCCACGTACTCCTTCACGTTGGGGCGCAGGTGCAGGCGGTGTGGCTGCAGGTTGTTGATCCCGGGCACGGGGTCGATGGCAAAGATGTTCACCGGCACGTGGGCCAGTTGCGGGTCGTCGGCCATGGCGTTGGCGAGCATGTGGGCACTGATGCCGCCGCGGCTCCAGCCCACGATATTGACCTGATCGGGAATCAGGCCGTCCTTGCGGTGCATGCGGATGATGCCTTCCTGGAGTTGCTGCGGGGTCACGCCGCGGTCGCCATAGTCGTACTGGCGCCAGAACCAGGAACCCTCCTTCTTCACGTCCTCGATCGGCACGCCGGCTGACTTCAGGCGGTTGTAGTCCTGCTCGGTGAGTTTTTCGCGCTGCCAGGTACACGAGCCCTTGATGACCTGCAGGGCGTGGGCCACGTTCTGCTCCCAGCCGGCGCCGAACAGGGTGCCGGTGAGGCCGTATTCCTTGTTTTCGATGAACAGGTCATCGGCCTGCATGTTGCCACTGCCCGGGCCGTCGATGGCGATCCAGTTGGCGAACTCGCGGCTCTGGTCGTTGGAAGCAAGGGTGGCGACCAGTTCGCCGTTCCAGAAATTGGGGTTCTGGTCATCGAAACGGTGCGATCCGGTGCCGCAGAAGTAAACGGTCAGAATGCTCATGGCGGTGTGCTCCTTGGGGTGGGGAGCCGTCACGCTAGCAATGCCGGGGGTTGCGTGTTCAGCGGGGAGTGGTGCCCGGGTGGGAGGGATTGCCGGCCGTTGGCACGCACCGATCCAGAGGCCTTGCTCCGGCTGGTGATCTTGCTCTGGTTTTTGATCTGCTTTTGATCTGCTTTTGATCTGCTTTTGATCTTCTGGCCCTTCAGGAGGCCGAGTGGAGCGCCTGCGTAGTGGGGTGTAGGGCCATGGATGGCCCGGAAAGTGCCGACGGGCAGGGACGCCCGTGCGGCGCGGCCCCCGGAGCAGGTGCGGAGCGAGGGGACCCGGAGCGAAGCGTAGGGCCGTATGCAGGGCCCAGCCTTTTTGGTTACTTTTGGGGCGTTTGCCAAAAGTGACCCGCTGTAAGAGCGGAAGGCGCCGCTCGCAGCGCTATCCATGTCGGATAATCACAACCACATGAAAATCGACAATCATGTGCTTATCCAGCATGGATATCGACATTTAGGGCCCCTTCCGCTCTTACAGCGGCTTACTTTTTTCTTGGAAAAAGTAAGCAAAACCGCTCCGTCCAGCATCCGGCCCTACGCTTCGCTACGGGTCCCCTCACTCCACCCACGCTCCGTGGGGCCGCGCCGCACGGGCGTCCCTGCCCGTCGGCACTTTCCGGGCCATCCATGGCCCTACACCCCACTACACGCGGGCTCCATTCGGCCTCCTGAAGGACGGAAAGATCAAAAGCAAAAGCAAGAGCAAGAGCAAGAGCAAGAGCAAGAGCAAGAGCAAGAGCAAGAGCAAGAGCAAGAGCAAGAGCAAGAGCAAGAGCAAGAGCAAGAGCAAGAGCAAGAGCAAGAGCAAGAGCGGGAGCGGGAGCAAGAGCGAAGCCGTTTCTGAAGGGCAAAAAAAACCCCGGCACCTTTCGGCCCGGGGTCTCTTTCAACACATCAGATCAATGCGCGTAGGTCAGCAGCAGTTCGGTCGGCACCTTGGTGTCCAACGACATCATCACGCTCAACGCGGTGATGGTGAAGATGGAAAACACGAACAGCTTGCGCGCCCACAGGCGATCATCCACAGCCTTGTAGCCGGTCCAGGCCATGTACAACCAGTACATGCCCATCGCCGCCGCAACAGCCATGTAGCTCATGCCGGCATAACCACCGATGGTCAGCATCAGGGTCGCTGCCAGGAACGCCACGATGTACCAGAGGATGTGTTTCTTGGCCACCAGGATGCCACGCTTGACCGGCAGTACCGGAATCGAGGCCGCCAGGTAGTCGTTGAAGCGGAAGATCGCGATCGCATAGGAATGCGGCATCTGCCACAGGCTGAACATCACCAGCAGGGTCAACGCAGCCAGGTCGAAGCTGTTGCTCACGGCGCAGTAGCCGATCACCGGAGGCATGGCACCGGACAGGCTGCCTACCAGGGTGCCGTGCACCGATTTGCGCTTCAGGTACAGGCTGTAGAAACCCACGTAGATGATGAACCCGATCAGGCCGAACAACGCTGCCAGGGCATTGGCCTGCACGTACAGCAGGCCAAGCCCGGCCACCCCGAGCAGGGTGGCGTAGGCCAGCGCGATCTTCAGCGAGACCTGCCCTTGAACCATCACACGGTTCTTGGTGCGCTCCATCTTGATGTCGATGTCACGGTCGATGCAGTTGTTGAACACGCAACCGGACGCCACCACCAGCGAAGTGCCGATCACCGTGGCCAGGAACAGCATGAAGTCCACATGCCCTTGCGCGGCAAGGAAGAAACCGCCTGCCACAGAAAGCACGTTACCGAAAATGATCCCCGGTTTGGTGATTTGGATAAAGTGCTTAAAGGACATGCCGTCTTACCTCACTTCGCCATCATGCTGGTGTGGATGCTGAACATGATCCACAGCGACAGGCCGACCAACAGTGCAATGACCAACCCGGTGAACAGGAAGGCGCTGACGTTCTCACGCTGCTCTGGCGAACGGTCCAGGTGCAGGAAGTAGTACAGGTGCACGACGATCTGGATGACCGCGAAGGCCACCACGATCAGTACGGTCATGTCTTTGGGCAAGGTCGGGTACATCACCAGACCGAACGGGATCAGCGTCAGGATCACCGACAGTACGAAGCCGATTGCGTACGACTTCACGCTGCCGTGGCTGCCCTCGGCGTGCTCGTTATGTGCGTTAGCCATTTACAGAACCCCCAGCAGATAGACAACGGTGAATACGCAGATCCAGACCACGTCCAGGAAGTGCCAGAACAGGCTCAGGCAACCCATGCGGGTCTTGGCCGAACCGGTGATGCCCTTCTTCTGGATCTGGTACATCATCACGGCCATCCAGATCAGACCACCGGTCACGTGCAGACCGTGGGTGCCGACCAGGGCGAAGAAGCCCGACAGGAAGCCGCTGCGCTGCGGGCCGAAGCCTTCGCTGATCAGCAGGTGGAACTCGTTGACTTCCATGACGATGAAGCCAAGGCCGAGCAGGAAGGTGACTGCCAGCCAGGCCAGTACACCGTTCTTGTTGCCCTTGTACATCTGCAGCATGGCGAAGCCGAAGGTGATACTGGAGAACAGCAGCAGCGCGGTTTCAGCCAGTACATACGGCAGTTCGAAGATGTCGTGACCCGACGGGCCGCCGGCAAAGTTGCCGGACAGCACCGCGTAGGCTGCGAAGATCGACGCAAACAGGATGCAGTCGGTCATCAGGTACAGCCAGAAACCGAATACGGTCATCTGGCCCGAGTCGTGGTGTTCTTCGTGCCCATGGTCGTGACCATGAGCAGCATCAGCATTGATTACATGACTGGACATTGATTAAACCCGTTCAAACGATTCGACAGGCGCACCGACTGGCGAGCCGGTAGCCAGACCGAGGTGCTTCAGACGCTCACCTTCGATACGTGCCACTTCCTCGGCAGGAACCATGTAGCCCTGGTCGTCACGCGCAGCGTGAGCAACGAAGACAGCGATGGTGCCGATCAGGCCGACCGCGGCCAACCACCAGATGTGCCAGATGGTGGCGAAACCGAAGACGGTCAACAGCGCGCCCATGTACAGACCGGTAGCGGTGTTGTTCGGCATGTGGATCGGTGCGTACTGGGCCGGAGCCTTGTAGGCGATACCGGCGCGCTTGGCTTCGGTCCATGCGTCCAGGCCGACTTTTTCCGGCATGGTGGCGAAGTTGTAGAACGGCGGTGGCGACGAGGTCGACCATTCCAGGGTGTGCGCATTCCATGGGTCGCCAGTGACGTCCATGTTGTCCTTGCGATCGCGGATCGACACGTACAGCTGGATCAGCTGGCAGGCGATACCGAACAGGATCAGCACGGCACCGACCACGGCCACGTACAGGTACGGTTCCCAGGCAGGGTTGTCCGAGTGGTTCAGACGACGGGTCATGCCCATGAAGCCCAGTGCGTACAGCGGCATGAAAGCCACGTAGAAACCGGAGATCCAGAACCAGAAGGCAGCCTTGCCCCACTTCTCGTTCAGGGTGAAACCGAAGGCTTTCGGGAACCAGAAAGCGAAGCCGGCAATGTAGCCGAACACCGCACCACCGATGATCACGTTGTGGAAGTGAGCGATCACGAACAGGCTGTTGTGCAGCACGAAGTCAGCACCAGGTACGGCCAGCAGTACGCCGGTCATGCCGCCGATCGAGAAGGTCACCATGAAGCCCAGGGTCCACAGCACTGGCGCGGTGAAGCGCAGACGGCCCTGGTAGATCGTGAACAGCCAGTTGAACAGCTTGACCCCGGTCGGGATCGAAATGAGCATGGTCGCCAGACCGAAGAAGGTGTTGACGCTGGCGCCCGAACCCATGGTGAAGAAGTGGTGCAGCCATACGCCGAAGCCCAGAACCGAGATCGCACCCGAGGCGTAGATCATCGACTTGTGGCCGAACAGGCGCTTGCCGGTAAAGGTCGAGATGACTTCCGAGAACACGCCGAACGCCGGCAGGATCAGGATGTACACCTCAGGGTGACCCCATGCCCAGAACAGGTTGACGTACATCATCGGGTTCCCACCAAGCTCGTTGGTGAAAATGTGGAAGTCCAGATAACGGTCAACGGTCAGCAGTGCCAGGGTCGCGGTCAGGATCGGGAACGAAGCCACGATCAGGATGTTGGCCCAGGTGCAGGTCCAGGTGAAGATCGGCATGTCCATCAGCTTCATGCCAGGGGCGCGCATTTTCAGCACGGTGGCCAGGAAGTTGACACCGGTCAGCGTTGTCCCCAATCCGGATATCTGTAGCGCCCAGATGTAGTAGTCGACACCGACCCCAGGGCTGTACTGGATACCCGCCAGCGGTGGATAGGCCACCCAGCCGGTCTTGGCGAACTCGCCCACGCCCAGGGAGATGTTGACCAGCGCAACGCCGGACACCAGCAGCCAGAAGCTCAGGGAGTTGAGGAACGGGAAGGCAACGTCACGTGCACCGATCTGCAGAGGCAGGGCCAGGTTCATCAGGCCGGTGAAGAATGGCATCGCCATGAAGATGATCATGATCACACCGTGAGCGGTGAAGATCTGGTCATAGTGTTCAGGAGGCAGATAGCCCTCGGCGCCGCCAGTGGCCATGGCCAGCTGGGTACGCATCATGATGGCGTCGGCAAAGCCGCGCAGCAGCATGACCATCGCGACGATGATGTACATCACCCCGATCTTCTTGTGGTCGACCGACGTCAGCCACTCGGTCCACAAGTAGGTCCACTTGCGGAAATAGGTGATTGCAGCAACCAACGCGAGACCGCCGAGCGCGATCATGGCGAGGGTCACCATGACTATCGGCTCGTGATACGGGATCGCGTCCAGACTAAGTTTACCGAACATCTTTTACTCCTCTGCCCCAGCAGCTGAATGCATACTCACGTCCATCGCTTCGGCCGCTTCTTTGTGCTCTTTCTTCTCGTGCACCACCGGCTTGCCACGGTTCATGCCCTCGTACTTGTCGACGATGGACTGGAACATGTTTTCCGGGGCCACGCTGTAGAGCGCAACCGGGTTGTTTTCGCTAGGTTTGGCCAGAGCCTCGTAGGTGGCCTTGTCCAGTTGTTGCGGCGACTGCTTGACCTCGTTGACCCACGCCTCGAAATCTTCCTGGGACGTGGCGATCGCCTTGAACTTCATGCCGGTGAAGCCGGCACCGCTGTAGTTGGCGGAGATCCCGTCGAACTCGGCGTTCTGGTTGGCAATCAGGTGCAGCTTGGTGGTCATGCCCGCCATCGCGTAGATCTGGCCGCCCAGGCCCGGGATGAAGAACGAGTTCATCACGGCGTCGGAGGTCACGCGGAAATTGACCGGGGTGTTGGCCGGGAAGACGATCTTGTTGACCGTGGCAATGCCCTGTTCCGGGTAGATGAACAGCCATTTCCAGTCCAGCGCGACCACGTCGATCTGCACCGGCTTCACGTCGGAATCCAGTGGACGGTACGGGTCCAGCTTATGGGTGGAGAGGTAGGTGACATAACCCAGGGCGATGATGATCAGCACCGGGATGGACCATACGGCCACTTCGATCTTGGTCGAGTGCGACCAGTCAGGGGTGTAGGTGGCAGCCTTGTTGGAGGCGCGATACTTCCACGCGAACGCGATCGTCATGAAAATGACAGGAATCACCACCAGCAACATCAGGCCGGTAGCGATCAGGATCAGGTTCCTTTGCTCAATGCCGACCTGGCCCTTCGGGTCGAGCAGGGTCCAGTTGCACCCACTGAGTAAAAGCATGCCTAAAAAGGGCAGAATGCCAAACAGTCTGGGGTAACGCTTTTTACTCATCTCACGACCTCTAGAGCAGCTTGCTTCAATGCAATTTGTGTTTTGGTCGCCAACACTTCGTCCTGCCAAGCGTCAGCATTTATGGGATCGAATACGGTCACGCCGGAATTCAGCTGCGGCTGCTCGGCAGAACCGGTGTGCAACGGTGCTTATTGTTTTGACTTCGTAGGCAATCAGGCCTGTTTACAGACCAATTCCATTTGGTGCGGAAAATCACGGGAGGGGGGTCAGCCCGGCATCGCCGCAGGCGATGCTCGTCAGAGTCACGAAAGGGGCCGGAGCTCCTTTAATCCTGCAACTCGCAAGCGGTGCCGAACGGAAATTGGGGGCGATTGTAGTGACGTAACATGGCCATGACTATGACTTATTGAGCAACAGTCCTTTACAGAAAACGTAACAATAGCGCAGCAAAAATCAATTTCGCGACAGTTTGTCGCACCCCTGGCTGTAGCCCTGAAATGCCCGTACCGCAAGGGTTGGGACTTGATCCAGGTCAACCTGGAGGCGACTTCTTCGGAAAATTCTCAAGCCCTGCGCACTTGCCTCGACACGGGACTTTTGTCTAACGCTGGCGACGGTTGCGGTAGATGCCCAGCGGCACCAGCACGGCGGTCAGCACGAAGGCCAGCAGCGCCCATTGCGCCAGCGACAGCCCCAGCACCGGCGGGTACGGCGTCGAGCAGAAACCATCCACCTGGAACACCAGCGGCAGCACCGAGGCCAGCGGCAGGCCGTCGACGATCGGCTGCAGTGTGTCGATGCCGCAGCTGACGGCCGGGTTGGCCAGGATGTAGGCGTGGTTGCCCGCTGCAGCAATGCCGCCGATGGCGCTCAGCACCACCAGGGCCTCGAACAGCGTGAGGCTGCGCCGCCCGGGCATGGCCGCACCGATGAAGGCGAACAGGGCGATGAACAGCAATGCATAGCGCTGCAGGATGCACAGTGGGCACGGTGCCTCGCCCAGCACGATCTGCATGTACAGGGCACCGCCGATCAGCGCCAGGCAGATGGCGCCCAGCAGTACCAGAAAGCGCCGTTCCCGATTCAGGCGCTGCGTTAGATCGTTCATTCCCGTTCCCTTCACTAGATAGGTGGCTCAAGCCTGGGCGCAATTCTACACGCCGACCATGACCACAGGGAGTGAAGGTTAAACCGATTAAAAGAAGATTAAGGTCGGCAGCTTAGCCGGCGCCTGCAGCACATACGCGCAGCTGCAGGCGCCGGCATTGTCGGCGAACAGGCCCCGGCCCTTACTCGAGTGCTGCCGCCGGCCCGAAGAACTCGTAGCGGCTCTGCTGCTCCGGCACCCCCAGGGCCTTGAGCTGACGCCTGATCGCCGCCATGAAGCCCTTGGGCCCCAGGAAGTACGCGTCCAGGTCACGCTCGACCGGCAGCCACTGCGCCAGTTGATCCTGGCTCAGCAGCCCCACGGCGTCGGCCGGCAGGCTCACCCCATCATCCTCGGCGTAGCAATAGAAGCGCTTGAGCTGCGGATGACGCGCCGCGCGTTCGTCCACCCAGTCGCGAAACGCATGCACCGCACCGTTGCGCGCGCAATGAATGAAGTGCACCAGGCGACCGCTGGCCAGGGCCGCGTCGAGCATCGCCAGGGTCGGGGTGATCCCTACCCCGCCGCTGATCAGCACCAGCGGCTTGTCGCTGGCGCTCAGGGTGAACTCGCCCGCCGGCGGGAACAGCTCCAGGGTATCGCCCACCTGCAGTTGCTCATGCAGGTAGTTGGACACCTTGCCGCCCGCCTCGCGCTTGACGCTGATGCGGTACTCGCGGCCGTCACCCAGCGCCGACAATGAATAGTTGCGCCGGTGCTCCTGGCCATCGATCTGCACCTTCAGGCCCAGGTACTGGCCGGGCTCGCCCTTGAGGACCGGGCCGCCATCGAGCGGGGCGAAGTGGAACGAGACGATCTCGCTGCTCTCCTGCACCCGCGCCGCCAGCCGGAACGCCCGCGCACCGCGCCAGCCACCCGGCGCCTGGGCCTTCTGCTGGTACAGGCCCTCTTCGGCGCCGATCAGGATATCGGCCAGTTGCTGGTAGGCCGCGCCCCAGGCCGCGATCACCTCGGGGGTGGCGATCTCCTTGCCGAGCACCTCTTCGATGGCACGCAACAGGCAGGCGCCGACGATCGGGTAGTGCTCGGGCAGGATCTGCAGCGCCACGTGCTTGTTGATGATCTGGTTCACCAGGCCGCCCAGTTGCTCGAGCTGGTCGATATGGCGTGCATACATCAGTACGCCATTGGCCAGCGCCCGCGGCTGGTCGCCGCTGGCCTGGTTGGCCTGGTTGAACAACGGACGCACCTCGGGGTATTCGCTGAGCATCAGTTTGTAGAAGTGCGTGGTCAGCGCCTCGCCGCCGCTTTCAAGCAGCGGAACGGTGGCTTTGACGATGGCACGATCTTGGGCATTGAGCATGGGTAACTCCCGGGCTTTATGGCTTCTGGATAATCTGCCCGGGTTGTTTCAGCTTTCGTGCCAACTATTAAATCCATATAAATCAATAGCTTGAATATTTTTGAGTCAAATTGACCACAGCCCTGCTAGAGTCATAAAGACTCGAAGGAGTCATCATGACCGCAAAATCCCTGCTTACCGCACTGCTGCCCCTGGTCAGCGACCTGTCTCGCGAGCTGCCCGAACGCGAACGCTACCGTCGCCTGCTCGAAGCCATGCGCGCCCTGTTGCCATGCGACGCCGCCGCGCTGCTGCGCCTGGATGGCGAATGGCTGGTCCCCCTGGCGGTGGACGGCCTGAGCCCCGACACCCTGGGCCGACGCTTCAAGGTCAGCGAACACCCGCGCTTCGCCGCCCTGCTCAGCCGCAGCGAGCCGACCCGCTTTGCCAGCGACAGCCAACTGCCCGACCCCTACGACGGCCTGGTCGAGGGCCTGCACCAGCACCTGGAGGTACACGACTGCATGGGCTGCCCGCTGTTCGTCGACGAACGGCCCTGGGGCCTGATCACCCTCGATGCGCTGGCCCCGGAGCGCTTCCAGCAGGTCGAGCTGGACGCCCTGCAGGCCTTCGCCAGCCTGGCCGCCGCCACGGTCAACGTGGCGCAACGTATCGAACGCCTGGCCCTGCGCGCCGAAGACGAACACCAGCGCGCCGAGATCTACCGCCAGGCCAGCGGCCAGCAGCACCAGGAACTGATCGGCCAGAGCAAGGCCCACAAGCACCTGCTCGAAGAGATCCGCCTGGTCGCCGGCAGCGACCTGACCGTACTGGTCACCGGTGAAACCGGGGTCGGCAAGGAGCTGGTGGCCCAGGCCATCCACCAGCAGTCGGCGCGTGCCGACAAGCCGATGATCAGCCTCAACTGCGCCGCCTTGCCCGACACCCTGGTCGAGAGCGAGCTGTTCGGCCATGTGCGCGGCGCCTTCACCGGCGCGGTGGGCGAGCGACGCGGCAAGTTCGAGCTGGCCAACGGCGGCACACTGTTTCTCGACGAAGTGGGCGAACTGTCGCTGGCCGTGCAGGCCAAGCTGCTGCGCGTGCTGCAAAGCGGACAGCTGCAGCGCCTGGGCTCGGACCAGGAGCACCAGGTGGATGTGCGCCTGATTGCCGCCACCAACCGCGACCTGGCCGAGGAAGTGCGTGCCGGGCGCTACCGCGCCGACTTCTACCACCGCCTGAGCGTGTACCCGCTGCGGGTGCCGGCGCTGCGCGAGCGCGGGCGCGACGTGCTGCTGCTCAGTGGCTACTTCCTGGAGCAGAACCGCTCGCGCATGGGCCTGAACAGCCTGCGCCTGAGCAGCGATGCCCAGGCCGCGCTGCTGGCGTACGACTGGCCGGGCAATGTGCGCGAACTGGAGCACCTGATCGGCCGCTCGTCGCTCAAGGCGCTGGGCCAGCACCCCGAGCGGCCGAAGATCCTGACCCTGGAGGCCCGCGACTTCGACCTGCCCGGCGCCGGCCCGGGCGCAGCGCCCAGCGTGGCGGCGCCACTGCCACCACCGCCCGGCACCGACCTGCGCCAGGCCCTGGACCTGTACCAGCGCCAGCTGATCGAGGCCTGCCTGGAGCGCCACCAGCACAACTGGGCCAGTGCCGCGCGCGAGCTGGGCCTGGACCGCGCCAACCTCAGCCGCCTGGCCCGCCGACTGGGGCTACGCTGAAGTGCAGTGGCGGATTAAAGCCTGGCGTGCTCGGGTCGATAACCCGGCAGATCCCTTATTCTCTTTGCCCTGAAGGTGCCTATGGCCTCGCAAAATGCCCGCGCCGACTCGCTGTCGCTGCTGCTGTTCACCCTGCGCAGCGGCAAGCTGATGGCAATCAACCTGCTCAAGGTCAGCGAGATCATCCCTTGCCCGCCCCTGACCAAGCTCCCGGAATCGCACCCGCACGTCAAAGGCGTGGCCACCCTGCGGGGCAACTCGCTGTCGGTCATCGACCTGTCGCGCGCCATCGGCGAGCGCCCGCTGGAAGACCCCAACGGCGGCTGCCTGATCGTCACCGACATCAGCCGCTCCAAGCAGGGCCTGCACGTGCAGGCGGTAAGCCGCATCGTGCATTGCCTGAGTACCGACATCAAGCCGCCGCCCTACGGGTCGAGCAGCAAGGCATTCATCACCGGGGTAACCCAGGTGGACGGCACGCTGGTGCAGGTGCTGGACATCGAAAAGGTCATTCACGGCATTGCGCCGCCGCCGCGTGAAGTGAGCAGCAGCGAGCTGAACCCCGAAGACGCCGCCGTTCTGCAGGCCACCAACATACTGGTGGTCGATGACAGCCATGTGGCACTCCACCAGTCGGTGCTGACCCTGCGCGGCCTGGGGCTGGAATGCCACACCGCCAAGAGCGCCAAGGATGCCATCGACACCCTGCTGGAGCTGCAGGGCACCGACCGGGAGATCAACGTAGTGGTCTCGGACATCGAGATGTCCGAGATGGACGGCTACGCCTTCACCCGCACGCTGCGCGAAACGCCTGACTTCCAGCACCTCTATGTACTGCTGCACACCTCGCTGGACAGCGCGATGAACAGCGAGAAAGCCCGGCTGGCAGGGGCGAATGCGGTGCTGACCAAGTTCTCCTCGCCGGAACTCACCGATTGCCTGATCGTGGCCGCGCGGGCGGTGGCTTTCGCCGAGCGCTGAGCCGACCCCCTTCGCCGGCAAGGCCGGCTCCTACAGGGGCCGTGATCCCTTGCCGGCGAAGGGGCCAGGACAAACGCTGAAACGCTCCTGCTCCTGCAAAAACCGATGCTCTGGCATAATCAGCGGCCTCTCCCCTCATGAGCCGCCCATCATGAAAGCCCTCACCTTCGCCCTGCTGGCCCTGTTCAGCCTCGGCGCCCATGCCTCCAGCGACCAGGCCTGGGCCGACCACGAACAAGCCCTGACCAGGGCCTGCCTCGCCGCCAGCCAGTTCAAGGATGCCCGGCCCGCCAGCAAGCCGGCCGAGTTCGACGACCGCGTCGGCTACAGTGCCCTGCTGATCAGCGGCCACTACCCGCAAAAGCACATGAAGAACCAGCAAGGCAGCGAGCTGTGCCTGTTCGACAAGCAGCGCAAGACTGCCTTCATCACCGAATGGACCCCCGCCAAACCGTGACCAGCGCTGCAACCTCACTCCAGTTCGACTGCACCGGCTGTGGCAAATGCTGCAATGGCCACCACGTTCCCCTGACCCTCGACGAAGCGCGCCACTGGGTGGCAGATGGCGGCCAGCTCATCGTGCTGGTGGAAGCCTTTCTGGCCAACGGCCTGGGCCTGCCCGACGCCCAGCGCGAGCACGCCACCCGCCGTGCCTGCGCCGTGCCCTGCGGCAGTACCCAGGCACACGTGGCCATCACCTTCGCCGCGTTCAACCCCGGCGCCTGCCGCAATCTGGATGCCGACAACCTGTGCCGCATCTATGAGCGCCGGCCGCTGGTGTGCCGCATCTACCCGATGGAAATCAACCCGCACATCCCGTTGCGCCCCGACGCCAAGGACTGCCCGACCGAAGCCTGGCAACGCGGCCCGGTACTGATCCACGGCAGCCAGTTGATGGACCGCCAACTGGCCGAGCTGATCGAGCGCTCGCGCCAGGCCGACCGCGACGATATCCACGCCAAAGTGCAGATCTGCCAGCAACTGGGCATCACCACCAGCGCGCTCAAGGGCAACGGCTTCACCGCCTACCTGCCCGACACCGGGGCGCTGCACGCCGCCCTGCACGCCCCGGGCAACGCCGCGCTGGCGCCCTGGACCCTGCACGTGGAAAACCCGGCACTGGTCGAGCAACTGCATCAGGCCGGCGCCCGGGTGTGCAGCACATCGGCTGGCCACTACAGCTTCATCGGTTTCTGAGCGGCGCCTAGCGGCGCTGCCAGAACTCCTCGGCCAGGCGCCGCAGGTCTTCGGCCAGGCCGGCCACGTCGCTGGCGTTGGCATGCCCGTGCTGACCGGCCACCACGCTCTCTTCGCTGGCCTGGCGAATGCTGATGATGTTGCGGTTGATGTCTTCGCTGACCAGGCTCTGCTGCTCCACCGCCGCAGCAATCTGCAGGCTCATCTCGCTGATCTGGTTGACCTGCTGGCTGATGCCGTCCAGCGCCACCGCCGCCTGCTGCGCCTGCTCGACGCTCTGCCCGGCATGCTCGCGGCTCTCGTGCATGGCCTGCACCGCATCGCGGGTGCCGCGCTGCAAGGCGCTGATCATGCGCTGGATTTCGCCGGTGGACTCGGCCGTGCGCTTGGCCAGGCCGCGCACCTCATCGGCGACCACCGCAAAGCCACGCCCCTGATCCCCCGCCCGCGCCGCCTCGATGGCCGCGTTCAGTGCCAGCAGGTTGGTCTGCTCGGCGATGCTGTGGATAACCGACAGCACTCCGGAAATTTCCATGCTGTGGCCTTCCAGGGTGTGGATAACCTCGGTGGCAGCGCTCAGCGCGCTGGCCAGCTCGAGGATGCTGCTGCGGCTGCGGTCCACCAACTGGTGACCATTCTGGGTGGCATCTTCGGCATGCTCGGCGGCCTCCGAAGCCTGCTGGGCATTGCTGGCCACCTCGGCCACGCTGGTGGTCATCTGGTTGATTGCCGCCGCCACCTGATCGGCCTCGCCCTGCTGGCCCAGGGTGGTGGTGTGGCTGTGCTGCAGGTGCTGCGCCAGCTCTGCGGTGTGGCCGGCCAGGCGCTGCGAGGTGTCGCCAATGCGCCCCACCACCGCCCCGATCTGCGCCTCGAGCATCAGCAGGGCGAACTCGATCTGCCCCCCGGCGCCCGCCTTGCCGGTATACAACTGCTGGCTCAACGGGTTGTCGGCAATCGACTGCGCCCGCACACGCAGTTGTTCCAGCGGGCGCAGCAGCACCGACACCAGCAGCGCACTGAGCCCACCGGCGGCCACCAGCTCCAGCAGCCACTGCCACGGCAGCGCCGGCACCAGCAGGCGGCTGGTGCCCAGCACCACTGCCAGCACCAGGCCTGTGCCCAGCCCCAGCTGCAGCGCCAGGCCAGGGCGCGGCAGGCGTTGCCACCAGGGCAACGGGCGCTGCTGGCGCAAGCGTGCATAGCAGCGTTCGGCGGCCTCCACCTGCGCCGGGGTGGGCTTGGTGCGCACCGACTGGTACTCCACCGTCTGGCCCTGGCTGGTGACCGGCGACACGAATGCGCTGACCCAGTAATGGTCGCCATTCTTGCAGCGGTTCTTCACCAGCCCCATCCACGAGCGGCCGGCCTTGAGGGTCTGCCACATCTGCGCAAAGGCCTGGGAAGGCATGTCGGGATGGCGTACCACATGGTGCAACTGGCCAATCAGCTCGTCGCGCTCGAACCCGCTGACCTTGAGAAAATCCTCGTTGGCATAGGTAATGGCGCTGGTCAGATCGGTGGTGGAAAGGATATTCGCGTCACCGGGGTAATCTACATTGCGGCCGGTCACAGGCAGATTGCTCTTCATCGAAAGCGCTCGCGTTTTTATAGGTGGAGGGGCGGCAGGGCGAGAGACTCTACGGGGCAACATTTAGTAAAACCTTGATCCAGCGCAGACTATTGGCACTTGGCCATCTGCCAGCTGACAGCGCTGACAGGTGGGCGTCACACTGCTGACCCCCAGTAGCAGCTATAACCTACTGACAGCCCTCCTTTTTCTGCCCTGGCGCCGTGCACGCATGCGAATTTCCAGCTCTCGAGTGTTTTTTTTCGGCCTGATAGCGTTGCTGCTGGGCCTGGCGCTGTACCTGACTTTCGGTCGCCACACGGCCAGCCAACCGGCCATGCCCGTGGCCACCCCGGTCAGTGTGATCCAGGTGCAGCAGCAGGATGTGCCGCACTACCTCAGCGCCATCGGCGCGGTGCAGTCGCTGCACAGCGTGCAGATCCGCCCCCAGGTGGAGGGCGTGCTGACCCGGATCCTGGTCAAGGAGGGCCAGTCGGTGCAGGCCGGCGACCTGCTGGCCACCCTGGATGACCGCAGCATCCGCGCCAGCCTCGAGCAGGCCCAGGCGCAACTGGGCCAGAGCCAGGCCCAGCAGCAGGTGGCCGAGGTCGACCTCAGGCGCTACCGCCTGCTCAGCGAAGACAACGGCATCTCGCGCCAGACCCTCGACCAGCAGCAGGCACTGGTCAACCAGCTCAAGGCAAGCATCCTCGGCAACCAGGCAGCGATCGCCGCCGCCAAGGTGCAGTTGTCGTACACCCAGATCCGCTCGCCGGTCACCGGACGGGTGGGCATTCGCAACATCGACGAAGGCAACCTGGTGCGCACCAGCGACGCCCAGGGCCTGTTCAGCGTGACCCAGATCGACCCCATTGCGGTGGAGTTCGCCGTGCCGCAGCAATGGCTGCCGACCCTGCAGGGGCTGGTGGCCGCCGAACCCCCGGCGCCGATCCGTGCCTACCTCGAAGGCAACGGCGACAGCGGCGGCCTGCTGCTGGGTGAAGGGCACCTGAGCCTGATCGACAACCAGATCGCCGCCAACACCGGCACCCTGCGCGCCAAGGCCGCGTTCGACAATGCCCAGGCCCGCCTGTGGCCGGGGCAACTGGTGAGCCTGAAGATCCAGACCAGCATCCAGCGCGATGCGCTGGTGGTGCCCCCCGGCGTGGTGCAGCGGGGCATCGACCAGCACTTCGTGTACCGCGTCGAGGGCGACAAGGTCGCGGTGGTGCCGGTCAAGGTGCTGTACCAGGACAGCAATCTCAACGTGATCAGCGGCGTAGCGGTCAACGACACGCTGGTGGCCGACGGGCAGTCGCGGCTTAGGCCCGGCGCCCGGGTCGAGGTACTGACAGCCCCGCCCGCCGCGCCCGTCGGCGACGATGTTGCCGGCAGCGGTGTGCAGCCATGAGCGGGCGCAGCTCGATCAGTGCGTGGTGCATCGACCGCCCGGTGGCCACCCTGCTGCTGACCTTCGCCCTGGTGCTGCTGGGCGTGGTGGCGTTCCCGCAGTTGCCGGTGGCACCGCTGCCCGAGGCGGACTTCCCCACCATTCAGGTCAGCGCGCAGCTGCCCGGCGCCAGCCCCGAGACCATGGCCTCGTCGGTGGCCACCCCGCTGGAGGTGCAGTTCAGCGCCATCCCCGGCATGACCCAGATGACCTCCAGCAGCGCACTGGGCTCCACCAGCCTGATCCTGCAGTTCACCCTCGACAAGAACATCGACACCGCCGCCCAGGAAGTCCAGGCCGCGATCAACACCGCCTCCTCGCGCCTGCCCCAGGACATGCCGAGCCTGCCCACCTGGCGCAAGGTCAACCCGGCCGACAGCCCGGTGCTGATCATGACCGTCAGCTCCGCGCAGATGCCGGCCAACGAACTGAGCGACTACGCCGAAACCCTGCTGGCACGCCAGCTGAGCCAGATCGACGGGGTCGGGCTGGTCAACATCACCGGCCAGCAGCGCCCGGCGATTCGCGTGCAGGCCCAGCCGGAAAAACTCGCCGCCATCGGCCTGACCCTGGCCGACCTGCGCCAGGCCATCCAGCAGACCAGCCTCAACCTGGCCAAGGGCGCGCTGTACGGCGACAGCAGCGTGTCGACCCTGGCCACCAACGACCAGCTGTTCCACCCCGATGAATACGCCCAGCTCATCGTCGCCTACCGCGACGGCGCTCCGGTGCACCTCAAGGACGTGGCCACGGTCATCAACGGCGCCGAAAACGCCTATGTCAAAGCCTGGTCCGGCGATCAGGAAGGCCTCAACCTGGTGGTGTTCCGCCAGCCCGGGGCCAACATCGTCGACACCGTGGACCGGGTCATGCAGGCGCTGCCGCACCTGGAGGAAATGCTCCCGGCATCGGTGCAGGTGTCGGTGCTCAGCGACCGCACCCAGACCATCCGCGCCTCGCTGCACGAGGTGGAGATCACCCTGCTGATCGCCGTGCTGCTGGTGATCGCGGTCATGGCGCTGTTCCTGCGCCAGTGGTCGGCCACGCTGATCGTCTCCAGCGTGCTGGGGGTATCGCTGGTGGCCAGCTTCGCGCTGATGTACCTGTTCGGCTTCAGCCTGAACAACCTGACCCTGGTGGCCATCGTCATCGCCGTGGGGTTTGTGGTGGACGATGCCATCGTGGTGGTGGAAAACATCCACCGGCACCTGGAGGCCGGCGACGACAGCCGCACGGCTGCCCTCAAGGGCGCCGGCGAGATCGGCTTCACCGTGGTCTCGATCAGCTTCTCGCTGGTGGCCGCGTTCATCCCGCTGCTGTTCATGGGGGGCGTGGTGGGGCGGCTGTTCAAGGAGTTCGCCCTCACCGCCACCTCCACCATCCTGATTTCGGTGGTGGTCTCGCTGACCCTGGCGCCGACCCTGTGCGCGCTGTTCATGCGCCGCCCGCAACACCCCGAGCACGCCGCGCCGACCTTCGGCGAACGCCTGGTGGCCGGTTACGATCGGCTGCTGGTCAGGGCCCTGGCGCACCAGCGGCTGATGCTCGGGCTGTTCTTCGTGACCCTGGCCCTGGCCATCGGCGGCTACGTGGCCATTCCCAAGGGCTTCTTTCCGGTGCAGGACACCGGCTTCATCCTCGGCACCACCGAGGCCGCAGCCGACGTGTCGTACCCGGACATGGTGCGCAAGCACCAGGCGCTGGCGAAGATCATCGAGGCCGACCCTGCGGTACGCGCGTTCTCGCACTCGGTGGGGGTTACCGGCAGCAACCAGACCATCGCCAACGGGCGCTTCTGGATCGCCCTCAAGGACCCTGCCCAGCGCGACGTGTCGGCCAGCGAGTTCATCGACCGGCTGCGCCCCAAGGCCGCCCAGGTGCCGGGCCTGGTGCTGTACCTGCGGGCCGGGCAGGACATCAACCTCAGCTCCGGGCCCAGCCGCAGCCAGTACCAGTACGTGCTCAAGAGCAACGACGGCCCGGCGCTCAACCTGTGGACCCAGCGCCTGACCGAACGTCTGCACGCCAACCCGGCGTTCCGCGACCTGTCCAACGACCTGCAACTGGGCGCCAGCGTGACCCGCATCGACATCGACCGCCAGGCCGCCGCGCGTTTCGGCCTGACCACCGCCGACGTCGACCAGGCGCTGTACGACGCCTTCGGCCAGCGTCAGATCAGCGAGTTCCAGACCGAGACCAACCAGTACAAGGTGATCCTGGAAATCGATGCACGCCAGCGTGGCAAGGCCGAGAGCCTGGCCTACTTCTACCTGCGCTCGCCCCTCAGTGGCGAGATGGTGCCGCTGGCGGCGCTGGCCAAGGTCGCGGCGCCCAGCACCGGGCCGCTGTCGATCAGCCACGACGGGCTGTTCCCGGCCGCCAACCTGTCGTTCAACCTGGCACCGGGGGTAGCCCTGGGCGATGCGGTGAGCATCCTCGAACGCACCCAGCGCGAGCTGGGCATGCCGGCCTCGATCATCGGCACCTTCCAGGGCGCGGCCCAGGCCTTCCAGAGTTCGCTGTCGAGCCAGCCGTGGTTGATCCTGGCCGCGCTGGTGGCGGTGTACATCATTCTGGGGGTGCTCTACGAGAGCTTCGTGCACCCGCTGACCATCATTTCCACCCTGCCCTCGGCGGGCCTTGGCGCACTGGCGCTGCTGTGGCTGATGGGCCAGGACTTCACCATCATGGGCCTGATCGGCGTGGTGCTGCTGATCGGCATCGTCAAGAAGAACGGCATCCTGCTCATCGACTTTGCCCTGGAGGCCCAGCGCCAGCGCGGGCTTGCGCCAGAGGCGGCGATCCACGAGGCGTGCCTGACGCGCTTTCGTCCGATCATCATGACCACCCTGGCAGCCCTGCTGGGCGCGGTGCCACTGATGCTCGGCGCCGGGGCCGGGGCCGAGCTGCGCCAGCCGCTGGGCATCGCGGTGGTGGGCGGGCTGCTGGTCAGCCAGGCGCTGACACTGTTCACCACGCCGGTCATATACTTGGCCCTGGAGCGCCTGTTCCACCGCCGCCGCAACGACCTGCCGGCGGCCCGGCCGATCGAGAACTGAGAGCCGACCATGCGTGTGCTGATTATCGAAGACGAACAGAAGACCGCCGACTACCTGCATCGCGGCCTCACCGAACAAGGCTTTACCGTGGACCTCGCCCCGGACGGCATCGAGGGCCTGCACCTGGCCCTCGAGGGCGACTACTCGGTGATCGTGCTCGACGTGATGCTGCCGGGCCTGGATGGCTACGGCGTACTGCGCGCCCTGCGTGCACGCAAGCAGACGCCGGTGATCATGCTCACCGCCCGCGAGCGCGTCGAAGACCGCATCCGCGGCCTGCGCGAAGGCGCCGACGACTACCTGGGCAAGCCGTTCTCGTTCCTCGAACTGGTGGCGCGCCTGCAGGCGCTGACCCGCCGCAGCGGCGGGCACGAGCCGGTGCAGATCCAGGTCGCGGACCTGTGGGTGGACCTGATCAGCCGCAAGGCCAGCCGCGCCGGCCAGCGCCTGGAACTGACCGCCAAGGAGTTCTCGCTGCTCAGCGTGCTGGCGCGCCGCCAGGGCGAGATCCTGTCCAAGACCGCGATTGCCGAGCTGGTGTGGGACATCAACTTCGACAGCGACGCCAACGTGGTGGAGGTCGCCATCAAGCGCCTGCGCGCCAAGCTCGACGGCCCGTTCGAGACCAAGCTGCTGCACACCATCCGAGGCATGGGCTATGTACTGGAAAGCCGTGCGCACTAACTCCATCGCCCTGCGCCTGAGCCTGCTGTTCAGCCTGGTGGCGCTGGGCGTGTTCCTGCTGATCGGCGGTGCCCTGTACAAACAGGTCGACCGCAGCCTCGACCTGCTGCCGGAGGCCGAACTGGACGCCCGCTACAGCGTGCTGGAATCGGCGCTGACCCGCTATGGCACCCGGGAGCACTGGGCCAAGATCACCAACAAGCTCAACCTGCTGAGCGAGGAAGACCGGCGTATCCGCTTCTGGGTGGTGAGTGGCGACGCGCACTACGAGTACGGCCAGCCCGACGCCGCGCTACGCGACTTTGCCGCCGGCCCGCTGGGCATGCGCGACCTGCAGATGGAGGGCCGGCCGTACCCGTACAAGGTGCTGGTGAGCGAGCTGCCGGCGCTGGACCGGCGCCCTGCCCTGCGCTTTCTGCTCGGCATCGATACCGAAACCTTCTGGCACACCCAGCACACCCTGCTGGGGGCATTGATCAGCCTGGCGGTGATCGGCGTGCTGCTGGCCTCGGCCCTGGGCTACTGGGCTGCCCGCATCGGCCTGCGGCCGCTGCGGGCGCTGTCGGCCGAGGCCCAGCAACTGGCGCCACCGCACCTGAGCGCACGCCTGTATGCGGCCGACCTGCCGCCAGAGCTGCAACAGTTCGCCGGCACCTTCAATGCCACCCTGGAGCGGGTCGAGCAGGCCTATTCACGCCTGGAGGGGTTCAATGCCGACGTGGCCCATGAGCTGCGCTCGCCCCTGACCAACCTGATCGGCCAGACCCAGGTGGCGCTGACCCGCGGTCGCAGCGCCGAACATTACTTCGAGGTACTGCAATCGAACCTGGAGGAACTGGAGCGGCTGCGCAGCATCGTCAACGACATGCTGTTCCTGGCCAGTGCCGACCAGGGCAACAAGGCCACAGCGCTGACCAGCAGCTCGCTGGCCGAGGAAGTGGCGACCACCCTGGACTACCTGGACTACATCCTCGAGGACGCCCAGGTACGGGTGCAGGTCAGCGGCGATGCACGGGCGCGCATCGAGAAGGCGCAGTTGCGCCGGGCGCTGATCAACCTGCTCAACAATGCGGTGCAGCACACGGCCCGCCAGCAGGTGATCCAGGTGCATATCGAGCGTCAGGGCGAGCAGGTATGCATTGCCGTGAGCAACCCGGGCCCGGCCATCGAGGCCGTGCACCTGCCTCGCCTGTTCGAGCGCTTCTACCGGGTGGATGCCGCGCGCAGCAACAGCGCCGTGGGCAACCATGGGCTGGGGCTGGCGATCGTCAAGGCGATTGCGCTGATGCATGGCGGCAGCGTGTTTGCCCGCAGCCAGGCGGGGGCCAATACCTTCGGGATTCTGTTGCCGGCCTGAAGCCCCCATCGCGGGTCAAGCCCGCTCCTACAAGGGCCAGCGAACACCCTGTGGGAGCGGGCTTGACCCGCGATGGGCCAACGCTGCGCTCGACTGTTGCCCGAAATGCAACAGTGCATTGCCCAATCCCCTCTGTTTCAACCCCCCACCGAGGACTATCGTACCCACACCAAATAGATAGCTTGCTATGCAAGAAGGTAGCTTCAAATGTCCAACAGTATGGGTATTGCCAGTATTTTCGTCCTGTCGTCCGTATTGCTCTCGCCCCTGGCCATGGCCGAGGAGTCCCCTGCTTTCGTGGCGCAGTACGCCGCCCGCGCCGCTGCCGCGCAGCAAGGCCGCGAAGCCCTCGCCCAGCAGCAGGACCACGCCAAAAACCTGGAGCAGACCGCGTCCAAAGGTTCTGCGAGTGCCGACAAAGACAGCTGATACGCTGCCTCTGCCTCTCTCCTATTCCCTCGACTGCTGCGCTGGCGACGTGTTCGCCTGCGTGGCCGTCTTTCAAAGCCGCTGCTATCAGCGGCTTTTTTTTGGCCTGGACAAAAGGTTCTGCGGCCAGAGATGTGTCCTCACAAGAAAACACCGCTTCGCACAATAAAAAGCTGCATCCCTCACCTCAAGGAGTCCACACCGGTGATCCACGCGTTTCGCTTGACCCCGCTGTTCGTTGCGCTGGCTGCAACGATGCCCCTGCACGCCCAGGCCGACGAGGCCGAAGGCTTCGTCGAAGGTGCGCACCTCGACGTGCTCAGCCGCAACTACTACCTCAACCGCAACCAGCTGCAGCGCGGCAACCACGACAACCGTGAATGGGGCCAGGGCTTCATCGGCAAGTTCGAGTCCGGGTTCACCCAGGGCACCGTGGGCTTTGGTCTGGATGCCCATGCCATGCTCGGCCTCAAGCTCGACGGCGGTGGCGGTACGGCGGGTTCGAGCATCCTGCCCTACCACTACAAGGACGATGGCGAACTGGGCAAGGCCCCGGATTCGTTCTCCAATGCCGGCGCTGCCATCAAGCTCAAGGCCTTCGACACCGTACTGCGTGCCGGCGACCTGTTCCTGACCAACCCGGTGATCGCCGGTGGCGAAACGCGCATGCTGCCGCAGACCTTCCGCGGCGTCAGCCTGACCAACAACAGCATCGACGGGCTGCAACTGGAAGGCGGCCAGGCCAGCTTCACCAAGCTCTACAACCAGAGCGGCCACAAGCGCATCGGCGCTACCTACGGCAACCTGCCAGATGACCGCGAAAGCCGTCACCTGAACTGGGCCGGCGCAGCCTGGGCACCGGTCGAAGGTTTTACCAGCAGCCTGTACGCCGCCGAACTCAAGGACGTGTGGAACCAGTACTACCTGGACCTGGACTACACCTGGCAGCTCGCCGACGGCGTCAGCCTCAACCCCGGCCTGCACTATTACCACACCCAGGACACCGGCGATGCGCTGCTGGGCAGCATCGACAACAACACCTACAGCCTGCATCTGGCGCTCGGCGTGGGTAACCACACCGTCACTGCGGTGTACCAGCGGGTCAACGGCAACACGCCGTTCGACTACATCACCCTGGGCGACAGCGTGTACCTGGACAACTCGCAGATGTACTCGGACTTCAACGGGCCTGGCGAGCGTTCGTGGAAACTCAAGTACGCCTATGACTTCGCCGGCGTCGGCATGCCCGGCCTGACCACCGCCGTGTCGTACTCGCGCGGCAAGCTGGACCTGAGCAAGGTCGACCCGGCCAGCGCCGGCTACAGCAACTGGTACAGCGCCGACGGCGACAATGCGCGCCACTGGGAACGCGACATGGACCTGGCCTACGTCTTCCAGCAAGGCTCCCTCAAGGACCTCAGCGTGCTGCTGCGCTGGGCCTCGCACCGTGGCAGCCAGGGCTACGCCCAGGTCGACAACGATGTGGACGAATACCGCGTGATCGTCGAATACCCGCTCAACGTCTTCTGATCCCACCGCCATGCGCCAAAGAGCTTGCAGGATGCAGGCTCTTTTCCTGCAAATAGCCCCAAGATGCCGTACATCAATCGGCACCAGCAACAGCTTGTCCGACAATCTGCACCCGCCTAGAATACCGCCGCCTCGCACCTGCCCTTTCAACGACAGCGGTACGAATCACCTCCATCATGCCTTCGCGCCTTCCGCCCCAGCGCCCGACCCTGTACAGGACTCATCCGGAGTTGATCCTTAACCTGGGCAGTTGCCTGGCGGTTCTGGCCATCATCACCATCGTGACTTTCCTGCTGGTACGCGAAAAAGCCAACGTGGGCCAGGCGGCCGCACGCTCGGCCAGCAATATCGTGCAGTTGATCGACACCGACATCGTGCGCAACGTCGAGCTCTACGACCTGTCGCTGCACGGACTGATCTGGGCCATCCAGCGCCCTGAGCTGGCCAGCGTGGCCGCGCCGCTGCGCCAGCAACTGCTGTTCAACCAGGCCTTCACCGTGCCGTTACGCGGCGACATCCTGTGGCTGGACCGCAACGGCAACGTGGCGGCCGACTCCACCAGCGTGGTGCCACGCAGCGCCAACTTTGCCGACAGCAGGGTGTTCCAGGCCCATCGCGACAACCCCGGCCTGGGCCTGGTCATCAGCCCGCCATTCAAGGCACGCCTGGGCGAGTTGGACTGGTGCATCAGTTTCAGCCGGCGCATCAACGATGCCGATGGGGCCTTCGCCGGTATCGCGTCAGGCGCCCTGCGCCTGGCCTACTTCAGCGAGCTGTTCCAGCGCCTGGACATCGGCCGCGACAGCAGCGTCAACCTGTTCAACAGCGACGGCGTGATGCTCGCCCGCCACCCTTCGCTGCCCAGCGACCCGCTGATCGGCGCCGACCTGTCCGAGCAACCCAACTTCAAGCGCGCAATGGCCCAGGGCAACGGCAGCTTCACTGCGCGTTCGAGCCTGGACGGCAAGCATCGCCTGTACACCTTTTCACGGGTGGACGACCTGCCGCTGTTGGTGGTGGTGGCCTTGTCCACCGACGAGGTCTATGGCTCGTGGCGGCGTACCGCACTGGTGGTCAGTATCGCTACCGGCCTGTTGTGCATCGGCATCCTCTGGCTGTCGTTGCTGCTGGGGCGCGAATTGCGCAGGCGCCACAGCGCCGAGCAGGGCCTGGCCGAACTGGCAGCCACCGACAGCCTCACGGGGCTGGCCAACCGTCGTCAGCTCGACCAGGTACTGCGCCGCGAATGGGCACGTGCCCAGCGCAGCCAGCGGCCGCTGGCGGTACTGATGGTGGATGTGGACCACTTCAAGGCGTTCAATGAACGCCACGGTCACCAGGGCGGGGACGAAGCGCTACGCCAGGTGGCGACGACGATCGCGCACAGCATCCGCCGCCCGGCGGACCTGGCTGCGCGATATGGCGGGGAGGAGTTTCTGGTCATCGTGCCCGAGACCGACCTCAACGGCGTGCTGACCCTGGCCGAACGTATCCGCAGCAGCGTCGAGGCACTGCCGCCGTTCGGCGACGACCAGCACCCGGTGACCGTCAGCATTGGCGTGGGCCTGCAGACGCCAGAAGCCCAGCAGGATCTTTCGACCTTGCTGGGCTGTGCGGACGATGCGCTGTATTGCGCCAAGCGCAACGGGCGCAACCGGGTAGAGGTGTACGCCGGTTAGGAACGTGCGCGGGCCGCGTCGCGCAGCACCTTGACCTGGTCATGGTTGCGCTGCACGCCATGGTACTGGCGCTCGACCAGGGCATATGCCGGGTCACCTGCCGGTACATTCAGCTTGGCCAGTTTTTCCAGGGCATCCTTGTAGGCTTTGAGGGCGTGGTCTTCACCGCGCTCCACTTCTTCCAGCACCGCCTTGTCGTCGTTGCTGGTCAGCGAAGACTTGAGGTTGACCCAGGCGCGGTGCATGTCACCGCTGAGGCTGGTGGTGGTTTCCGGGTCGCCGCCCAGGGAACGCACGTGCTGCTGCAGATCTGCGGCGGCGCTACGGCATTCGCCTTCACGCTGCAGGAAGAACGCCTTCAGGTCCGGGTTCTTGGCATCCTCGGCAGAAGTCTTGAAGCCCTTCTCGCCATCCTTGCTGTACTCGATGAGGTTGTTCAGAACCGAAATAACGTCTTTGTTCACGTTGGTCATGACAGTGCTCCTTTGCATGAGGGTGGTTGCGTAGTACAGGAGCAGTGTTCATGCCAGCTTTTCTTTAAAAATTAAATCTTTTAAAATCAACAACTTATAAAAATTTTGAACCTTCCCCAAGCAGCGTTTTGCATGAACGGACCTTTGGTCTCGTGCAGATTGCATGTATTGTCGGGCCTTTCCTGCACTGCTGCGCCGAGCCCATGACTCCCGAGACACTCGAACTGCTGGTCACCCGCGAAATGCCCTATGGCAAGTACCAGGGCCGGCTGATCGCCGACCTGCCCGGCCACTACCTCAACTGGTTCGCCCGCCAAGGCTTTCCCAAGGGCGAACTGGGCGGGCTGCTGGCGCTGATGCACGAGGTCGACCACAACGGCCTGGCCGACCTGCTCGAACCGCTGCGCAAGAAGCACCCGCGCCCACGCCCCTGATCAGACCTTGGCCGGCTCCAGTGCCAGCTCGGCCACGTCCCTGCGCTTGAGCACCGCGTACACCACAGCGGTCAGCAGGCTGCCGGCGGCGATGGCCAGCAGGTACAGCAGGGCGTGGTTGATCGCGTTCGGAATCAGCATCACGAACAGCCCGCCGTGGGGCGACATCAGCTTGCAACCGAAATACATCGACAGCGCGCCGGTCAGTGCACCGCCGACCACGCTGGCGGGGATCACCCGCAGCGGGTCCTTGGCCGCGAACGGGATCGCCCCCTCCGAAATGAAGCACATGCCCAGCACCAGCGCCGCCTTGCCGGCCTCGCGCTCGCTCTGGGCGAACTTGCGTCGCGCCAGGAAGGTAGCGATGCCCAGGCCGATCGGCGGCACCATGCCGGCGGCCATGGTCGCGGCCATCGGCGCCATGCTCTGGTTGGCCAGCAGGCCCACCGAGAAGGCATAGGCGGCCTTGTTCACCGGCCCGCCCAGGTCCACGCACATCATGGCGCCGAGCAGTATGCCCAGCAGCACCGCGTTGGCAGTGCCCATGCTGTCGAGAAAATGCGTCAGGCCATCGAGCATGCCGGCCACCGGCTTGCCCACCACGTAGATCATCACCAGGCCGGTGAACAGGCTGGCCAGCAGCGGGATGATCAGGATCGGCTTGAGACTCTCCAGGCTGCTGGGCAGGCGGACCCAGTGGCTGATCGCCTTGGCCGCGTAGCCGGCCACGAAGCCTGCGACGATGCCGCCGATGAAGCCGGCGCCCAGCGAACTGGCGAGCAGCCCGCCGATCATGCCCGGCGCCAGGCCCGGGCGGTCGGCAATCGAATAGGCGATGTAGCCGGCCAGCAGCGGCACCATCAGCTTGAATGCGGCGTCTTCGCCGATCTGGCGCAGGGCGGCGGCCAGGGTGCCCGGCTCCTTGTAGGCATCGAGCCCGAACATGTATGCCAGGGCGATCAGCAACCCGCCTGCCACCACCATCGGCAACATGAACGACACCCCGGTCAGCAGGTGCTTGTACACCCCAGCCCTTTCACTGCGTGCAGGTGCGGTGCCGGCGCTGCCGGCGGCACGCTCTTCGCGACCTTCGGCCAGCGCCCTGTTCAAGGTGGCCTGGGCCTGCTTGAGGGCCACGCCGGTGCCACAGCGGTAGATGCGCTTGCCGGCGAAGCGCTCGGTGGGCACTTCGATATCGGCGGCCAGCAGTACCACGTCGGCTTCGGCGATGGCCGCGGCGCTCAGCGGGGTGCGTGCCCCCACCGAGCCCTGGGTTTCGACGGCCAGTTGATAACCCAGTTGCCGCGCCGCCTGCTGCAAGGCTTCGGCGGCCATGAAGGTGTGCGCCACCCCGGTGGGGCAGGCAGTGACCGCAACGATCTTCTTCACCGCCCCCGCTGCGGCCGGCGCAGGCGCCACGGCTTCGGGGTGGTGCACCTGGGCCTGTTCGGCGGCCAGGCGCAGAAAGCTCTCCACATCCTGCAGGGCCTGGGCCGGAGTGCTCTGGAACAGGCGTTTGCCGGCAAAGCGCTGCAGGTCGAACGGGCCGGTGCTGATCACCAGCACCCAGTCGGCGGCGGCGATCACTGCCGGCGAAAGCTGGCGCTCGGGATGGTCGGGATCGTGCACCTCGACACTGGTGCTCCAGCCCTGGCGCTGCGCGGCCGCATCCAGCAGGCGCGCGCTGAGCAGGCTGGACACCTGGCCGTTGGGGCAGGCGGTGACGATGGCGATCTTCATTGTTCACCCTCTTGTCGAGCGTGGGGAATCTGCACCCGGACGGCATCTTCGAGCTGCGCCAGTTGCACGCGGTCGCCGATGCCGAAGCCGATCTGGGTCACGGCCTGGGCGGCAATCGCGGTGGCGCGGCGCAAGGTCTGCGCGGCAGGCTCGGCATTGAGCAGGCCGTGCAGCATGCCGGCCAGCAACGAATCGCCCGCGCCCACCGTGCTGGCCACCATCACCTGGGGCGGCAGCGCCTGCAGGGCGCCGTCGCGCCGGAACCAGATCACCCCCTGCTCGCCCTGGGACACCACCACATGCTCGACGCCCTGGTCGATCAACTGGCGGGCAGCGGCCTGCTGCTCGGCAATGCTGTGCAGCGGGCGGCCCAGCGCTTCGGCCAGTTCGTCGGTATTGGGCTTGACCAGCCACGGCGCGCTCTTGAGCCCGGCGATCAAGGCCGCACCACTGCTGTCCAGGATCACCTTCAGGCCCAGCGACTTGAACCACGCCAGCAGCATCTGCAGCCACTGCGGGCTCACACCCGGCGGCAGGCTGCCGGCCACCACCACCGCGTCATACCCGCTGGCCAGGTGCTGCAGGCGCGCCAGCAGCTCGCCCTGGGCGTGTTCGTCGACCTGCGGGCCCACGCCGTTGATATCGGTAACCCGGCCATCGCCCTCCACCAGCTTGAGGTTGCTGCGGGTTTCGCCGGGCACCCGCACGAAGCAATCGGCAAAGCCGCGACGGGCCATCAGGGCCTCGAAGGGCTGCAGGTTGTCCTGGCCCAGGAAGCCGCCCACCGTCACCGAATGCCCCAGGTCGGCCAGCACCTGCGCCACGTTCAGGCCCTTGCCCGCCGCGTGGCTGTGCTGCGCGTGGCTGCGGTTGACCGCGCCGGGCTGCAGGGTGGCGAGGCTGACGGTGAGGTCCAGCGCCGGGTTGAGGGTCAGTGTGAGTATCCGTGCCATCAATGCATCTCCACCCGTGCGCGCACATCGGCGGCACTGCCCTGCACCAGCGCATCACGCGCCAGTTGCCGGGCCTGTTCAAAATTCAGTTCGCGCACCACCGCCTTGACCTCGGCAATGCTGCGCGCCGCCACGCTCAGTTCATCCACGCCCAGCCCCACCAGCACCGCCACCGCCTGGGGGTCGGCGGCCAGTTCACCGCAGATGCCCACCCACTTGCCGTGGGCATGTGCGGCGCGCACGGTGATGTCGATCAGCTGCAGCACCGCCGGGTGCAGGCCATCGGCCTGGGCCGACAGGCTCGGGTGGCCGCGGTCGATGGCCAGGGTGTACTGGGTCAGGTCGTTGGTGCCGACACTGAAGAAGTCCACCTCCGGCGCCAGCACCGGTGCCAGCAGCGCGGCCGAAGGCACCTCGATCATGATGCCCACCTGCAGGTCGCCGACCGGTATCTCCTGGCGCAGGCGCTCGACCATTGCTCGGGCCTGGCGCCACTCCTCCACCTGCCCGACCATCGGGAACATGATGCGCAGCGGTCGCTCGCCCGCCGCGCGCAACAGGGCGCGCAACTGGCTTTCCATGACCTGCGGCCGTTGCAGGGTCAGGCGAATGCCGCGTACCCCCAGAAACGGGTTTTCCTCCTTGGCGATGGGCCAGTAGGGCAACGGCTTGTCGCCGCCCACATCCAGGGTGCGCACCACCAGCGGCCGGCCCTGCAGGCCGTCGAGCACACGGCGGTACTCGGCTTCCTGGGTGGCCTCGTCGGGCACCTGTGGATGGGCCATGAAGATCAGCTCGGTGCGCAGCAGGCCGATGCCTTCCGCGCCCAGGTCGATCACCTGTTCGATACCCGCGCTTTCACCGATGTTGGCGAACACTTCCACGGCATGCCCGTCGCGGGTCACGGCAGGTTCCAGGCGACGCGCCCGGGCCGCCTGCAGGCGCTGTTCGCGCTGTTCGCGCTCGGCCAGGGCGCGCTGCAGCTCGTCCGCCGCCGGGGCCACGGTCAGGCGCCCACGCTGGCCGTCCAGCAACAGCTCGGTGCCGGCGGCGATCAGCAGCACCGCCGCGCCGGCCCCCACCACCGCCGGGATGCCCAATGCCCGCGCCACGATCGCGCTGTGCGCGGTGGCGCCACCCCGTGCGGTGAGAATCCCGGCCACCCGCGCCGGATCGAGGCGCGCCACATCGGACGGGCCGACTTCGTCCATCACCAGCACATAGGGCTGTTGCGGCTCCGCCACCTCGGCGGCCCCGCACAGGGTGGCCAGCACACGGCGGCCCACGTCGCGCAGGTCGGCGGCGCGTTCGGCCAGCAGGGCGTCGTGCAAGGCCTCCTGCTGCCGCGCTGCGGCCTCGATCACGGTCATCCAGGCCGCTGGGGCGCTTTCGCCCTGGAGCAGGCGCAGCTCGACTTCATCGCCCAGCCCCGGATCGCTGAGCATTTCCTGGTGAGTGACGAAGATCTCGCGGATGGCCTTGGCCGGGCTGCGCCGGATCAGCGCTTCGAGCTCACTGGCCACGGCGGCCAGGGCACGTTGCAGGCGGTCGCGCTCGATCACCGGCGACTCGCCCCGCAGCGGGTAGTCGAAATGGCGCAGCACCTGCACATGCGCCGGGCCGCAGGCGATGCCCGGCGATGCGGCCACGCCCTGGACCTGCGTGCCCGGCTGCGGCGCGCTCAGCACCGGCTCGAGCACCTGGGGCGCCGCTACCTCGCTCACCGGTGCCAGCGCCTCGACCGCTTCGCCCAGGCCGGCCTGCACCGCCGCCAGCAACGCCGGCAGCGCGCTGTCGGCCACGCTCGGCTCGGCGATGAACTCCAGTACCTGGCCACGGCGTGCGCCCAGGCTCAACAACTTGCTCAGGCTCTTGACCGACACGGCGGCCTCGCCGCTGTCGACCACGCGCACGCGCACCTCGCCCTCGAACGCCTTGGCAAGTTGCGCCAGCTCCTTGGCCGGGCGCGCATGCAGGCCGTGGGCATTGGCCAGGCCGACGCGAACGCTGGGCCAGTCGGCCGGCAGCTCGCCGCCCAGCACCTCCAGCACCGCACGGCTGCTGGTAGCGCGAAACAGCTCCTGCGCCCGACCTTCGATCAGCAGGGTACACAGGCGTTCGAGCAGGGCCTGGTGCGCCGCGCCCAGGCTGGCCAGGCAGAACAGGCCGTTGAGCGGCTGGCCCAGGTAGCGCAGCGGCTGCTGCGGGGTGACGAACGCCAGGCCCGGCTTGCGCACGGTCTGCTCGCTGTGCAGCCACCACAGGCCATCGCCCAGGGGCAGCGCCTCGACCTGCTGCAGCACGGCGGCAAAGCCATTGCCGGCGCAATCGGCGCGGCGCAGCAGGCGGGCGCCACGCCATACCAGCTCTTCGAAATCCTCGGCGGGCACACCCAGGCCGATCATCTGTGCATCCAGTGCCAGCTCCTGCGGCGCACCCTGCAGCAGCTTGAGCAACGCCTCGGCGCTGCCGGCCCGGCGCAGCGCCTGGGCCAGGTCGGTCTCGCCCAGCGCGCGGGTGAGCAATTGCAGCAGGCGCAGGTGCTCGTCGGAGCGCGCGGCGATGCCGATGGCCAGGTACACGATCTGCCCGTCACCCCAGTCCACGCCCTCGGGGAACTGCAACAGGCGCACGCCGGTGGCATGCACCAGCTCGCGGGTCTGCGGGGTACCGTGGGGGATGGCGATGCCCTGGCCGAGAAAGGTCGAGCCCTGCGCTTCACGCGCCTGCAGCCCGGCCAGGTAGCCCTCGGCCACCAGCCCGTCGGCCACCAGGCGCTCGGCCAGCAGCTGCAGCGCGGCGGTCTTGTCCACGGCCGACTGGCCCATGGAAATCTGCTCTATGGTGAGCTCGAGCATGAACCTCTCCTTTGCAGCGCCGGGCCGGCGCCGAGGTATTGTTGTGAATTTAGCAGCACCCGACACGTCGCAGGGCCGGGCGCAGGCGAAGGCCACGGCAGAAAAATCGCCTGCTGAATCGTTTAACCTAGAATAGCGTGCACGTTACTCGATAACCTGCGAACAATGAAAGCCCCATTTTGTCGGACAATTGCGACAATGGTCGTCTGCGCCGATGCTTCGCAATCGGCGACAATACCCGGTCAGGCTCTGCAGCCAACCCCGGTAATAACAAGGAAAATTCGGTGAAACTCAGCGATATCGCCCGTCTGGCCGGTGTGTCCGTTACCACTGCCAGTTATGTCATCAATGGCAAGGCCGAACAGCAACGCATCAGCAGCAGCACGGTAGAGCGTGTGCGTGCGGTGGTCGAGGCCCATGGCTTCACGCCCAACCCGCAAGCGGCCGGGCTGCGCAGCCGTCACACGCGCACCCTTGGCTTCATCCTGCCAGACCTGGAAAACCCCAGCTATGCGCGCATCGCCAAGCAACTGGAGCAAGGCGCAAGGGCCCAGGGCTACCAGCTGCTGATCGCCAGCAGCGACGACCAGCCCGACAGCGAGCGCCAGTTGCAGCAGCTGTTTCGCGCACGGCGCTGCGACGCCCTGTTCGTCGCCAGCTGCCTGCCCGAAGACGACGACAGCTACCGCACGCTGCAGGCCAACGGCCTGCCGATCATCGGTATCGACCGCAGCCTGGACCCGGCGCAGTTCTGCTCGGTGGTCAGCGACGACGAGCATGCCAGCCTGCACCTGACCCGCAGCCTGCTCGACAGCGCCCCGGCGCATATCGCACTGATTGGCGCACGCCCGGAGCTGAGCGTCAGCCGCGCTCGCGCACGTGGTTTCGACCAGGCCCTGCAAGGCTTCGACGGACGGGCCAGCCAGCACCAGGGCGAAGCCTTCAGCCGCGAGTGCGGGCGCCGCCTGATGAGCGAGCTGCTGGCCGACCTGGGGCGCCTGCCCGACGCACTGGTGACCACCTCCTATGTACTGCTGCAAGGCGTGTTCGATGTGCTGCAGACCCGCCCGCCAGCATCGCGCAGCCTGCACCTGGGCACCTTCGGTGACAACCAGTTGCTGGACTTCCTGCCCCTGCCGGTCAACGCCATGGCCCAGCAGCACGGCCTGATGGCCGAAACCGCCCTGCGCCTGGCGCTGGAGGCGGTGGAGAAGCAGCACTACACGCCGGGTGTGCACGCAGTGGCGCGCACCTTCAAGCAACGCCTCTTCAAGGCCTGACCATGCGCCTGGTAGACACCCACACCCACCTGGACTTTCCCGACTTCGATGCCGACCGCAGCGAAGTGCTGGGGCAGGCGCGCCGCGCCGGGGTCGAGCGCATGGTGGTGCTGGGGGTGTACCAGGACAACTGGCAGCGGGTATGGGAGCTGGTCAAGAGCGATCCGCAGCTGTATGCGGCGTTCGGCCTGCACCCGGTGTACCTGGAACAGCATCGCCCGGAACACCTGCTGGCGCTGGGCGACTGGCTGAGCCGCCTGCGTGGGGACCGGCAGCTGTGCGCGGTGGGCGAGTTCGGCCTGGACTACTACGTGGCCGAGCTGGACCGCGAGCGCCAGCAGGCGCTGTTCGAGGCCCAGTTGCAGCTGGCGGTGGACTTCGACCTGCCGGCGCTGCTGCATGTACGGCGCAGCCATGCCGACGTGATCGCCCGGCTCAAGCGCTTCAAGCTGGCGCGTGGCGGCATCGTGCATGCGTTTGCCGGCAGCTACGAGGAGGCCCGCGAGTACCGCCGCCTCGGGTTCAGGCTGGGGCTGGGCGGTGCGGCCACCTGGCCCCAGGCGCTGCGCCTGCGCAAGGTGCTGCCACGCCTGGGGCTGGACGGCGTGGTGCTGGAGACCGACTCGCCGGACATGGCCCCGGCGATGTACGCCGGGGTGCGCAACAGCCCTGTGCACCTGCCGCAGATTGCCGTGGCACTGGCTGAGGTGATGGGGGTTGCGCCCCAGGTGCTGGCCGAGGCCAGCACGCGCAATGCCTGCGAGCTGTTTGGCTGGTAATACCGCCCCTGCGCCTTGCCGGCGAAGGGCCCAGCCCTCGCTCAGACCCTGAACGCCCCGATCAACTGCTTCAACTCCATCACCTGCGCCGACAGCTGCCGGCTCGCATCTTCGGTCTGGTGCGCGCCCTCGGTGGTGTGCTCGGCCGCGCGGTTGATCTGCACGATGTTCAGGTCGATGTCATGCGCCACCGCCGTCTGCTGCTCCACCGCCGCCGCAATCTGCTGGTTCTGCTCCACGATGCTGCCCATCGCCCCCAGAATGTTGACCAGCGCCTGCTGCACCTGCTGCGACTGCCCCACGGTGCCCGCCGCCATCTGGTGACTGCTGTCCATCGCCCGCACCGCCGCCTCCACCCCACCCTGCAGGCGTGAGATCATCTGGTCGATTTCCTCGGTCGACTGCTGCGTGCGCTTGGCCAGCGTGCGTACCTCGTCGGCCACCACCGCGAAGCCACGCCCCTGCTCCCCGGCCCGCGCCGCCTCGATGGCGGCGTTGAGCGCCAGCAGGTTGGTCTGCCCGGCGATGCTCTTGATCACCTCCAGCACCTGGCTGATCTGCTGGCTGTCGCTGACCAGCTGGTTGATCACCCCCACCGACTGGTCGATTTCGGCCGCCAGCCCGGCAATGCTGCCCTGCTGCGACTCCACCAGCCCGCGCCCGCTGACCGTCCCGCGGTTGACCCCGTGGGCGCTGTTCACGGCTGCCGCAGCGCTGCGAGCCACTTCCTGGGCAGTGGCCGACATCTGGTTCATGGCCGTGGCCACCTGCTCGATCTGCCCACGCTGGCCGCTCACCGCCTGGTTGCTGCGCGCCGATACCGCATGCACCTGCTCGGCCTGGTGTTCCACCTCGGCCACCGTCTGCCCGACCCGCTCGATCAGGTCATGGATGCGCCGCACCGTGGTGTTGAACACCTCGCCCAGCTCGCCCAGCTCGTCGCGACTGCGGGCCTGGAAGGTCACCGTCATGTCGCCACCGGCCACCTTGTCCATCACCTTGCCCAGGGTACGCAGGGTGCTGCGGGTGGAGGCATAGAAGCCGCCATACAGGTAGCCGATCAGCATGAACACCGCCGCCAGGGCCAGCACCAGCAACACCATGTGCTGGCGGTAGTCGCCCAGGCGCGCCTGCAACTGCTGTTCGAGTACCTGCAGGGTGGCGCCATTGAGCAGGTAGGTCTGCTCGATCAGGCCGCTGACCTGCTGGTAGAACGCCGGCCACGGCGCATCGAGGGTATCGGCCATCACCACCTGGTCTTCGAGCAGCTCGCTGGCCTGCTTGAGCGACGCCTGGCTGCTGGCGGCCTGGCTGGCCAGCCGCGGCTCGTCGCCCAGGGCGTCCTGCAGGCGAATGGCGTAGTCGGCCGACAGCTTGTCGAGGCTTTTGAGCAGTTCTTCGAAACGGGTACTGGCCGATGAGTTGAGAAACCCCTGGCCCAGCGAGTAAGCCCCGATTGCGCGGCCTTCACCCAGGGTCTGGGTGACCTGGGCGGTGACCGTGGTCAGCAGCTCGCCCATCTGGCGCACGCCGGCATCGCTGTCCTGGCCAAGGCCCGACTGGCTGACCACCAGCTTGCCAAGCAGCTGCGCCTGCGCCAGCAGGGCGTCGTACAGGGCTGCACGGGTCTGCAACGAGGAGTCGGCTCGCGCCGCCTCGAGCCCTGCCAGCAACTCGTCGCGCCGGGCGGTGAAGGCCTGCACCTGGGCCGGGTCCTCGGTCATCGGGGCCAGCGCGGCCACGCGCTTTGCCACCTGCTGTTCCAGCGCATCGATGCGCGCCTCCAGGTCGTCGGCCTTGCCGGACTGCCCCAGCACCGCGTTGATCTGCACCAGATTGCCCAGGCTCTCCAGATCACCGCGCACGGCCAGGCTCTCGCTCAGCAGGCCGAGGCTGTGCAGCTCCACACGGGTGGCGTGGAACTTGGCATAGGCGTCGCGCACCAGATAGAAATTGGTGACCAGCATGGGCAGAAAGAACAGCACGCTGATCAGGCTGAACTTCATGCCGAAGCTCAGCCGGTTCATCAATGCGATTGCCGGATACAAGAGGCGCTTCAAGGGTCGTCTCCTTTCGATTTCTTATTGTTTTCTGCGCAATAGCACTAGGCCACTGGCGATCGTCAGCAGCCTCTGTATAGCGCATATCGAAGGGAAGTTTTGTAACTTAAGGTTAACCACCAGTCGCGGCGGCCTGTAGGAACGAGCCGCCGTTGCGGCAGCCCGTTTACACGTTGTGAGTCAGCCGAGCACGGTCCACAGGGCAAAGCCCGCGTACCAGAGCACTGCGGCACGCAGCAGCAGTTCCCACAGGCTGTCGAGCCCGGTCAGGCCTTGCGGGCCGGCCTCGACGTCGGCGGGAATCTCCGCCGCTGCCGTGCCCGCCTGCTCCACCAGGCGCGGCGCACCGATGTGCCAGTTGAGCAGTTCGTGCAGCATCATGCGGCTGACCGCCACAAAGTTGCCCACCAGTGCAAAACTGGCAGCCAGTACCCGCACCGGCGCCCAGTCGAAGGCGTGGCGCAACTGCCGGGCGCGTTCCTGTACCGCCGGGTTGCCGGCCCGCTCGCCCGTCAGCGCCAGCAGCCGGTAAGCCAGCGCTGCAGCCGGGCCCAGCAGCACATACCAGAAGATCACCGCAAAGAAGCTCTGGTAGGCCTGCCACAGCAGGTGCCCCTGCACCTTCTGGATCAGGCCCTGGCTGTCGTCGGCCGTCACCCCCAGGTCGCGCTCGGCCACGTGCACGGCCGCCTGTTCATCGCCGCGTCGCCAGGCATCGCGAAACGGCCCCAGCGCCGCCTTCACATCGCCCCGGCCCAGGCTGTAGATCAGCACCAGCAGGTGCACCGGCAGGGCCAGCAGACCATAGGCGACCGGGTCGAGCACGTGCAGCAGCAGCGCCAGTACCGCCACCGGCAACAGCACCAGAATGCCAAGCACCCACCAGGGGTCGGCCTTGGGCCTGCGCTCCAGGCGGGCCAGTTCGGTGAGAAAAAAGCCGTCGCGTTGCAGGCGCTGGCGCAGCGCCGAGAACTTCTCGACCCACAGCACCAGCAGTAACACCAGAAAACTCATGATCTGTCCTCGTTGACGTGCAGGCTGGCGCGATAGCGTTCCCAGTCGAACGCCGGCCCCGGGTCGGTCTTGCGCCCCGGCGCAATGTCGCTGTGGCCGCGGATTCGCCCCGCGATGGGCCAGGCAGCCTGCAGTTGCAGGGTCAAGTGTTGCAGGGCAGTGTACTGGGCGTCTGTGAACGGCGTCTGATCGGTGCCTTCGAGTTCGATGCCCACGGAAAAGTCGTTGCAGCCCTCGCGGCCCTCGAAGCGCGATACCCCGGCATGCCAGGCCCGGTCCAGGCACGAGACGAACTGGGTAACCCTGCCGTCACGCTCGATCAGAAAGTGCGCCGATACACGCAGGTCCTTGATCTGCTCGAAAAACGCATGCTCGGCGATGGGCAGGCGGTTCTGGAAGAACGCCTGCACCTTGCCGGTGCCGAACTGCCCGGGCGGCAGGCTGATGTTGTGGATCACCAGCAGGCTGATGGCTTCGCCCTCGGGGCGCGCGTTGAAGTTGGGGGAAGGGCAATGGGTGACGCCAGCGACCCAGCCAGTAGCGTGGTCAAGTTGCATAGAAGATCCTGAAGCATGAAGGCTCTGGCGCAGTATGCCCCGAGGAATCGAAGGTTGTATCGTTAAAAAGTGCGGGCGCTCAGGGTTGACGCTGGCGCAGTTGGCTGACCACCGAACCCAGTGCACGTTCGAACAGCTGGGTGGCATCGAGCAGGCGTACCTGGCCCTGGCTCAACGCCCCGGCAAGCCCCTGCTGCGACCATTCGCGCAGCTTGCGCCCGGTACGGTCGACGAACACATAGGTGTGGGTGCTGTCGATGATCGCGATCAGCTTGCCGCGCACCGGCTCGTCATCCTCGTCGCGCAGCTCGATCCAGGCCCCCGGGCGCAGATCGCGCACCTGGTGCAGCGCCGGGTCGTCGTCGGGCAGGCTGGAGCACAGCCCGCCCGCCGCCACCGACTCCGGCCCCAGCAGCACGATCCGATCACGCACCAGCACCCGCTCGATACGCGCCTGGCCGGGGTGCCCTGCCCCTTCCACAGCCTGCAGGTGCAGCGCTTCGAGCTGGGCGAAGAACTCGCTGGTGGCAAAGGGGTCGTAGGCAACCCGGGTCAACCCCTCGCGCAGGGCCTTGAGCAGGCCCGGCACCTGCTCCAGCAGCCGTGCACGGTCGTCGCCTGTGTGTGACTCGACGCTCCAGAGCAACAGGTCCATGTTGGCCAGCGCGTCCTGCCACTGGGTCGAACCCCGCCCATGCTTGAGGCAGGCCAGCAGCAGCACCTGGCTCCAGGCCTGCTCGATCACCCGTACCACGCCTTGCGGCAGGCACTTGCCGAGCAGGCGCAGGTTGAGTTCGCTTTCAACCTGCTGGCGCGCCAGCACGGTGCGTGCCCGGCCCTCTTCGGCATCGCGGGTGCGCTGTTCGAGCAACTCGGTACGGCGGCGCTCATCGGCACTGAAAGCAAGGAACTCGGCCAGCAGCTCGGCGAAGATCTGCGGGTCGTCGGCAAAATCGGTGAGCAGGCGCTGCACGATGGCCTCGACCCGCATGTACAGCTCGTCGCGCTGCACGTCATCACGCGCGCCCCAGCCCATCGCCACTGCGGCAATCTCGTCGAGCAGGCGGCGCGCCGGGTGGGTGGCGCGGCTGAAGAAGCTCTTGTCGAGCAGCGCCACCTTGAGCATCGGGATCTGCAGGCGTGCGATCAACTGGCGCAGCGAATGCGGCAGGTTGCGATCGCCGAGGATGAAGTCGAAGAGCATGGCGATCAGGTTGATCACATCCTCATCGATCACCTCGACCCTGCGGTACTTGCCGCTTTGCACGCTGGCCCGGGTCAGCAGCTGCTCCAGCTGGTGGCGCAGGTCGAAGTCCTGCACCTCCCCCGCTGCCGGCACGAACTGCTGCAGGTGCGAGAGCAGGCGCAGCAGATCCTGCCTGCTGATCGGCTGCACCCGGTCATAGGGCTCCAGGCGCGGGGCCACCCGACCGCGCACCGGGGACAACAGCACCTGCAGCGAGGCGAAGGCGGCCTGCGCCCCGGCATCGGCCGTCAGCGGGGCTGGCTTGACCTCCGGATCGCCGGCCGGGTGTGCCGGTTCGGCCGCCGGGGTGCGCCAGCCCGGCGCGCTCTTGAGGTCGGGCAGGATCCCGGTGGCGCTCAACAGCTGGTTGGCTTCGCCGTACAACTGGCCGACGTCGCACAGCACGTAACGCTCGAACAGCTTGAGCAGTATCAGCTTGACCTTGATGCCCACGCCCAGGCTGCGCCCGGCCTGCAGAAAGTACTCGCACAGCAGCGCCGGCCCCAGCGGGTTGGCGTGATCGTCCAGGCGCTGGCTGATCAGGCTGTTCATGCGCAGGGTCAGCTGGCCGAGGGCGAAACCGTCACGCGTGGCCACGCGGGCCACCATCGTCTCCACGGCCTGGGCCCGCTCACGCGCATCGTCGGCCATCAGCGCCTGCCTGTCGTAGCCACGGCGCGCCAACGGCGCGGTCGGGTCGTTGCCGGCAATATCGATGAAGGCGTCATAGAACAGGTCGAGGAAGGCACGCTCGATGCTCTTGCGCTTGAGGCGCAGGTCGCGCATCGCTTCGAAGAACAGGCTGCGGTCATGGTTGTCGGCGGCCGTGTCGGCCATTTCGAAGAGCGTGTCGTCGGCGTTGTCGAACAGCCCCTGCAGCGCCTGGCGCAGGTGCTGCGCTGCCTTGTCGCGCACTTGCAGCAGGATGACCGGCAGACGAGCGAACGGCGTGCGTGACGCCTGATCGGTGGCCGCCTTGAACGGCACCACCTTCCCGTCATTGGGCATCCCGGTCTCCTTGCTGGGTTGGCTACGAAGTGGATTGAATGGCTGTCAAAGTCATGACGCCAATTACAAGGCGCGCATTATCTGGCAAAAACGCGCGGCCTGCCAGCGAACTGTGCAGTACGTTTCGGCCAGCCTGTGGATAGACCGCCATGGGGCGCAAATGCTCATTTGCTGCGACCAAAGGCGGATTGCTGCACGCCCGCCCCGGGCTGCCCTATAATCGCGGCCACCTAGCTTGTGGAGCCCACCATGCCGAATCTACGCCTCGCCGACCTGACCGCCGAAATCGAAGCCAACGTGCGCCGTGCGTTGCTCGAGGATGTCGGCAGCGGCGACATCACCGCCCAGCTGATTCCTGCCGAGCGCCTGGCCAAGGCCACCATCATTACCCGCGACGACTGCGTGATCAGCGGCACGGCCTGGGTGGACGCGGTGTTTCGTCAGCTCGACCCGCGGGTGGCGGTGCACTGGCAGGTCAAGGACGGCGACCGGGCCACGGCCAATCAGGCACTGTTCCACCTGGAAGGGCCGGCCCGCTCGCTGCTGACCGGCGAGCGCAGCGCGCTGAACTTTTTGCAGCTGCTGTCGGGGGTGGCCACCCATGCGCGGCACCTGGCCGACCTGGTGACCGATACCCAGGTCAAGCTGCTGGATACGCGCAAGACCCTGCCGGGCCTGCGCCTGGCGCAGAAGTACGCAGTGACCTGCGGCGGCTGCCACAATCATCGCATCGGCCTGTACGACGCGTTTCTGATCAAGGAAAACCACATTGCCGCCAGCGGCGGGATTGCCGAAGCGATCGCTGCGGCGCGCCGCATTGCGCCGGGCAAGCCGGTGGAAATCGAGGTGGAGAGCCTGGATGAACTGCAGCAGGCGCTGGAGGCCGGGGCCGACATCGTCATGCTCGACGAGCTGAACCTGGACGAAATGCGCGAGGCGGTGCGCCTCAATGCCGGCAAGGCCAAGCTGGAAGCCAGCGGCGGGATCAGCGAAAGCACGTTGCGCGCAATTGCCGAGACGGGGGTGGACTACATCTCGATCGGGGCAATGACCAAGGATGTGAAGGCAGTGGACCTGTCGATGCGCCTGAGCCTTTGAAAGCATCGCGGGTCAAGCCCGCTCCCACAAGGACAGCAGTGATCCCTGTGGGAGCGGGCTTGACCCGCGAAGGGCTGCGAAGCAGCCCCAACAGTCCTCAGAACGAAGCGTTCTGCAGGCCGTCCAGGTAACGCTCGACATCCAGTGCCGCCATGCAGCCGGCACCGGCCGAGGTGATTGCCTGGCGATACACGTGGTCGGCCACGTCGCCGGCGGCGAATACGCCCTCGATGCTGGTGGCGGTGGCATTGCCGTCACGCCCGCCGTTGACCACCATGTAGCCATCCTTGAGCGCCAGCTGGCCTTCGAACAGCGAGGTGTTGGGGGTGTGACCGATGGCGATGAACACGCCGTCGACCTTCACTTCATCGAAGCTGCCGTCGTTGTTCTTCAGGCGCGCACCGGTCACACCCATGTTGTCGCCCAGCACTTCGTCCAGGGTGGCGTTGAGCTTGAGCTCGATCTTGCCTTCGGCCACGCGGGCGTGCAGCTTGTCGATCAGGATCTTCTCGGCGCGGAAGGTCTCGCGGCGGTGCACCAGGGTCACCTTGCTGGCGATGTTGGCCAGGTACAGGGCTTCCTCGACGGCAGTGTTGCCACCACCGACCACGGCCACCGGCTTGTTGCGGTAGAAGAACCCGTCACAGGTCGCGCAGGCCGAAACGCCCTTGCCCATGAACGCCTCTTCCGACGGCAGGCCCAGGTAGCGCGCGCTGGCGCCGGTGGCGATGATCAGTGCGTCGCAGGTGTAGGTGGCGCTGTCGCCCTTGAGGGTGAACGGCTTGTTGGCCAGGTCCACGGCGTTGATGTGGTCGAACACCACTTCGGTCTCGAAACGCTCGGCATGCTCCTGCATACGCTGCATCAGCGCAGGGCCGGTCAGGCCATGTGCATCGCCCGGCCAGTTGTCGACTTCGGTGGTGGTGGTCAGCTGGCCGCCAGCCTGCATGCCGGTGATCAGCAGCGGCTTGAGGTTGGCACGGGCCGCGTACACGGCGGCGCTGTAACCGGCAGGGCCGGAACCGAGAATGATCACTCGCGAATGACGAACTTCAGACATGAAACGCTCCTGTCGAGCTGGCGAGCCAGCCACATGACGCCGGGGGCACCGGCTGGAATAAAAAAGAACCCGCGAAGCACTTGGGGAAGGCTATTGGCCGCAGGTTCTGGAAACCGTGAAATTGGTGCGACTGTAACGAGGAGGCAGAGATTAAGGAAATATCCTTAGACAATCCACCTTATAGACGACCTCTATTCACCTGCCGAGCACCGGCCGCTTTGCCTATTAAATGATCGACAGGGTTTTGTTACCGGGGGTTGCGCGCATTTCGCCGCGCTTTCGCCCAGGCGTCAAACTCGGTAAGGTCGGCGCGTTTACCACCGCTCGGAGCCTTTTATGCAAGCCCCTGTCCTGTCCGGCCCCCAATACCTGCGCGAGGGCCTGAAACTGGTCCTGAGCCCGGGCCTGCGCCTGTTCGTACTGCTGCCGCTGGCGGTCAACCTGCTGCTGTTCGTGGGCCTGATCTATTTTGCCGGTCACCAGTTCAGCCTGTGGGTGGACTCGCTGATTCCGACCCTGCCGGGCTGGCTGAGCTTTCTCAACTATGTGCTGTGGCCGCTGTTCGTGGTGCTGGTGGTGCTGATGGTGTTCTTCACCTTCACCATGCTGGCCAACATCATCGCGGCACCGTTCAACGGTTTTCTGGCCGAAAAGGTCGAGGTGGTGGTACGTGGCACCGACCCGTTCCCGGCCTTCAGCTGGGGCGAACTGGCCGCCATGGTGCCGCGCACCCTGAGCCGCGAACTGCGCAAGCTGGGCTACTTCGTGCCGCGCGCCCTGGCGCTGTTCATCCTGTCGTGGATCCCGGTGGTCAACATCGTGGCCGCGCCGCTGTGGCTGCTGTTCGGTGTCTGGATGATGGCCATCCAGTACATCGACTACCCGGCAGACAACAACAAGATGAGCTGGCAGGACATGCTCGCCTGGCTGCGCGCCAAGCGCTGGCAGAGCCTGGGCTTTGGCGGCTCGGTGTACCTGGTGCTGCTGATCCCGTTCGTGAACATCGTGATGATGCCTGCCGCCATCGCCGGTGCCACGCTGTTCTGGGTACGCGAACGCGGCTGACGGTTGCCGGGGCGACGGTGGCGACGGTGCAAGGCCGCCGCCACCGCGCCGTCAGGGCGCCAGCTGGTTGGAGAACTGGCCGACCGCGTCCACCACCTTCTGCGCCCCGTCCTGAATCTCGACGATCACCGTACCGGTCTGCCCGGCCAGCGACAGGCCCTCTTCGGCCTGGCGCTTGCTGTTGTCGATGATGTCGACCGCCGCCTTGGCCAACTGGGCGTTCTGCTGCACCACCCGGGCGATTTCCTCGGTGGCGGTGCTGGTGCGCGAGGCCAGTTGCCGCACCTCGTCGGCCACCACCGCAAAACCCCGGCCCTGCTCGCCGGCACGCGCGGCTTCGATGGCCGCATTGAGCGCCAGCAGGTTGGTCTGCCCGGCAATGTCGCTGATGGTCTTGATGATCGAACCGATCACCTGGGACTGCTTGTCCAGCGCCTCGATGCCGTCGGCGGCCTGCTGCATGTACGTCTCCAGGCCGCGCATGACCTCGACCGTCTGAGTCACCACCTCGGTGGCGCGACGTGCACTGGAGTCGGTGTCCAGGGACGTGGTGTAGGCGATGTCGGCGGCGTGGGCCACCGCCGCTTCCTGGTTGACCTGGTCGGTGATCACGGTGGCGAACTTGACCACCTTGTACAGCACGTCATGGGCGTCGATGATCGGGTTGTACGACGCCTCCAGCCAGACCACGCGGCCATGGGCATCGATGCGCTTGAAGCGCTCGGCCACGAACTCGCCACGGCGCAGTTTTTCCCAGAACTGCTGGTAATGCGCCGAGTTGTACTCTTCCGGCTCGCAGAACATGCGGTGGTGCTTGCCGCGCACCTGCTCCAGGGAATAGCCCATGGTCTTGAGGAAGCGGTCGTTGGCAGCCAGCACCTCGCCGTTGAGGTTGAACTCGATCACTGCCGTGGAGCGCATCAGGGCCTTGATCAGGCTCTCGTGCTCGCGTGACGTCTCGATGGTGCGGGTCAGGTCGCTGGAGTGCAGGGTGAAGTAGCGCAGGCGCCCGTCACTGCCCTTGACCGGCTGCAGGATCGAGCGCAGCCAGGCTTCCTCGCCGTTGCCGCGCAGCAGGCGAAACGCGCCGTTGAGGTGCTCGCCGCGGTTGATCGCCTGTTTCATGCGCTGGTAGAAATCCAGCGGCTTTACATGCGCCGGCACGATCTCTTCGATGTTGCGGCCCAGCAACTGCTGGCTGCTGTAGCGCATCTCTTTCTCGAAGTTGCCGTTGACCGCTTCGATGCGGCCCTGGGGGTCCAGTTGCAGCACCAGCATCTCGCTGTCCAGGCTGCACTTGACCTGCTCCATGGTCATCAGCTCTTCGCGCAGCCTGGCATTTTCTTGTTTCAGTTTGCTGTTGAACATCACCGCTCCTGGAGCGAAAGTCTCATTTGAATGCAACTTCATCGGCTGGCGATGCGGCATTCTTGAGGCGCTGGCCAAGCTTATTTTCACAGCGCAAAAGCGCCAATGATCGGGCGTCATGTATCCGTCATTTTGCTGTCATCCGGGCGCAATCGGCACCTCGGAAAATCCTCCCATGACCAGTCCCGCCGCCCTGCACATAACCCTTGTCAGCGAAACCTTCCCACCCGAAATCAATGGCGTGGCCAACACCCTTGGCCGCCTGCACGAAGGCCTGCGCCTGCGCGGCCACCGGGTGGAGCTGGTGCGCCCGCGCCAGGCCGGCGATGCCGCCGGCCCTGCGCAGGCCGACCTGCTGTTGTGCCGTGGCTGGCCCCTGCCCGGCTACCCCGGCCTGCAGTGGGGGCAGGTGTCGATGCACAAGCTGCTGCGCCGCTGGCGCCGCGACCGCCCGGACGTGCTGTACATCGCCACCGAGGGGCCACTGGGCCTGAGTGCACTGCGGGCGGCGCGGCGCCTGGGCATCGCGGTGGTCAGCGGCTTTCACACCAACTTCCAGCAGTACTCCGGCCAGTACGGCTTCGGCCTGCTCACGCGGCTGGTCACCCGTTACCTGCGCGGCTTCCACCATCGCTGCCACAGCACCCTGGTGCCCAGCGTCAGCCAGCGCCTGGAGCTGCAGCGGCGCGGCTTCGAACGCCTGACCCTGCTGTCGCGCGGGGTCGACAGCAGCCTGTTCAACCCGGCCCGGCGCCGCCAGAGCTTGCGCGACCAGTGGGGCCTTGGGCCCGACGACATCGCCCTGCTGCATGTGGGGCGGCTGGCCACCGAGAAGAACCTGGGCCTGCTCGGCCAGTGCCTGGACGCCCTGCGCAAGGCCTACCCCCTGCGCAACCTGCGCCTGATCGTGGTGGGGGACGGCCCGCAGCGCGGCGCACTCGAGCAGCAGTTGCCAGGTGCAGTGTTCTGCGGGGTACAGCGCGGCGAATGCCTGGCCGAACACTACGCCTCGGGGGATATCTTCCTGTTCCCGAGCCTGACCGAAACCTTCGGCAACGTAGTGCTGGAGGCGCTGGCCTCCGGCCTTGGGGTGGTGGCCTACGACGAGGCCGCAGCAGCCCAGCACATTCGTCATGGGCACAGTGGCGCACTGGCCATGCCGGGGGATGCAGAGGCCTTCATCGATGCCGCCAGCTGGCTGCTGGAAGACAGCGAGACCTTGCGCCGGGTGCGCCTCAATGCCCGCCAGCATGCCAGCCGCCAGGGCTGGCCGGCCATCGTCGAACAGTTCGAGGCGCACCTGCGCGGCGCCTGCGAACAGGCACCGGCACCGTCTCAGCGCCGCGTCGATGCGGCGCTGCTGGTCAAGCGAGGCTCGTCAGCGCCTCGCGGCTGAACGGCAGGATGTCCTGCTCGCGCCCCTCACGCACCTTGGCCGCCCACTGGGCATCCACCAGCAAGGCACGCCCTACGGCCACCAGGTCGAACTCCTGGTCGCCCAGGCGCTGCAGCAGTTTCTCCAGGCTGGCCGGTTGCGCCACCTTGTCGGTGTCGACCATGAACTGCAGAAACTCCCCATCCAGGCCCACGCTGCCCACGGTGATGGTGGGCTTGCCGGTGAGCAGGCGGGTCCAGCCAGCCAGGTTCAGGTCCGAGCCTTCGAACTCAGGCTCCCAGAAGCGGCGCGTGGAGCAGTGGAAGATATCCACGCCGGCGTCGGCCAGCGGGCGCAGGAACTCGCCCAGCGCCTCGGCGTTGTCGACCAGGCGGGCGCTGTAGTCCTGCTGCTTCCATTGCGAGAAGCGCAGGATGATCGGAAAGTCCGGGCCTACGGCGGCGCGTACCGCCTGCACCAGCTCGATGGCAAAGCGCGAGCGGCCGGCCAGGTCGCCGCCGTACTCATCGCTGCGCTGGTTGCTCGTGGCCCAGAAGAACTGGTCGATCAGGTAGCCGTGTGCGCCATGTATCTCGACGCCATCCATGCCGATGGCCTTGGCATCGCGGGCAGCCTGGGCGAACGCCTCGATCACGTCGCGGATGTCGGCATGACTCATGCCGTGCACCACCACCTGGCCATCCTTGAGTTTTTCGCTGGGGCCGTAACCCGGCACGCTGGCGTCCGGCTCGGTACCCAGGCGGCGCACGCTGCCCACGTGCCACAGTTGCGGCACGATCCTGCCGCCTTCGGCGTGTACGGCATCGACGACCTTCTTCCAGCCCGCCAGGGCATCTTCACCATGAAAGCGCGGCACGTTGGGGTAACCGTTGGCGGCCGGGTGGTCGACGGTAGTGCCTTCGGTGATGATCAGGCCGACATCGGCAGCGGCGCGGCGGCGGTAATACTCGACCACCTGCGCATGAGGCACACCGCCTGGGCAGAAGGTTCGGGTCATCGGTGCCATGACCACACGGGTCGGCAGCTCGAGGGCGCCCAGCTTGAAGGGGGTGAACAGGGCTTGAGCAGGCATTCGGCGCTCCTGGGAAAGGGATGGCGCCTGAGCATAGGGCGGGATTGTCGCTGACCCCAGTACTATTGATAGCGGTGATCGGGGTGGATTTTTCGCCGGCAAGGCCGGCTCCTGCATACGACGGTGCATCCATTGCAGGAGCCGGCCTTGCCGGCGAAGGGGCACGTCAGGCCAAGGCTTTCTCGATAGCCTGCACCACCGTGGCATCATCCGGCGCAGTACGCGGCGCAAAGCGCGCCAGCACGCGGCCGTCCTTGCCTACCAGAAACTTCTCGAAGTTCCAGGTGATATCCCCCGGGAACTCGGCGCCTTCACCGGCCAGCAGGCGGTACAGCTGATGCCGCTCCGGGCCGTTGACCTCCAGCTTGCTGCCCAGCGGGAAACTCACCCCGTAGTTCAGGCTGCAGAACTGGGCGATCTCCTGCTCGCTGCCCGGCTCCTGCCCGGCAAACTGGTTGCACGGCAGGCCCAGCACGCTGAAGCCCTTGTCCTTGTAATGCTGGTAGAGATTCTCCAGCGCCGCATATTGCGGGGTCAGGCCACATTTGGAGGCGACATTGACCACCAGCACCACCTGCCCCTTGAACGGCGCCAATGGCAACTCCTGGCCATCCAGCGCCTGCAATTTCAGGTCGTGAAATGCACTCATGACGTACTCCCCTTTCCAGTTCCCGGCCAGTTACCGGCATCGGTCCCGGCTGGCGCAACAAATGCTGCCCACTAAAAAAGCGCCCGGCCAAGCCGTCTGCCTCCTGGGAGAACACGACAGACTTGCCCGGGCGCCTTAGCGACCTTCTGAGCTTAGCGCAGAAATCAGTGCTGATGGCCACCTTCGCCATGCACGTGACCATGGGCGATTTCTTCTTCGCTGGCATCACGCACGGCAACGACCTTGACCTTGAAGTTCAGGCGCTGGCCAGCCAGTGGGTGGTTGCCGTCGACGGTCACGTCGTCGCCGTCCAGGTCACGGATGGTCACGATCTGCATCTGGCCATCAGGCGCGGACGCGTGGAACTGCATGCCCACTTCCAGCTCGTCGACACCTTCGAACATGCTGCGGTTCAGGGTGCTGACCAGTTCGGCCAGGTATTCGCCGTAGGCGTCTTCCGGCTCGATGGCAACGTCCAGCTCGGCGCCGGTATCCTTGCCTTCCAGGGCTTTTTCCAGGCCCGGAATGATGTTGCCTGCACCGTGCAGGTAAACCAGCGGCGCGCCGCCGTTGGAGCTATCGATGACCTCACCAGCGTCGTTGGTCAGGGTATAGTCGATGGAGACAGCCTTGTTGGCGGCGATCGGCATGGGGCGAGACCTTTTGCATAAGAATGTAGAACGAACAAGTGTAACCAACGCATCGCCTGAAAGCGAACGCAACCCGGACAAACGGGAAGCCGCTTTTCCCAGCCGGGTGCTGGGTTTTCATCAGGACGAGCATGGCCACTGGGTGGTCGAACTGTCGTGCGGGCATACCCAGCACCTGCGCCACGAACCGCCGTGGCAGTCACGTGGCTGGGTGCTGGACGCAGGCCTGCGCCAGCAACGAATCGGCCAGCCATTTGCCTGCGGCTGGTGCGCTCAGGGGGTCGATAGCGCTACCCTTGGCAATTGATTCTTTTGCAACAGCTCACTTCGAGAAGCTCGCATGCAGACATTTTTCAGCGCGCCGACCGACTTTGGTGTCGGCCTGACCTCCATCAGCCTGGGCCTGGTGCGCACCCTGGAACGCGCCGGTCTCAAGGTCGGCTTCTTCAAGCCGATCGCCCAGCCCCACCCCGGCGACACCGGCCCGGAACGCTCCACCGAACTGGTCGCCCGCACCCACGGCCTCAAGCCGCCGCAACCGCTGAGCCTGGCGCATGTGGAACGCATGCTCGGCGATGGCCAGCTGGACGAACTGCTCGAAGAAATCATCACCCTGTACCAGCAGGCCTGCATCGGCAAGGACGTGCTGGTGGTCGAGGGCATGGTGCCCACCCGCCATGCCAGCTACGCGGCACGGGTCAACCTGCACCTGGCCAAGAGCCTGGACGCCGAGGTGATCCTGGTGTCGGCGCCGGAAAACGACGTGCTGGCCGAGCTGTCGGGCCGTGTCGAGCTGCAGGCCCAGCTGTTCGGCGGCCCGCGCGACCCCAAGGTGCTGGGCGTGATCCTCAACAAGGTGCGCAGCGACGAACCGATGGACACCTTCGCCAGCCGCCTGCAGGAGCATTCGCCCCTGCTGCGCAGCGGCGAGTTCCGCCTGCTGGGCTGCATCCCGTTCCAGGCCGGGCTCAACGACCCGCGCACCCGCGACGTGGCCGAGCTGCTCGGTGCCCAGGTACTCAACGCCGGCGACTACGAAACCCGGCGCATGAACAAGATCATCATCTGCGCCCGCACCGTGGCCAACACCGTGCCGCTGCTCAAGCCCGGCACGCTGGTGGTGACCCCGGGTGATCGCGACGACATCATCCTGGCCGTCAGCCTGGCGGCGATCAACGGTGTGCCACTGGCCGGCCTGCTGCTGACCAGCGACAGCAAGCCCGACCCGCGCATCCTCGAACTGTGCCAGGGCGCCCTGCTGGCCGGCCTGCCGGTGCTGTCGGTGAGTACCGGCTCCTACGACACCGCCAACCAGCTGAACCAGTTGAACAAGGAAATCCCGGTGGACGACCGCGAGCGCGCGGAGATCATCACCGACTTCGTGGCCAGCCACCTGGACGCCGACTGGCTCAACCAGCGCTGCGGCACCCCGCGCGAGATGCGCCTGTCGCCTGCGGTGTTCCGCTACCAGCTGATCCAGCGAGCCCAGCAGGCCAACAAGCGCATCGTGCTGCCCGAAGGCGCCGAGCCGATGACCGTGCAGGCCGCCGCCATCTGCCAGGCCCGTGGCATCGCCCGCTGCGTGCTGCTGGCCAGGCCCGAGGACGTACAGGCAGTGGCCCGCGCCCAGGGCATCAGCCTGCCCGAGGGGCTGGAGATTCTGGACCCGGACCTGATCCGCGAGCGCTACGTCGAGCCTATGGTCAGCCTGCGCAAGAGCAAGAGCCTGAACGCGCCGATGGCCGAGCAGCAGCTCGAAGACCCGGTGGTGATCGGCACCATGATGCTGGCCCTGGACGAGGTCGACGGCCTGGTCTCGGGCCTGGTGCACTCCACCGCCAACACCATCCGCCCGGCCCTGCAACTGATCAAGACCGCCCCCGGCTGCAGCCTGGTGTCGTCGGTGTTCTTCATGCTGTTCCCCGAGCAGGTGCTGGTGTATGGCGACTGCGTGATGAACCCGCACCCCACTGCTGGCGAACTGGCCGAAATTGCCCTGCAAAGCGCCGATTCGGCCGAAGCCTTCGGCATAACCCCGCGGGTGGCGATGATCAGCTATTCCAGTGGCGATTCGGCCAGCGGCGAAGAGGTCGAGAAGGTGCGCGAGGCCACCCTGCTGGCCCAGGAAACCCAGCGTGGCCTGCAGATCGATGGGCCGTTGCAGTACGACGCCGCCGCCAACCAGGACATCGCCCGCCAGCTGGCGCCCAACAGCAAGGTGGCCGGACGCGCAACGGTGTTCGTGTTCCCCGACCTGAACACCGGCAACACCACCCACAAGGCCGTGCAGCGCAGCGCCGATTGCGTGAGCCTGGGGCCGATGCTGCAGGGCCTGCGCAAGCCGGTCAACGACCTGCCGCGTGGCGCCCAGGTCGACGACATCGTCTACACCATTGCCCTGACCGCGATTCAGGCCAACCGCTCGCTGGATAACTGACCATGCTCGCTTTTCTGCCCGCGCCCGTGCGCGGAGTCATCGGCTCGCTGCTGCTGGCCGCCAACACCATCCTGTGCTGCACACCGCTGTTCATCGTCAGCCTGTTCAAGCTGTGCCTGCCCTTTGCCGCCGCGCAGCGCGTCACCGACGAACTGATGCGGCACATCCACGAAGCCTGGATCAGCAACAACAAGGGCTGGATGAACCTGGTCGGGCGCACCCGCTGGGACATCGAGGGGCTGGCCGGGCTGGACTACCAGCACAGCTACCTGGTGACCAGCAACCACCAGAGCTGGGTGGACATCATGGTGCTGCAATACGTGCTCAACCGGCGCATCCGACCGCTCAAGTTCTTCCTCAAGCAGGTGCTGATCTGGGTGCCGGTGATCGGCCTGGCCTGGTGGGCGCTGGGCTTCCCCTTCATGAAGCGCTACAGCAAGGCCTACCTGGCCAAGCACCCAGAAAAACAGGGCAAGGACCTGCAGACCACACGCCGTACCTGCGCCAGGTTCCGTGGCAAGCCCACGGCGATCTTCAACTTTGCCGAAGGCACGCGTTTCACCCCCGCCAAGCATGCCGAACAGGGTTCGCCGTTCCGGCACCTGCTCAAACCCAAGGCGGGCGGCATTGCCTTCGTGCTGGATGCGATGGGCGAGCAACTGGAGTCGATCATCAACGTGACGATCCATTACCCGCAGGGCACACCGGGATTCTGGGACCTGCTGTGCGGGCGGGTGGCGCGGGTGGAGGTGACGTTCGAGGCGCTGGCGATTCCCAAGGAATTCCTGGGACGCAGCTACGACCAGGATGAAGCCTACAGGCTGGCGTTCCAGCAGTGGATCAACCGGTTGTGGGAAGAGAAGGATGAACGGCTGGAGCGGATGCGCCAGCAGTGAGCCCTTCGCCGGCAAGGCCGGCTCCTACAACGGCGTGAGCCCCTTGTAGGAGCCAGCATTGCTGGCGAAAAGATTTACTGGTACTGCTGCCCAGGAATCGGCTTGAGGTTCACCTCCACCCGACGGTTCTGCGCACGCCCGTTGGCATCGGCGTTGCTCGCGATCGGCTGGTCCGGGCCCAGGCCACGCGCACTCACGCGCGAAGGGTCGACGCCCTGGGAGGTCAGGTAGGTGCTCACGGCCTGTGCACGACGCTGCGACAGGTCCATGTTGTGCTGGCGACTGCCGGTGCTGTCGGTGAAACCGACCACTTCGATGGTGTTCTGGTTGAACTGCTTGAACGAGTTGGCCAGGTTGTTCAGCGGCGCGTAGAAGCTTGGTGCAATGCTCGCCGAGTCGGTGGCGAAGGTGATGTTGCCCGGCATGATCAGCTTGATCTGGTCGCCTTGACGCTGCACTTCGACACCGGTGTTGGCCATGCTCTCGCGCAGTGCCGCTTCCTGGCGGTCGGCGTAGTAGCCGTAGCCGGCGGCGGCGGCGCCCACCGCGGCGGCGCCGATCAACGCACCCTTGCCACGGTTGTTGTGGTCGATGGCGGCACCGGCAACGGCACCGGCCAATGCGCCCAGGCCGCCGTACTTGGCGGTCTTGCTCATCCCGGTGGAGCCTTGCGCCTGGCCCTGGTTGTCATAGGGGTTCTGACTGGCGCAGCCAGTCATCAGGGCAGCAGCAGTAGCGACGATAATCAGACGACGCATGGTGAACATGGACAAGCTCCTACAGAATTCGTGTATGCAGCGGACCGACGGCGGTTCCCTGCCAGGCTTGGAACGCGAGCTGCGATAAAAATTCCCTCGGGACAAACTGTAGTCTACTGGCTGCCACGGTAAACCCGAAAAGTGCGAAGCCGGCGGCCCCCCAAACAAACAGGATGTTCATCACGCGCACCGGTCCGAACCGAGTGCACGTCTGCGCCCTGCAAACTCGACGCTGTTCACCCCATGTGCGGCAACCGGAAACCTCCTACACCCGTTACAAAAATGACGTCAATTAGCCATCACCTCGACGCTTTTTTGCAGTATCCTGCGCCGCGTTTGTAGGAAACAGACGTTCTTTTTGCATAACGAGTGATGGATCACCCTCATGCTCTACCTCTTCCGTCGCCTGGCTTTCGGCCTGGCGCTGCTGCCGTTTTTCGCCTCGGCCGACCCGCTGCAAACCCCAGGCGACCGCGACCTGATCCGCGACCGCCAGGAGCGGCTGCTGCAAGAACAGCGCAAACGCCTGCAGGAGCTGCAAAGCCTCCCAGGCAGGGCTGCGCCCCAGGTGCCAGCCAGCACACCTGAAGACACCCGTTGCTTTACCATCCGTCACATAGTGCTCGAGGGCGCCGAGCACCTGGGCGAGCGCGAGCAGCGCCGTCTGCTCGAACCCTACGAAGGCCAGTGCCTGGGTGTCGGCCAGCTCAATGCGCTGCTCAAGGTGGTCACCGATCACTACCTCAACCGTGGCTACATCACTACCCGCGCCTACCTGCCCCAGCAGGACCTGTCCTCCGGCACCCTGCAGATCACTGTCGTCGAAGGGCGCCTGGACGGCCTGGACAGCTCCAGCCTGGCCAGCCCGCGCGAGCTGGCCATGGCCTTCCCCGGCACCACCGGCGAGGTACTGAACCTGCGCGAACTGGAGCAACTGGTCGACCAGCTGACCCGCCTGCCCTCGCGCCAGGCGCAACTGGAACTGGTGCCGGGCGACGAGGTGGGCAGCAGCCGGGTGCAGTTGCAGGGGCAGCGCGACAAGCCCTGGCGCGTGTCGGCCACGCGCAACAATGACGGCGACCGCAGCAGCGGTGAACAGCAAATGGGCCTGGGCCTGGACTGGGACAGCCCACTGGGCCTGGCCGATCAGTTCAGCCTGAGGGCCAATCAGGACGCGGTCAGCGACCACTGGCGCCACTCCGACAGCCAGTACCTGAACTACAGCGTGCCATGGGGCTGGTGGACCTTCACCTACAGCTACAACCAGAGCTACTACCGTACCCGCGACGATTCCAGCGGCTTTCCCTTCAAGCTCGATGGCGACAGCCAGATGCACCAACTGCGCGTCGAGCGCGTGATACACCGCGATGCCCTGAGCAAGACGGCGGTCAACCTCGGCATCAGCCACCTGCGTACCAACAACTACCTGGACGACAGCCTGATCGACGTGTCGAGCACGCGCCTGAGCGAAAGCCAGCTGGGCGTGAACCATGGGCGGCGCATCGGCACCGCCTTCCTCAACCTCGACGCCGGCTGGCAGCAAGGCATCGGCGCCTTCGACGCCCAGGGCGCGGGCGACCCGCACGGCACCGAACCGGTTGCCCGCTACAACAAATACAGCCTGACCCTGAGCTACCTGCAGCCGTTCACCCTGTGGGGCGAAGCCTTCAGCTTCGACAGCCTGGCCACCGGCCAGCGCAGCGAAGACCCGCTCTACAGCCCGCAGCGCATCAGCGTGGGCGGGCTCAACTCGGTACGCGGGTTCAAGCAGCAGACCCTCACCGGCAACAGCGGCGGCTACTGGCGCAACCAGTTGCGCTGGCGTCGCCCGGTGAGCTGGGCGCCCTTGCAGCCCTTCGTGCAGGAGTACGGCGCGGCACTGGCCTACGACGTGGGCGTGATAAAGGGCGACCACAACAACCCCGACACCCATGGCCGCCTGAGCGGCAACGCCGTGGAACTGAACCTGCGCGGGCAGTACTTCGCCGCCAGCGTCAGTTTTGCCCGCTCGTTGCAGCGGCCCGACAGCCTCGAACGTCGTGAACACCCGATCTACGTGCGCATGGACGCGTTCTTCTGACCGGCCCCCCAGCCGATTAACGTGCCCTGATGGAGGGGCACCGATTTTCCGGAGTTTTGACATGGACGCCCGCAGCCCGTTGAACCAGTACCTGGCCCTGATCGTTGCCGGGGTCATGTTCCTCAACCCGATCGTCGCCACCGCCGCGCAGGTTACCGTGGATGCGGCGGCCAAGGCCGGCACCACCGTGGGCGCAGCCGGCAACGGGGTGCCCATCGTCAACATCGCCCGCCCCAACGGCAGCGGGCTGTCGAGCAACACCTTTCGCGACTACAACGTCGGCAAGCAGGGGCTGATCCTCAACAATGCCACCAACAAGACCCAGAGCACCCAGCTGGGCGGCATCATCGTGGGCAACCCCAACCTCAAGGGCCAGGCGGCCAAGGTCATCCTCAACCAGGTGACCGGGGGCAACCGCAGCACCCTGGCGGGCTACACCGAAGTGGCCGGCTCCGCTGCGCGGGTGATCGTGGCCAACCCCCACGGCATCACCTGCAACGGTTGCGGCTTCATCAATACCCCGCGCGCCACGCTGACCACCGGCAAACCGATCATGGACGGCGAACGCCTGGACCGCTTTCAGGTCGATGGCGGCGACATCGCGCTCGAAGGCGCCGGGCTCAATGCCAGCAATGTCGAACAGTTCGACCTGATCACCCGCAGCGCCAAGCTCAACGCCACGTTGCACGCCCAGCAACTGAACATCGTTACCGGACGCAACGACGTCAAGGCCGACAGCCTGCAGGTCACGCCACGGGCGGACGACGGCAGCGGCAAACCCTTGCTGGCCATTGACAGTTCCGCACTGGGTGGCATGTACGCCGGCGCCATCCGCCTGGTGGGCACCGAAAAGGGCGTGGGGGTGAAACTGGCCGGCAACATGGCCTCCACCGCCAGTGACGTGCAGATCGACGTGAACGGCAAGCTGAGCCTGGGCAATGTCACCGCCGAGCGCGACCTGAAAATCGCCGCCCACCAGGTGGAGCTCGAAGGCAAGACCTACGCAACGCGCAACGCCGAGATTCGCAGCGCCGAGCAATTGGTCAACCGGCAAAGCCTGGCTGCTCGCGAACGCATCGACGTGGCAGCCAGGCAGATCGACAACCGCGGCGTGATCGAAGCCGGTGTCGAAGCCAACAACACCCGCAACAACCGCGGCGACCTGCACCTGGCCAGCCAGGACCTGCGCAACAGCGCCAGCGTGGTTGCCAGCCGCCAACTCGAAGTGACCGCCCGCGCCAACCTGGACAACCAGGGTGGCAGCCTGAAGGGCGCTACCACCACGGTGACCGCCGGCAAGCTGGACAACCGCCAGGGCCAGGTACTGGCCAGCCACACCCTCACGCTCAAGGCCGACACGCTGGACAACCGCGACAAGGGCCTGCTGCATAGCCAGCGCAGCACCGTGGTGCAGGCCAACTCCGGCCTGAACAACCAGGGTGGTCGAGTGATCGGCCTCGACAGCCTGGCCATTGACGCGCCGCAGTTGGACAACAGCAACGCAGGATTGCTGGCCAGCAACCGGCAGGTGGTGATTCAAAGCCACGCGCTGAACAACCAGGCCGGCGAGGTTTCCGGCGCACGCAACGAAGTGCGCAGCGCCAGCGTGAACAACCAGGGCGGCAAACTGCTTGGAGGCGACGTGCTGCTGATCGCCAGCGCTGCCATCGACAACCGCCTGGGCCTGATCTCGGCCAGTCAGCACCTGGACATCCAGGGCCTTGGCCTGAACAACAGCAACAAGGGCGCCCTGCTCAGTCAGGGCACGCTGAACACCCGCATCAGCGGCCTGCTGGACAACCGCAACCAGGGCAACGTGGTGAGCGAAGGCGCGCTGCAGGTCACGGCCGGCCAACTGAACAACAGTGGCAGCGGCCTGCTGTCGAGCAAGGCCACACTGACGCTTTCGGGTGAGCGGCTGGACAATCGAGGCGGTGTACTGGTTGCCGATCAGGGACTGACGGTGGTCGGCGACACCCTCGACAACAGTGGCGGCGGCAAAGCCAGCACCCAGGCCGACCTGGTCGTTGACGTGGGCACGCTGCGCAACCATGACGCCGGCAAGCTGCTCGGCCAGGGCCGCGTGACCCTCGACGCCAAGCACATCGACAACCAGCGCGCCGGGCAGATCGTCGGCAACGATGCGGTGACTATCACCACCCACGACCTGCTCAACCAGCAAGGTGTGGTGTCGAGCATCGGCACGGTGGGCATCACAGCTACCGGGCAACTGGACAACACCAGCGGCAAGGTCATCGGCGACAGCGGCCTGACCCTCACCGTGCAGCGTCTGCTCAACCAGAGCAAGGGCCTGCTGGCTGGACGCGATGGGGTAGTACTGCGCGGCGCCGAGTTGCTCAACAGCGATGCCGGCCGGGTCAGCAGCCTGGCTTCGGTCGATATCGAACTCAGCGGCACGCTGGACAACAGCGTGGGCGGCGAGCTGGTCAGCGAGGGCCGCCTGAGCCTGAGTGCAGCTCAGTTGGACAACCACAACAAGGGCCTGGTATCGGCCATCGATACCTTGAATGTGGTCAGCCACGGCGCCCTGAACAACCAGGGCGGGACCCTGGTGACCGACGCCGCGTTGTCGATCCGCAGCGCGAACCTGGACAACCGTCATGGCGGCGCAATCAGCGCGGTGGGCGCACTCGAGCTGCGCAGTGGCGGGCTCGACAACCGCGACAAGGGCCGCATCGGCAGCGACACCGGCATCACCCTGCATGGCGCCCAGTTGTACAACGGCGAACAGGGCCGCATCACTTCCAGGGGCAAGATCGAGGCCACCCTCAGCGGGCTGGACCAGCGCGATGGCGGCTACCTGTTCAGCGCAACCGGCATCAGCCTGGACCTGCAGGGCGGCACACTGATCAACCGCGACAAGGGCGTGATCGCCAGCCCCGGCCAACTACTGCTGCGCCAGATCGGCGCGCTGGACAACAGCGCCGGTGGCGAGATATCCAGTGACCTCGGCTACAGCCTGCACACCGATCGCCTGGACAACCAGGGCGGGCGCCTGATCAGCGCCGACAGCCTCATCCTGCGCATCGCCAACGCCCTGGACAACAGCCGCAACGGCGTACTGTCGGCGGGCGCCGGGCTGGATATCGAAGCCGGCAGCCTGAGCAACACCCATGGCGGCACCCTGGCCAGCCGTGGCGACATCGGGCTGACCCTCGAAGGCCTGCTGGCCAACCAGCATCAGGGCACCCTGTCGGCAGGCGGCAATCTGCGCCTGAACAGCGGCGTTTTCGACAACAGCGACCAGGGGCTGGTATCCGCCAACCTGGGCTTGCACATCGACACCGGCACCCTGGACAACAGCCAGGGCGGCCAGTTGATCAGCCAGGGCGATGCACGCATCGACAGCACTACGCTGGATAACCGCAGCGGCGCCATCACCAGCGCCAAAGCCTTGCTGTTGAACAGCACCGACCTGCGCAACGGCGCCTACGCCAACGCCCTGCCCGGTGGCCGCATCAGCAGTGACGCCAACCTCACGATCACTGCCCGCCACCTGGACAATGGCCCGCGCGGCGAACTCTCGGCCAAGGGCGACCTGCGCCTGAGCGTACAGCGACTGATCCAGCAGCAAGGCCGCCTGATCGGCGAACAGGCCGTGCACCTGAACCTGCAAGGCGGCACGCTGGACAACCAGGGCGGGCTGATTCACGCCCGCGGCCCGCTGACCTTCGAGCACCTGGGGCTGGTCGACAACAGCAATGGCGGTGAGATATCCAGCGAGCAGGCATTCAGCCTGCTCGCCACGCAACTCGACAACCAGCACAAGGGCCGCCTCATCAGCGCCGGCACATTGCAGGTCGAGGCCACCAGCATCGACAACAGCAACGCGGGGCTTGTCTCGGGCCTGCAGGGCCTTGAGGTCAGGGGCACTACGCTGGACAACCGCGGCGCCGGCACCCTCTCCAGCCAACATGGCCGCCTCGACGTGCACCTTGAAGACACCCTGGACAACCGCGACCAGGGCGCACTGGTCAGCCTTGGCAGGCAGCAGATCACTGCCACGCGCCTGGATAACCGACACGGCATCATCGCCGGCGAAGCCGATGTGACCCTGAGCATCGACGGCCGGCTCGACAACAGCCAGGGTGGCCTGATCGCGGCCACCCAAACCCTGAGCCTGAACCGTACCAGCAGCGTGATCGACAACAGCGGCGGCCAGCTCAATGGCCAGCGCCTGGAAATCGACGGCAAGCAGCTGAACAACCAGAACGGCCAGGTGACCAGCCAGGGCGCACTGCGCGTCACCCTGCTCGGCGCGCTGCTCAACACCCAGGGCGCACGCCTGGCCAGTGGCGGCGACCTGCTGCTAAACAGCGCCAACCTCGACAATCGCGGCGGCAGGCTGGTCAGCCAGGCCTTGCTGCGCATCGACGCCGACAGCCTGAACAACAGCGCTGGCGGCACACTGGCCAGCCAGCAGAACCTGGTATTACGTCTGAAGGGCGACCTGCTCAACCAGCAGGACGGCCTGGTATTCAGCGAACGCGGCAGCCTCGACATCCAGGCCCAGGCCCTCGACAACCAGGCGGCGAGCCTCAAGGCCCAGAGCAATATCCTGCTGCGCCTGGGCGACGACCTGCGCAATCAGGGCGGGCGCGTGGACAGCGTGGCCGGCAACCTCGATATCCACAGCACCCACCTGAACAACAGCGCCGGCGGCATGCTCAATAGCAGCCAGGGCCGGCTCACGCTGGTCAGCGGCCTGCTCGACAACAATGCTGGCACCCTCCAGGCCCAGACGCTGGACCTCGAGGCCCGCGACGGCCTGCAAAACCGCAAGGGTTTCATCTCTGCCTTGTCCGGCGACAACCGCATCGCCACCGCCACATTCGACAACCAGGGCGGCGGGCTGTATGCCGCAGGATGGCTGGGTGTGAACGCCGGGCAGTTCCTCAACCAGGCCGGCAAGGTGGGTGCCGGGCGCATCGACTTCGACCTGTCGGGCCTGCTCGACAACCAACTGGGCCAGCTCGAGAGCGAGGCTGACCTGGCCCTGCGCAGCCAGACGCTGAACAACGCCAATGGCAGCCTGCGCGCGCTGGGGCGCAGCGGCACCACCCTGATCAGCACCCGCGAGACGTTCAACAACAACGCTGGCCTGCTGGAAACCGCCAACCAGCACCTGGACCTGCAAGTCGCCGGCCTGAGCAACAACAGCGGGCAGTTGCTGCACACCGGTAGCGGCAACTTCGGCCTGGCCGCCGACAAGGTGATGCGTGCGGGCGGCCTGCTGTACACCAACGGCCTGCTCGACATCAAGGCCGCCAACTGGACCAACAGCAGCGTATTGCAGGCCGCGCGCCTGAACCTGGACATCGGCCAGTTCACCCAGACCGCGAGCGGCAAGCTGCTGGCGGCGCAGAGTTTCACCGGCAAGGGGGTCAATTGGCGCAACGACGGCCTGCTGGCCAGCGACGGCAGTTTGCGGCTCGACCTCACCGGCACCTACAACGGCACCGGGCGCACCACCAGCCTGGGCAACCTGACCCTGAACGCGGCCAGCATCGACCTTGCCAGCACCAGCACCCTTACCGGGGGCGCCACCAGCGTGGTGAGCGCCACCAACACCTTGACCAACCGCGGGCGGATCACCTCGGCGGGCAATCTGACCGCCACGGCCGGCACGCTCGACAACTACGCCACCCTGGGCGGCGCCACGGCCTTGCGCATCAATGCCGACACCCTGCGCAACGACCGCGGGCTGATCTTCAGCGGCAACGATATGACGCTGCGGGTAGGCACCTTCACCAACACCTATGCCGACCTGTACAGCCTAGGCGGGCTGAGCATCGCCCGTAATGACCGAGGTACCCGTGCCACGCACGTGGAGAACATTTCCGGCAGCCTGGAAAGCGCCGGCAACATGAGCCTGCTGGCCGACACCCTGATCAATCGCAAGGACAAGCTCACGGTCCGGACCGAACGGGTATCGGGGAGCATCAACACCTATGCCGACGACCATTGCAAGGGCAAGGGCTGCGAGTTCCAGTTCACCGCCGTCGAGATCTCCCACGATGTCATCGACCAGGACAGCCAGGCGGCATCGATCACCACAGGTGGCAGCCTGACGTTCAGCGGCAACGAGTTCAGCAACCGTTACAGCAGCGTCTCTGCCGCCCGCAACATCAGCATCGACACTGCCGTACTCAACAACATTGGCGTGAGCGGTGGCGAGCAGCGCAACTTGAACGGCAGTTTCTACAGCCGTAACCGGTCGCACTATTCCGGCTTCATGCAAAAGAAGAACGCGTTCAACCAGTCCGGCGTACCCGGCATGGAAACCCTGGACCAATTCCTGGCCGCCGGCGGCTACCCCGGCAAAGGCGTATACAGGTTGAGCGACAACCGCACGCCCATCGCTGGCGCCGTGGTCTCCCCTGCCGTCATCCAGGCTGCGGGCGCTGTCACCATCAACGCCACCGAGCGCATCGACAACAGTGTGGTGCGCGCCAATGCCAGCGGGGTCGGCAGCATAGGCCAACGCGGTGCCAATGCCGACAAGGCCACCGCGCAAACCTCGGTACGTGCCATTACCTCGCAGTTGCCGCCCGACCTGGCACAGCGCCAGGTCAACCCGGTCACGCTGCCAAGCTTCAGCCTGCCGCAGGGCGAGCATGGCCTGTTCCGCCTTAGCGGGCAGACCGGCCAGACAGCCCAGGCCAGCGGTGCACTGGCCGCAGGTGCCGACCTGACTCAGCACGGGCAAGCCGGCACGCTGGGCAGCCTGGCCAACACTGCCACCGGCAACGCCGGCCAGGGTCACTGGGCAGGCCCTGACGCACAGGCTGCCAGCGTTGCCGGGCAAACCGGTACGGGCCTGGACGGCCTGCCGGCAGGCGTGAAGCTGGTACAGGGCGTGCCAACCCCGGCAACTGCCAGCCAGCCGCACAAGTACCTGGTGGAAACCAACCCGGTGCTCACCGACCTGAAGAAATTCCTCAGTTCCGACTACCTGCTGGGCAGCCTCGACATCGACCCCGACGCCACCAAGAAGCGCCTGGGCGACGGCCTGTACGAACAGCGCCTGATCCGCGAAGCGGTAGTGGAGCGCACCGGGCAGCGCTTGATCGCCGGGCTGGACAGCGACGAGGCGATGTTCCGCTACCTGATGGACAACGCCATTGCCAGCAAGGATGCGCTGAGCCTGAGCGTAGGCGTGTCGCTGAGTGCCGAGCAGGTGGCCGCCCTCACCCACGACATCGTGTGGATGGAAACCATCGAGGTCAACGGCGAGCAGGTGCTGGCCCCGGTGCTCTACCTGGCCCAGTCCGAAGGACGCCTGGCGCCCAACGGCGCGTTGATCCAAGGGCGCGATGTCAGCCTGATCAGCGGCGGCGAGCTGAACAACGTCGGCACCCTGCGCGCCAGCAACAACCTTTCCGTCACCGCCGGCAACATCGACAACAGCGGCCTGATGGAAGCCGGCCAGCGCCTCGACCTGCTGGCCACCGATTCCATCCGCAACAGCGCCGGCGGCATCCTCAAGGGCCGCGACGTGAGCCTGTTGGCCCTGACCGGCGATGTCATCAACGAGCGCAGCGTCACCCGCCTGGACGATCGTGTCGGCGGCGAGCATGTGGTGCAGAACATCGTCAACAATGCGGCGCGCATCGAGGCTGCCAACGACCTGACCCTCTCGGCCGGTCGCGACATCGGCTTTGTCGGTGGCGTGGCCACCGCCGGCGGCAACATTGCGCTGAGCGCCGAGCGCGACCTCTACATCGCCAGCCAGCAAGTCACCGACAGCCACGAGTACCAGCGTCGCCGCGTCAGCGGCTACGACAGCACCACCACCCAGTACGTCAGCCAAGTGCAGGCTGGCGGCAGCTTCAGTGCCTCGGCCGGGCAAGACCTGTCGGTCATCGCCAGCGAGATCGAGGCACGTCGCGACATCGCCCTGGAGGCTGGGCGCGACGTGTTCATCGCTGCTGCGGCAGACGAAGACCATGCCTATTCCAAAGGCAGAAAAGGCAACACCAAAACCGAGAAACAGCACGACAGCGTGCGCCAGCAGGCGGCCGAACTGACTGCCGGCGGCTCGCTCAGCATCGAGGCCGGCGACAACCTGCTGATGGTTGCCAGCAAGGCCACGGCGGGCGGCGAGGCCTACATCTCCGCCGGCAATACCCTGCAGCTACTGGCCGCCAACGACAGCGAGTACTCGCTGTACGACATGAACAAGAAAGGCAGCTGGGGCAGCAAGAAGACCCAGCGTGACGAAGTCACCGATGTAAAGGCGGTGGGCAGCGTGGTCACCAGCGGGGGTGACCTGACCCTGGTGAGCGGCGGTGACCAGTTGTACCAGGGCGCCGCCCTGGAGTCAGGCCGCGACCTCACAATAGAAAGCGGCGGTGCGGTGACGTTCGAAGCCGTCAAGGACATGCATCAGGAGAGTCACGAAAAGAGTAAGGGCGACCTGGCGTGGACCAGTGCCAAGGGCAAGGGGCAGACGGATGAGACGCTGCGCCAGACGCAGATGGTGGCCAACGGAAACCTGATAATCAATGCGGTAGACGGCATCAAGGTCGATATAAAAAAGATCGACCAGAGGACTGTCAGTCAGTCCATCGACGCCATGGTGAAGGCTGATCCGAAACTGGCATGGTTGAAAGAAGTGGAAGCCAGGGGTGGTATCGACTGGCGCCAGGTGGAGGAAATTCACTCTAGCTTCAAGTACGAAAATTCCGGTTTGGGTGTTGGAGCACAACTGGCTGTAGCTATCCTGATGGCCGCCGCAATGGGCCCGGCAGGATTCGGTCTCACGGGCTTTCAGCTAGGCGCAGCAACAAGCCTGGCAACAACCGGTGCGGTCAGTACGATCAACAACCAAGGTGATCTCGCAGCAGCGCTCAAGGAAACACTAAGCAAAGACAGTCTGAAGAATGCAGCAGTCTCCTCACTGACGGCAGGTTCATTTGAATACGTAGACACTCACTGGTTCGGCGTAGAACAAAGCGGTCAAGCGGGCGGATTCGTGAAGGCTGCCGATGGCACCCTCATTCCGGTTTCCAGCAACCCGCGCAACGTACTCACATGGGCGAACGCCTCAGATACGCTCATTCGGGCTGGTGCGCACTCGCTTGTTTCGAGCGCAATATCTACGGCCATCAATGGCGGCAGCTTCAGCGACAACCTGGGCAATGCTCTAGTCGGCCAGGCAGGCAGCATCGCCATGGCCACGGGCTTCAAGTTTGCCGGTGACCAGACCATTCGATTTGAGAACGGCAGCCTGCCAAAAATTGTGGTGCATGCCGTCATGGGTGGTTTGCTGGCAGAGGCCACGGGCAGCGATTTCAAAACTGGCGCCATGGCTGCGGGCTTGAACGAGGCCATGGCAGATACGCTGTCAACGTTATCCGGTG